>NZ_PDJI01000004.1:305746-611492 GCF_002563695.1 Georgenia soli | reverse complement strand
GGCCCTTGCGGACCTCGCCGCCCTGAACGACGGCGCCGGTCCCCGGCTCGTCGCGGTCCTGGCCCGGGTGAACGACCCCGGCAACGCCGGCGCCGTCATCCGCGCGGCCGACGCCGCCGGGGCGGACGCCGTCGTCCTCGCGGCCGGCAGCGTCGAGCTGCTCAACCCCAAGGTGGTCCGCTCGACCGCCGGATCGCTCTTCCACCTCCCCGTCGTGACCGGCCATGACCTGGGTGACGTGCTCTCTGCCCTGCGGAAGATGTCCCGCCCCGTCGTCCTGGCCGCCGACGGCGCGGGGGAGTGGGACCTCGACGACCTCCAGGACCGCTCCGACCTCCCGGGCCTGCCCGCCGACCCCGACGAGCTCACCGCCACCGCTCTCGTCGCCCCCGACCTGACCGGCCCCACCGTCTGGGTGTTCGGCAACGAGGCGCACGGACTTGCCGAGGAGGAGCGGTCCCTGTGCGACGCCGCGGTACGGGTGCCGATCCACGGGCTCGCCGAGTCTCTCAACCTGGCCACCGCCGCGACGGTCTGTCTCTACGCCTCGGCCCGGGCCCAACGCCGCGCATGAACGCGACGACGCTGCTCGCCGGGCCGGACGACGTGTCGGCCCTCGTGGACCGCGTCCACATGGTGCGCCGCCAGGGCGGCCCCGACCGCCGGGGCCGGGCGCTGATCGGCGTGGTCGGCGCCCCAGGCGCGGGCAAGTCGACGCTGACCGCGCTGCTCGCGGCCGCGCTCCAGGAGGCGGGCACCGACGCGGTGGTGGTCGGCATGGACGGGTTCCACCTGGCCCAGGCCGAGCTCGAGCGGCTGGGACGGGCGGACCGCAAGGGAGCGCCCGACACCTTCGACGCAGAGGGGTACGTCTCCCTGGTGCGGCGCGTCCGCGTCCAGCGCGAGGATTCCCCGACGGTCTACGCCCCGCTCTTCGACCGGCACCTCGAGGAGCCCATCGGCAGCGCGGTGCCCGTCCCCGCCGGTACCCCGGTGGTGCTGACCGAGGGCAACTACCTCCTGCTCCCCACCGATCCCTGGCAGCGCCTGCGCCGCCTGCTCGACGAGACCTGGTTCGTGGAGGTCGACGACGACGCACGGCGGTCCCGGCTGCTCGCCCGGCACCTCGCGCACGGGCGTCCGCCGGAGGTTGCGACCGCGTTCGCCGAGGGCTCCGACCAGCGCAACGCCGAGCTGGTGGCGAGCACCCGAGCGCGCGCGGACGTCGTCGTGCGCTGGCACGACGGCTGAGCGGCCCGGTCAGTCCCGCTGCGGGAGCCCGCTGCGGGAGCTGCGGGCGACGACGGCCAGGCACAGCGCGGCGAGCACCGTGAGCGCAGAGAGCATCGCCACGTAGTCGAACCACCCCGCCAGCGCGGCCATCACCGTGGGCAGGAGGAAGCCCAGGTAGCCGAGGGCGTAGAAGATCCCGGTGAGGGCGCCGAGGTCGCGGGGCCCGGCGATGCGCTGGACCTCCTGCAGCCCGGAGACGAGGTTGATGCCGTAGCTGGAACCGAGCACCACCGAGCCCGCCATGCCGATCCAGGGGTTCAGGCTCGCCGCCGTCAGGGTCGTCACGCCCAGGCCGAGGATCACCACGCCGAGGGCCACCAGCAGCGCGCGGGCGCTCCCGGGGTCGTCGAGGCGCCGGGCGAGCGGCTGCACCGCCAGCCCCGCGCCGAAGGTGAGGGCGATCAGCAGGGTGGCGTAGGCGAGGCCGTGCCCGGCGACGGCCGAGGAGAGGACGAGCGGGACGACGGCGATGGAGACCGCGTTGACCCCGAACACCCACGGCGCCGCGGGGGTCACCACGCGCAGGAATCGCGGACGGTGCACCGAGGGCGCGGCCGGCCCGCCGTGGACGCTCCGGCGCGGGCTCAGCCGCGACGGCTCCGGGAGCGCGCGCACGGCCAGCAGGGCGGGCAGCGTGACGGCGAGGTGGAGGAGATAGGGCAGCACCTCCGGAGCCGGGGCCCACTCCGCCATCGCCGAGGTGAGTACCGGACCGAAGCCGAACCCGGCGGTCAGCCCGACCGACGCGCGGCGGGCACCCGCGCCCGCGGCGGCGTGGTCGAACGGCGGGCTGGAGAGCTCCTTGACCCAGCTGGTGGCCGCGGCCATGGCCAGCCCGACGGAGACGCCCGTGATGAACCGGCCGGGGAACAGCAGCCAGGCGCCGAGCGGTGCCGCCGCCATGACGGCCGAGCCGAGGAGGGCGGCGAGCACCGCCCACGTGGTCACCGGCCGCCGCCCGATCCGGTCGGAGGCAGGTCCGCCGAGGAGCAGGGCGGGGATGAGACCGAGCACGTAGACGCCCAGCACGGCGTTGACCGTCACCGAGGACAGCCCGAGCGTGTCGCGGTAGAGCAGCATCAGCGGCGTGAACTGGTTGCCGCCCCAGCCGACGACGGTGAGCACGAGCGTGGCCGGGACCCACGGCGCGACGCCGCGGCGTCCGCGCGACGCAAGGTGCGGCGTCTCCGACGTCGTCGGACCGCCGGGAGAGGTGCTCATGACGGGGACGCTAGTCGCCCGCGCGGAGGCGGCCGACGCGGTCTTGCAGGTCGGCCGCCCAGCCCATCGCGCCGGCGTGCCCGACCGACAGGCTCGCCACCTCGACGCCCCGGGCGAGGGCGTCGGCCCACGCCGCGCCCGAGGCGAGCGCCGCGGTGACTGCGCCGTGCAGCACGTCGCCCGCACCGAGCGTGTCGACGACCTCGACGGCGGGGACCGGCAGCTCGAGGAACGCGCCCTCGTGCAGCACGGACACGGGGGACCCGCCGTGCGACCGGGCGACGAGGCGCGGCCCGCGGCCGGCCACCGCCGTGAGGACCTCGGCGTCGCGCCGCTCGGTGCCCGCGTCGCTGTCGAGCCACGGCGGCAGGAAGTCGGCGGAGAGGACGGCCAGGTCCACGTGCGGCAGCAGGTCGTCCAACCCGTCCTTCCACGAACCGCCGTCCAGCACGACGGTCGTGCCCCGCGCGCGGGCAGCGCCGGCCAGGGCGGTCTGGGCCGCGAGGAGGTGCCCGTCGACGAGGAGGACGGCGGCGCCGTCGAGGACCTCAGGCGCGGGAGTCGCGACCGCGCGCCCGACGGCGTTGGTCGAGACGACGGCACGCTCGCCCGTGCCCCGGGTGACCAGGACGGTGGAGACGGGCGGGTCGCCGTCGTCCGCCAGGTCGACGACGGCCACGCCGGCGGCCACGAGCTCGTCGCGCGCGAGGCCGGCGAGCGGGCCCGACCCCAGGGCCGTCACGAGCGTCGTCGACCTCCCCAGGGTGGCAGCCGTGCGCGCCGCGTTGGCGGCCGGCCCGCCCACCTCCACGGCGAGGGAGTGCGCCACGACCTTCTCGTCGGCCCCGGGCACCCGGTCGACGACCTGGGTGACGTCGAGCGTCGTCAGGCCGCAGCACACCACGCTCGTCGCTCCCACGGGCACGATCGTGCCACGCTCGAGCGCGGCCTCACCTGGCCGCCCGGCGTCAGTACGGTGCCGGACGCCCCTGCTGGACGTAGTCGACGAGCTGGTCCCGCTCGTCCTGGAGCTCGTCCAGCCGCTGCTTGACGATGTCGCCGATGCTGACGATGCCCGCCAGCCGGCCGTCCACGACGACGGGCAGGTGGCGGACGCGCCGGTCGGTCATCGTGCGAGCGAGGCTCTCGGTGTCGTCGTCGGGGCTGCAGACGGTGACCTCGGTCGTCATGATGGCGCCGACCTTCTCGTCCAGGGGCGGGACGGTGGCGCGCCGCAGATGGACGATCACGTCCCGTTCGCTGACGATGCCGTCCACCTGACCGTCCTTGTCGGAGACGACCACCGCTCCGATGCGGTGGCTCACCAGGAGGTCGAGGAGGTCGGCGACCGTCGCGTCGCGGCGGATGGTGACGACGTCGTCACCCTTGCGTCGTAGCACGTCGGAGATTCGCATACCCGACGGTACTGCCTTTCCATGATGTGATCCAGGGCACAGGCGGCCGCCGGCCCAGCGGGCACTCCGCCCTCGTGGCGGGGCTGGGCCGTGCCATCGTGCGCCACCGGTCCGGGCCGCTCGTTGACGCGGCACCGGACCGGGGGGATCATCCGGAGATGAGCGTCGTCCCGGTGCCTCCGCACACCCGCTGGGTCCCCGACCCACGTGGGGGCTGGCGCGGGGTGCGGGTCTCCGCGCACCCGGAGGCCGGCGTCGTCGTCGTGAGCGTGTGGCGGTCGGACGAGTGCGTCGCCACCGCCCGGCTCCGCCCGGGCGAGGCGGCCGACCTCGCCTCGGCGCTGACCGCGTCGCTCGCCGAGCTCGCCGAGGCGGCAGAGACCGCCGAGACCGGGCCGGTCGCCCGCCAACGGGCCGGCTGAGGTCGATGAGGCTCTTCGTCTCCCTGCCCCTGCCTCCGGACGTTCAGGAGCACCTCGATCTGGCGGTGCGCTCGGTGACCGCGCTCGACCCGGTGCCCGCTCCCCGCAGCGGGCGGCCGACGTTGCGCTGGGTGCCCGAGGAGCAGCGGCACATCACCCTCGCCTTCTTCGGCGAGGTCCCCGACGGCGCGGTGGACGACCTCACGACCGACCTGCGCGCCGTGACCGCGGGGTTCCCGCCGCTCCGCCTGCAGCTGCGCGGTGCCGGGGTGTTCTCACGGCAGACGCTGTGGGTCGGTGTCCACGAGGAGGTGCGGGCCGGGGGCGGGCGCTGGCTCTGGGACGAGGCCGGCGGCGAGGGGCAGGGCGGCAGGCTGGTCGAGCTGATGGCCGCCTGCGAGGACGCCGGCGCCCGGTACGCCTCCTTCGAGCGCCGTGACCGGCGCCGCGCGCACGTCACGATCGCTCGTTCGCGGAACCGGCGCCCTGACGACGGCGACCTCTCCGCCCGCGCGCACGCGCTCTCGGTCTACGCCGGTCCGCCCTGGACGGCGACGCACGCGCGGCTGCAGGTCTCCCATCTCGGCGCCGGCAGGAGTGGTACACCCCTGCACGAGTCCCTCGCGGACCTGGCGCTCGCAGCCGGGTAGTCGCGTCCACAACACCTGAGGTGCCTTCTTCGTCCACACCGACCGCCCCGATGTCAGTGGTCGAATGTACGTTCGATACATGGACGGAGACGTTGCACTCATGGAGCGGCCGGCTGGTCGACGACGGCAGCCACCCACCATCACGGTGAGCATGCAGGACGGTGAACCCCTGCTCGCCCTGAGCCTCGAGTACGACGACCACGACACTCCCCAGGCCGACATCGCGGTCGAGGTCGTCGAGCTGGCGAAGGCAGCCCCGTGGATCCTTCCCCAGCCGCACCTCACCACCCCGTCGCCGGAGGAGGCGGAGGAGCCCTCGCCGCACCGGCTCCGCTCGCCCGCCGCCGCGCTGCTCGAGGCGCACCGGCCGGGCCCGGAGCTGGCGCGGAAGCTCGAGCGCACCGCGCTGGCCGACGCGGACGACGCCACGCTCGTCGAGGTGGTCGCGGCATGGGAGCGCGAGGTCGCCTGGGCCGCCGCCCAGCAGGCGCGGGCGATCGCCGAGCTCGGCCGACGGCGGTCGGCAGGTGGACCCAGATCCGCCCGGTCGACGGTTTTCGAGGTGGAGGCACGGCTGAGCGTCACGAGGTACGCGGCGGAGGCACGGGTCACCACCGCGGAGGCGCTGGAGGAGTTCCCCGCGGTCGCGGACGCACTGGCGGCGGGGCGCATCGACCTCCGGAAGGCCAACGTGCTGCTCCTCGAGGAGTGGCTGTCCCCGGACGAGCGTCGCGTGGTGCACGACAAGCTGCTGCCGGACGCTGACCTGTACACCGCCCCACAGCTGCGGGACATGATGCGCCGAGAGGCCCTCACCGCGAACCCTGCGGCCGCTGCGAAGCGGCACGCCAAGGCCTGTGCGGACCGTGAGGTGCGCATCGAGCCGGCGCCGGACTCGATGGCCTGGGTGAGCGCGTACCTGCGGGCGGACGACGCCGAGAGGGTGCGGGTAGTCGTCGATGCGATGGCCCAGGGCGCGAAGGCGCCGGGAGACGGCCGCACGCTCCCGCAGCTGCGGGCCGACGTCTTCAGCGACGTCTTCAGGCGGATGGCGGACAGCGGCAAGGATCTGGCGGGCCGAGACCTACCCAGGCTCCAGAGGCGGAGCCCGCACCTCCAGGTGACCGTCGCGGGCGGCACGCTCCTCGGGATCGACGACGAGCCGGCGATCCTCGGTGGCTACGGGCCGATCCCCGCCGACCTCGCCCGGGAGATCGCTCAGGACGCCACCTGGCGCGCGTTGTTCACGGACGCGGCGACCGGGGAGTTCGTCGCACTGTCGTCCAAGGCGTACCGGCCGGGCGCGGACCTGACCCGCACGATCGTCGCCAGGGACGTCACGTGCGTGTTCCCCGGCTGTCGGATACCGGCATGGGCCTGCGAGATCGACCATATCGACTCCTACGACGAGGCGAGGAAGGAGCTGGTTGCGCAGACCGACAAGCACCGGTGCGACGCCAAGTGCCACGGGCACCACGACGTCAAGACCGTCGGGCTGTGGGACTCCAGCCGCGACCCCACCACCGGAGAAGTGACCTGGACGGCGCCCACCGGGCACCAGTACGTCCGAAAGCCCGTCAGACCGCCGGGGCCACCGCCGCGACCAACCGACAAGGACGACGACCCTCCGCCGTTCTGACAAGACACTCGCCGTGGCGTGCCACCACGCACCCTCGAATGCTGACCGACGGGCGCGTTACGATCGGCAGGTGCCTTCTGCGCTGCTGCTCGTCCGCCGAGCCGGACGATTTACCGGGCCCGCCCTGGGCCTGGTCTGAGCTGCGCCTCGAGACCGATCCGCGCCCGGGCGGGCGTGCCACCTAGACTGTCCCGCTGGCAGCGATGCGCGTCGTCGTCCGCGTCGTCCGCCGGCCCCGATCCGCCCGGAAGGTTAGGCATGACTTTGACCAACGAGTCCCTCCACCCGCTGGACGAGGCCGCAGTCTCGGCCGCGGTCGAAGAGGGACTGGCCGCCGTCGCGGCAGCGTCCACACTCGACGAGCTCAAGGCCGCACGGCTCGCGCACACCGGTGACCGCAGCCCCCTCGCCCTCGCGAACCGCGCCATCGGCGGGCTCGACCCCAAGGACAAGGCCGTCGCTGGCAAGCTCGTGGGCCAGGCGCGCGGGCGCCTGAACAAGGCGATCGCGGCCCGTCAGGCCGAGCTCGAGGCGGAGCGCGACGAGCAGGTGCTCCGCACGGAGACGGTCGACGTCACCCTGCCCAGCGCCCGTACCCCCCGCGGCGCCCGTCACCCCCTCGAGACACTGATGGAGGACGTCTCGGACTTCTTCGTCGCCATGGGGTGGGAGATCGCCGAGGGGCCCGAGGTCGAGCACGAGTGGTTCAACTTCGACGCCCTCAACTTCGGGCCCGACCACCCGGCCCGCCAGATGCAGGACACGTTCTACGTCGAGCCTCCCGCCGGGGC
Organism: Georgenia soli; assembly: GCF_002563695.1. NCBI lineage: Bacteria > Bacillati > Actinomycetota > Actinomycetes > Allobogoriellales > Allobogoriellaceae > Georgenia > Georgenia soli. The sequence continues at coordinate 604,061 of NZ_PDJI01000004.1, read as the reverse complement.
CGGGGGAGACCCGAACCTGGTGCTGCGCACGCACACCTCGCCGGTGCAGTCGCGCACCATGCTCTCGCGCGACGTCCCCATCTACATCGCCTGCCCCGGCAAGGTCTTCCGCACGGACGCCCTCGACGCCACCCACACCCCGGTGTTCCACCAGGTCGAGGGGCTCGCCGTCGACAAGGGCCTCACCATGGCGCACCTGAAGGGCACCCTGGACCACTTCGCCCGGGCGATGTTCGGCCCCGAGGCCCGCACCCGCCTCCGCCCGAGCTTCTTCCCGTTCACCGAGCCCAGCGCCGAGATGGACCTGTGGTTCCCGCAGAAGAAGGGGGGACCGGGCTGGATCGAGTGGGGCGGCTGCGGGATGGTCAACCCGAACGTCCTGATCGCCGCCGGGATCGACCCGGACGTCTACTCCGGCTTCGCCTTCGGAATGGGCATCGAGCGGACGCTCATGCTGCGCCACGGCATCGCCGACATGCACGACATGGTCGAGGGCGACGTGCGTTTCTCCCAGCAGTTCGGCACCACCGGAAGGGGCAACTGACATGCCGCACGTCCCGCTGACCTGGCTCGCCGAGCACGTCGAGGTCCCCGCCGGCACCACCGCGGCCCAGCTCGCCGCCGACCTCGTGCGGGTCGGCCTCGAGGAGGAGTCGATCGTCCCGCCCACCGTCACCGGCCCCCTCGTGGTCGGCAAGGTGCTCTCCGTCTCGAAGGAGGAGCAGAAGAACGGCAAGACGATCAACTACTGCCGCGTCGACGTCGGGGAGCACAACGACGCCCCGGGGACCGGCAAGGAACCCGCGGACGTGCCCAGCCGCGGCATCATCTGCGGTGCCCACAACTTCGCCGCGGGCGACCACGTCGTCGTCGCCCTGCCGGGCGCGGTCCTGCCCGGGCCGTTCCCCATCGCCTCGCGCAAGACCTACGGCCACGTCTCCGACGGCATGATCTGCTCCGCCCGTGAGCTCGGGCTCGGCGAGGACCACAGCGGCATCATCGTCCTCGAGGAGTTCCTCAGCGCGGACGCCGTGCCCGCCGCCGGCACGGACGCCGTCGCACTCCTCGGCCTCGGCGCCGAGGTCCTCGAGATCAACGTGACCCCGGACCGCGGGTACTGCTTCTCCATGCGTGGCGTCGCCCGCGAGTACGCCCACTCCACCGGGGCCCGCTTCACCGACCCCGGTCTGCCGGAGAACCTCCCGACGCCGCCCCCGGCCGCGACCGCCGACGGGTTCGCCGTCGAGGTGGACGACCCCACGCCGGTCGACGGACCGGGCTGCGACCGTTTCGTCACCCGCATCGTCCGCGGCATCGACCCCTCGGCCCCCACCCCGGCGTGGATGGTCGAGCGGCTCAGCCAGGCCGGCATGCGGCCGATCTCGCTCGCCGTCGACGTGACCAACTACGTCATGCTCGACCTCGGCCAGCCGCTGCACGCCTACGACCTCGCCACGCTCGCCGCCCCGATCGTCGTGCGGCGCGCCGCGGCAGGGGAGCGGCTGACCACGCTCGACGACGTCGAACGTCGCCTCGACCCCGAGGACCTCCTCATCACCGACTCGCCCGGCGGCGCCCGCGGCAGCCGCATCCTCGGCCTCGCCGGCGTCATGGGAGGGGCGGAGACCGAGGTCGCCGACGCCACCACCGACGTTCTCGTCGAGGCCGCGCACTTCGACCCCGTGTCCGTCGCACGGACGGCGCGCCGCCACAAGCTCCCGAGCGAGGCGGCGAAGCGGTTCGAGCGTGGCGTCGACACGCGTCTGCAAGCGGTCGCCGCGCAGCGGGTGGTCGACCTGCTGGTCGAGCACGGCGGCGGTACCGCCGACGCGGCCGTCAGCGATCTCGACACCACGACGGCGCCCGCGCCCATCGCCTTCGACCCCTCCGCCGCCTCGCGGCTGGTGGGCGTCGACTACCCGCGCGAGCAGGTCCTGGCGATCCTCGAGCAGATCGGCTGCACGGTGAGGCCCGCCGCGGACGCCGAGACCACGGTCGCCGGCGACGGCGCGGACGACGCCGCGCCCGGCGTGGTCGTCACCCCGCCCACGTGGCGGCCGGACCTGGTCGGTCCCGCCCACCTCGTCGAGGAGGTCGCCCGGCTGGCCGGGTACGACGAGATCCCCTCGGTCCTGCCGCCCGCCCCGGCCGGCCGCGGCCTGACCGTCGCGCAGCGCCAGCGCCGCGACGTCGCCCGCGCCCTCGCCGAGCGCGGCCTGACCCAGGTGCTGTCCTACCCGTTCGTGGGGGACGTGCACGACAAGCTCGGCCTGCCCGCCGACGACCCGCGCCGCGCCACCCTGCGGCTGCTCAACCCCATCGCCGACGACGCACCCGCCCTGCGGACCTCTCTCCTGGACACCCTGTTCGACACGGCTCGCCGCAACGTCTCGCGCGGCGCCTCGGAGCTCGGCGTCTTCGAGATCGGCCTCGTCACCAGGCCCGAGGGCGTCCGGGCGGGCGCCGCGCCGGGAACCGACCGCCGGCCCACCGCGGAGGAGATCGCCACGCTGATGGCGGCCGTGCCCGCCCAGCCGCGGCACGTCGCCGGCGTCCTCGCCGGGCAGCTCGTCCCCGACGGCGTGTGGGGACCGGGGCGCCGGGTCGACTGGGCCGACGCCGTCGACGCCGCCCGCACGGTCGCGACGACCGTCGGCACCGAGCTCACCGTCCGGGCCGGGAGCACCGCACCCTGGCACCCCGGCCGCTGCGCCGAGCTCGTCGTGGGTGACGCCGTCGTCGGCCACGCCGGCGAGCTGCACCCCAAGGCGACCGCGGCGCTGGAGCTGCCGCCGCGCACGGTGGCGTTCGAGCTCGACCTCGACGCCGTCCTCGCCGCCAGCCCCGCCGAGCCGGTCCAGGTGGACCCGGTCTCGACCTTCCCGCTCGCGAAGGAGGACGTCGCCCTCGTCGTCGACGACTCGGTGCCCGCCGCCGACGTGCTCGCCGCCGTCGTCGAGGGAGCCGGGGACCTGGCCGAGGAGGTGCGCCTCTTCGACGTCTACACCGGCGACCAGCTGGGCGAGGGCAAGAAGTCCCTCGCGTTCGCCCTGCGGCTGCGTGCCGCGGACCGCACGCTCACCGCGGAGGAGACCGCGGGTGTGCGCAAGCGCATCGTCAAGGTCGCGGGAAAGCGCGTCGGGGCGGTGCTCCGTGCCTGAGACCTCGGCGGGCGGGGCGCAGCTCCCGGCGCGTGACCTGCGGGCCGACGCCACGGCGGCGGCCGTGCCGCCCGCCCGCACGGCGCTCGTGACCGGCGCCTCCCGCGGCATCGGGCGGTCGCTGGCCGTCGGGCTCGCCCGAGCCGGTCTCGACGTCGGCGTGCTCGCCCGCGACGGCGACCGGCTCGCCGAGGTTGCCCGGGAGATCGAGGGCCTCGGTCGCCGAGCCGTGGCCGTGGTCGCCGACGTCACGGACGCCGCGGCGGTGGACACCGCGGTGGCCGACGTCGAGGAGCGGCTCGGCCCGATCGACCTGCTGGTCAACAACGCCGGGCGTATCGACACCGAGGTCCCGCTGTGGGAGGCCGACCGCGAGGAGTGGTGGTCGGTGATGGAGACCAACGTTCGTGGCCCCTTCCTCCTCGCACGCGCCGTCGTCCCGGGCATGCTCGCGCGCGGCGGCGGCCGGGTGGTCAACCTGAACTCCGGGGCCGGAACACGGGACAGCGCCGACGCCACCGCCTACTACGCCTCGAAGACCGCGCTGTTCCGCATCGGTGGGGCGCTGCACGAGGCCGGCTTCGACCGGGGACTGAGGGCGTTCGAGCTCGCCCCGGGCGTCGTCGTCACGGACATGACCCGCTCCATGCGGTCCCACGAGAACCGCACCGAGTGGACCGACGTCGCGGAGGTCGTCGAGCTGGCCGTCATGATCGCGCGCGGCGGGCTCGACGAGCTCTCCGGGCGTTACCTCAGGGCCGGTACGGACACCCCCGCGTCGTTGCGCTTCCAGCTCGGGCTGGGCGAGCCCGACGACGCGGTCAGACGGCTGCGCGTGGCCGACTGGCCCGGGTGACGGTCGCCCGGCCTCACGCCCGCCGGACGGGCCGTTGAAGCCGGCCCCGCCGGGTGACTGACCCGGTCCACCCTCCCCCTCCGGTGCCGTGCCGCTCTATCGTTCGACGATGAGCGTGCACGTGGTGCTCGCGACGCTCGGGAGCGCCGGCGACGTGCTGCCCTTCGTGGCGGTGGGGTCGGAGCTGAGGGCACGCGGGCACCGTGTCTCCGTCCTGGCGACCCCGGCCTTCCGCGATCTGGTGGCGCCCGCAGGCCTTGAGCTGGTGGCGATGGGGACGGTCGCCGACTTCGAGCGCGTGGCCGCGGACCCGCGGCTGTGGAGCCCGACGCGGTCCTTCCGCACGGTCGTCGAGCAGGCCGTGCTCCCGGCGATGCGTCCCGTCCACGAGTTCGTGGCCGGGCTCGACCCCGCCCGCACCGTGGTGGCGGCCTCGGTGCTGGCGCTCGGCGCCCGCATCGCCCACGACAGCCACGGTCACCCGCTCGTCGGCGTGCACCTCCAGCCTGCGGCGTTCCTCAGCGCCTACGACAACGCGGAGCTCGGCCCGGTCCGCGCGCCGTCCTGGCTGCCGCGGCAGGTCCATGCCGCGCGCCTCGCCGCGGTGGACCGCTGGGCGTCCGACCCGTTGCTCGCCCCGCCGGTCAACGCGTTTCGTGCCGGCCTCGGCCTGCCGCCGGTCACCCGCGTCCTCGGCCGGTGGGCGCCGTCCCCGCAGACGAACCTCGGCCTGTTCCCGGACTGGTTCGCGCCCGTGCGCCCGGACTGGCCGGTCAACATTCGGCTGGCCGGGTTCGTCCCCGCCGGCGACGAGGGGAGCGGGGCACCGGGGAGCGGGCTCCCGACGGCGCTCGAGGCGTTCCTCGAAGGGGGCGCACCGCCCGTCGTGGTGACCTTCGGCTCCTCGATGCGTCACGCCCGTCGGCTCTTCGCGGCCGCGGTGGAGGCCGACCGACGACGCGGACGTCGCACCGTGGTGCTCACCCGGTTCCGGGACCAGGTGCCCGACCCGCTCCCTGCGGGCGCCGTCCACGTGGAGTGGGTGGCGATGGCCAGGCTGCTGCCCCGGGTGGCCGCCGTCGTGCACCACGGCGGCATCGGGACCGTCGCGCAGGTGCTCCGGGCCGGGGTGCCGCAGCTTGTGGTGCCCTTCGCGCACGACCAGCCGGACAACGCGAACCGGTTGCTCCGCCTCGGGGTCGCCGAACGGCTCGACCCGAGACGGTTCACCCCGGAGACCGCTGGCGCCGCCCTCGACAGGCTCCTCGGTCCCGGCGTACGGCGCCGGTGCGCGGGCTACGCCGCGCGCACCGACCCCGTGGCCGCCGTCCGCGTCGCCGCCGACGTGATCGAGGCAGCCGCCCCCGCGGGCTGAGGCGGGCTGCCGGCGGGATGCTGACGGGGCGTCCGCATCCGAGGACAAAGGTCCCCCGAACCGTCCGCCCCGCGGCTGCACAGTGGAGCAATGAGGATCCTGGTCGTCGTCGCGTCCAAGCATCAGGCCACCGCGGAGATCGGTGACGCCATCGTCGAGGAGCTGCGTGCCGCCAGGCACGAGGCCAAGAGGGTCACGCCCCAGGACGTGCGCGGCCTGGACGGGGTCGACGCCGTCGTGCTCGGGTCCGCCGTCTACATGACCCAGTGGATGGAGTCGATGCGCAACCTCGTCGGCCGGCTCGGCGACGAGCTCCGCAGACGGCCCGTGTGGGCGTTCTCCTGCGGTCTCGCCGGCGTCGCCGCCTCCGGCCGCGTGCAGGACCCGGTGCGGGCCTCGTCCGTGATCCGTCAGCTCGACCCGATCGGGTACACCACCTTCGCCGGGCGGCTCGACCCCGCGGCGCTCGTGCTGCGTGAGCGCTCCGTCGTCCGCCTCTCGGGGGCTCCCGAGGGCGACTACCGGGACTGGGACGAGATCCGGTCGTGGGCGCGCGGGATCGCCCGTCAGCTCGACGCCCACCTCGCGCAGGCCGGCTGAGCGGTTGCAGGCGCGCTGAGGGTCAGGGGACCAGCAGCACCTTGCCGGTGGTGGCCCGCCCCTCGAGCGCCTCGTGCGCGGCGCGGGCCTCGGCGAGCGGGAAGGTCGCGCCGATCCGCACCTTCAGGGTCCCGGCCGCGGCCGCGGCGAAGATCTCGCCCGCCCGCCACAGCAGCTCCTCGCGGTCGGCCGTGTAGTGGCCCAGCGTCGGCCGGGTGGTGAACAAGGAGCCCGCCCGGTTGAGGCGCTGGAGGTCAAAGGGCGGCACCTGTCCGCTCGCGCCGCCGAAGAGGACGAGCATGCCGCGGCGCCGCACCGACGCGAGCGAGGCGTCGAACGTGTCCTTGCCGACGCCGTCGTACGCCACGTCCACGCCCACGCCGTCGGTCAGGTCCCGCACGATGCGGGGCACCTCCGTCGTGAGGTCGTCGAGCTCGGTGTACCGGATGATCTCGGACGCCCCGGCCTCGCGCGCGAGCGCCTCCTTCTCCGCCGAGCCGACCATCCCGATCACCCGGGCGCCGCGCGCCACGGCGAGCTGGGTCAGCAGGAGCCCGACACCGCCGGCGGCGGCCGTCAGCAGCGCCGTCTGGCCGGGGTGGAGCGGGAACGTCGAGGCGACCAGGTAGTGCGCGGTCATGCCCTGCAGGGGCAGGGCCGCGGCCGTCTGCAGGTCCAGGGCGTCCGGCACGGGCAGCGCGACGTCCGCCGGCACGACCACCCTCTCGGCGTAGGAGCCGGGGGCGTCCGCCCAGGCGATGCGGTCGCCGACGGCAAGGTCGGTCACCCCCTCGCCGACGGCGACGACCGTGCCCGCTCCCTCGGCGCCCGGGACGTGCGGGAAGTCCATCGGGTAGACCCCGCCGCGCTTGTACGTGTCGATGAAGTTGACACCCGCCGCCGCGACCTCGGCGACGACCTCGCCGGGCCCGGCTGCCGGGTCGGCGAGCTCGACGGCGGACAGGACCTCGGGGCCACCGGCCTGGGTGGCGTGGATCGCGCGCATGCGCCCAGCATGGCCGCCGCTCGCCCACGGGACAAAGTTGCCCCGGTTTTATGTCCGGTACCCGCCGGTGCCGGCAACGTGGCGCGCCCGGTCACACTCCCCTGGTACGCGCCGGCCCCGGCGACGCCCCGCGTCCGGGGCAGACTCTCCGGGCGACGGCTGGTCCGACAATCCCACCGGTCCCGGCAACGGTGAGGATTCGGTGCCTGTGCGGCATCGAATCCTCACCATTGTGCGAACGGACGCCCGGTCCCGGTCACGCACAGGCGACGGGCGGCGCGACCGCGGTCCGGATGGCGGGACAGAGGGTGGAACCTGGCGACAACGCATACGGACGTCTGTATGGTTATGCAGGTGTCCTTCTCCGTCGCCGTCGCAGGCGCCTCCGGGTACGCCGGGGGCGAGGTCCTGCGCCTGCTCCTGAACCATCCCGACGCCGAGATCGGCGCCCTGACCGCGCACTCGAGCGCCGGGCAGCGCCTGGGCGCGCACCACCCACACCTGCGGCCGCTCGCCGAGCGGGTCCTGCAGCCCACGTCCGCCGAGGTGCTCGCGGGCCACGACGTCGTCGTCCTGGCCCTGCCGCACGGCGCGTCGGGGGACATCGCGGCCGCGCTCGAGGACGCCGGTTCCGACGCCCTCGTCCTGGACTGCGGGGCCGACCACCGCCTCACCGACGCCGCCGCCTGGCAGCAGTTCTACGGCAGCGACCACGCCGGGTCGTGGCCGTACGGTCTGCCCGAGCTCATCCTGGCCGACGAGGGTGAGCGGCAGCGCGAGAAGCTGCGCGCGGCCCGCCGCGTCGCGGTGCCGGGCTGCAACGTCACCGCCGTGACGCTGGCCCTCCAGCCGGGCGTGGCGACGGGCCTGGTCGACCCGGCCGACGTCGTCGCCGTCCTCGCCGTGGGCTACTCCGGCGCCGGCAAGGCCGCCAAGCCGCACCTGCTCGCGGCCGAGGGCCTCGGCTCGCTCGCCCCCTACGCGGTCGGCGGCACCCACCGGCACGTCCCGGAGATCGAGCAGAACCTCCGTGCCGCCGGCGCGGACACGGTCCGGCTCTCGTTCACCCCGGTCCTCGCGCCCGTCTCGCGGGGCATCCTCGCCACGGTGACGGCGCCGCTCAAGGCCCACGTCACCGCGGAGACCGTCCGGGCGGCCTGGCAGCAGTACTACGGCGACGAGCCGTTCGTGCAGCTGCTGCCCGAGGGGACCTGGCCCACCACCGCGATGGTCACCGGCGCCAACACCGCCCTGGTGCAGGTGGCGGTCGACGAGCGGGCCGGCCGCGTCGTGGCCGTCTGCGCCATCGACAACCTCGTCAAGGGCACCGCCGGCGCCGCCGTGCAGTCGATGAACCTCGCGCTCGGCCTGCCCGAGACCACCGGCCTCACCACCGTGGGGGTCGCGCCGTGAGCATCACCGCACCCGCCGGGTTCCGCGCCGCCGGCGTCACCGCGGGCCTCAAGGCGTCCGGCAGCCCGGACGTCGCCCTTGTGGTCAACGACGGCCCGGACCACGTGGTCGCCGGCGTCTTCACCTCGAACCGGGTCGTGGCGGCGCCCGTGACCTGGTCGCGCACCGTCGTCGGTGACGGCGTCGCCCACGCCGTCGTGCTCAACTCCGGCGGCGCCAACGCCTGCACGGGCCCGGAGGGCTTCGCCGACACCCACCGCACCGCCGAGCACGTCGCCGAGGTCCTCGGGATCTCCGCGGGCGACGTCGTCGTCTGCTCCACCGGCCTGATCGGTGAGCGGCTCGACCTGCCGGCCCTGCTCGGCGGCGTGGACGCCGCGGCCGCCGCGCTCTCCGCCGACGGCGGCCCCGACGCGGCCCGCGCCATCATGACCACCGACACCCGGCCCAAGCAGGCGCTCGTCACGCGCGGGGCCGACCGCGCAGCCGCGGCCGCCGGGACCTGGTCCGTCGGCGGCATGGCCAAGGGCGCCGGCATGCTCGCGCCCGGGCTGGCCACCATGCTCTGCGTCCTCACCACGGACGCCGCCGTCGACGCCGGGGACGCCGACGCCGCCCTGCGGACCGCCACCGCCGTGACGTTCGACCGGGTCGACTCCGACGGGTGCATGTCCACCAACGACACCGTCGTGCTCCTCGCCTCGGGCGCCTCGGGCGTCACCGTCTCACGGGAGGAGCTGGTCGAGGCCGTCACCGCCGTGTGCGCGGACCTCGCACGCCAGCTCGTCGCCGACGCCGAGGGCGCCAGCCACGACATCGCCGTGACCGTCACCGGCGCCACCACCGAGGACGCTGCCGTCGCGGTCGCCCGGGCGGTGACCCGGTCCAACCTCTTCAAGGCGGCCGTCTTCGGCAACGACCCCAACTGGGGCCGGGTGCTCTCCGCCGTCGGCACGGTGCCGGTGGAGGTGGCCCCGTTCGAGGCCGACGCGGTCGACGTGACCATCAACGGCGTCACCGTGTGCCGGGGCGGCGGGGTGGGGGAGGACCGCACCCTGGTCGACCTCGCCGCGGCCCGCGAGGTGAGCGTCGTCGTCGACCTCCACGCGGGCGACGCCACCGCCACCGTCTGGACCAACGACCTCACGCACGACTACGTCCACGAGAACAGCGCGTACTCCACATGAGCGAGCAGACCACCGACTTCCCCGCGGGCCCCGAGGGCCTCGACGTCGAGCACCACCTGTACCCGGTGCACAAGGCCGAGGTGCTCATCCAGGCGCTGCCCTGGCTGCGCCGGTTCTCCGGCGCCCGCGTCGTCGTCAAGTACGGCGGCAACGCCATGGTCGACGAGGAGCTCAAGCGCGCCTTCGCCAAGGACGTGCTCTTCCTCCACCAGGTCGGCCTACGCCCCGTCGTCGTGCACGGCGGAGGTCCCCAGATCTCCACGATGCTCGAGCGCGTCGGCCTGGAGTCGGAGTTCCGCGGCGGGCTGCGCGTCACCACCCCGGACGTCATGGACATCGTCCGCATGGTGCTCACCGGGCACGTCCAGCGCGAGCTGGTCTCCCTGCTCAACGCCGACGTCGCCCACGCAGTGGGCCTGTCCGGCGAGGACGGCCGCCTCCTGCAGGCGGTGCGTCGTCCCGCGCTCGTCGACGGTGAGCCCACGGACGTCGGCCTCGTCGGCGACGTGGTGGCGGTGGACCCCCAGGCCGTGGAGGACCTCCTGGCCGCCGGACGCATCCCGGTCGTCTCCACGGTGGCCGTGGACGCGGACGAGCCGACCCAGGTGCTCAACGTGAATGCCGACACCGCTGCGGCGGCGCTCGCCGTGGCCCTCGGTGCCACGAAGCTGGTAGTGCTCACCGACGTCGAGGGGCTCTACCGCAGCTGGCCGGACCGGTCCTCACTCGTCTCCCACATCGGGGCGTCGGAGCTGGCGGGCATGCTGGGGTCGCTGCAGTCGGGGATGGTGCCCAAGATGGAGGCGTGCCTGCGCGCGGTCCGCGGCGGCGTGCCCCAGGCGCACGTCATCGACGGCCGGCAGCCCCACTCGATGCTGCTGGAGATCTTCACCGACGAGGGCGTGGGCACCCTCGTGGAGCCCGACGAGGAGGACGCATGAGCGAGCGGACGAACACCGAGCCCGGCCCGGCCGGCGCGGGATGGACCGAGCGGTACCGCGGCTCGGTCATGAACACGTTCGGCGACCCCCAGCGCGTGCTCGTGCGCGGCGAGGGCGCGTGGGTGTGGGACGCCGACGGCAACCGCTACCTCGACCTGCTCGGCGGCATCGCCGTCAACGCGCTCGGTCACGCGCACCCGGCCCTGGTGGAGGCGGTCACCGGCCAGCTCGGCAAGCTCGGCCACGTGTCGAACTTCTTCACCACCCCGGCGCAGGTCACGCTCGCCGAGCGTCTGCTCCAGATCGTCACGCCCGGCGGTGCGCCGGCAGGTTCGCGCGTCTTCCTCGCCAACTCCGGCACGGAGGCCAACGAGGCCGCCCTCAAGCTCACCCGGCGCCACGGCGGCCCCGCCCGCCCGCGCGTGCTCGCCCTGGAGGGCGCCTTCCACGGGCGCACCATGGGCGCGCTGTCCCTGACCCACAAGGCCGCCTACCGCGAGCCCTTCGAGCCGCTGCCCGCCGGGGTGGAGTTCCTGCCCTTCGGCGACCTCGCCGCCCTCGAGCAGGCCATGGCCGACGACGTCGCGGCCCTCTTCCTCGAGCCGGTCCAGGGGGAGGCCGGGGTCCGTCCGCTGCCGGACGGCTACCTCGCCGTCGCCCGCCGCCTCACCCGCGACGCCGGTGCCCTCCTCGTCCTCGACGAGGTCCAGTCCGGCATGGGACGCACCGGTGCCTGGATGGCCCACCACCAGCTCGACGGCGGAGCCGTCGTCCCCGACGTCGTCACGCTGGCCAAGGGGCTGGGCGGCGGCATGCCGATCGGCGCCGTCGTCGCCCTCGGCGAGCACGCCGCCACGCTGCTCGGACCCGGCCAGCACGGCACCACGTTCGGCGGGAACCCCGTCGCCGCGGCCGCCGCGCTCGCCGTCATCGGCACCGTCGAGGCCGAGGGACTGCTCGCCCACGTCACCGAGACCGGCGCCGCCTGGCGTGCCGCCCTCGAGTGCGTCGACGGCGTCACCGAGGTGCGCGGCGCCGGGCTTCTCCTCGCCGTCCAGCTCGACGCGCCGGTGGCGAAGGACGCCGCCGCGGCGCTGCTCGCGGCAGGCTTCATCGTCAACCCCGTGCGGGAGGACGCGATCCGGCTCGCTCCGCCGCTGGTCCTGACCGCAGAGCAGGCGGCCACGTTCGTCGACGCGCTGCCGGCGGCGCTGACCGTGGCGCGGCAGGCGGTGTCCGCGTGAGCGCCGAGGAGACCGCCGTCGCACCGACGGACAGCGCCGTCGCGCCGACGAAGGCCGCGCGGCACGCGATGATCGCCCAGATCCTCACCCGCCACGCCGTGCGCTCGCAGTCCGAGCTGCGCGAGGCCCTCGCCGCGCGGGGTGTCCACACGACCCAGGCCACGCTCTCCCGCGACCTCGACGAGCTGCGCGCCCAGAAGGTCCGCGGCCAGGGCGGGGAGCAGGTCTACGCCCTCCCGGTCGAGGGCGGGGCCCGGTCCGCCGTCGCGGCGGAGGACTCCGAGCAGATCGCCGCACGGCTGCAGCGCTGGTGCGCCGAGGTGCTCGTCAGCGCCGACACGACGGCCAACCAGGTGGTGCTGCGTACCCCGCCCGGCGCCGCCCAGCTGCTGGCGTCCGCGATCGACCACTCGGTGCTGCCCGGCGTGCTCGGCTGCATCGCCGGGGACGACACCGTCCTGGTGATCGTCCGGGACACCCCGGGCGCGCAGGCGCTGACCGCCCGGCTGCTCGACCTCGCCACCCGGGGGCGAAGCCGGCCCGGAACCGGACCGGGCCACCCAGACCAGATCTGACCAGCGCGGGGCGCCCCCGCACCACCAGCCACGCGGCACGTCCCGCGACAGAACCACCAGGAGAGACCCATGAGCGAGAACACCACCACCACGTCCGGCAAGGAGCGGATCGTCCTGGCCTACTCGGGCGGGCTCGACACCTCCGTCGCGATCGGCTGGATCGGCGAGCGCACCGGCGCCGAGGTCATCGCCGTCGCCGTGGACGTCGGCCAGGGCGGGGAGGACCTCGAGGTCATCCGCCAGCGCGCCCTCGACTGCGGTGCCGTCGAGGCCTACGTGGCCGACGCCCGCGAGGAGTTCGCCACCGAGTACTGCATGCCGGCGCTCAAGGCGAACGCCATGTACATGGACGCCTACCCGCTGGTCTCGGCGCTCTCCCGCCCCGTGATCGTCAAGCACCTCGTGCGAGCGGCGCGCCAGTTCGGCGCCACCACCGTGGCCCACGGCTGCACCGGCAAGGGCAACGACCAGGTCCGCTTCGAGGTGGGCATCACCTCGCTCGCGCCCGACCTGAAGTGCCTGGCCCCCGTCCGGGACCTCGCGCTGACCCGCGACGTCGCCATCGAGTACGCCGAGACCCACAAGCTGCCCATCGAGACGACGAAGCACAACCCGTTCTCCATCGACCAGAACGTCTGGGGCCGCGCCATCGAGACCGGCTTCCTCGAGGACATCTGGAACGAGCCGACGAAGGACGTCTACAGCTACACGGACGACCCGACGTACCCGCCGCTGCCCGACGAGGTCGTCATCACGTTCAAGGAGGGCGTGCCGGTGGCCATCGACGGTCACGCCGTCACCCCGCTGCAGGCGATCCAGGAGATGAATCGCCGCGCCGGCGCCCAGGGCATCGGCCGCATCGACATCGTCGAGGACCGGCTGGTGGGCATCAAGTCCCGCGAGGTCTACGAGGCCCCCGGCGCGATGGCGCTGCTCGCCGCGCACAAGGAGCTCGAGAACGTCACGGTCGAGCGGGAGCAGGCCCGGTTCAAGCGGGGCGTCGGCCAGCGCTGGACCGAGCTGGTCTACGACGGCCAGTGGTTCTCGCCGCTGAAGCACTCCCTCGACGTCTTCATCGACGACACCCAGCGTTACGTCTCCGGCGACATCCGCATGGTGCTGCACGGCGGCCGCGCCACCGTGACCGGGCGCCGGTCGGAGCAGAGCCTCTACGACTTCAACCTCGCCACCTACGACACCGGCGACGCGTTCGACCAGTCGCACTCCAAGGGCTTCATCGAGATCTACGGCATGACGTCGAAGCTGGCGGCCGCCCGGGACGTCTCCTTCGGCAACGGCGTGGACCTCAGCGCGCCGGCCAACCTCAGCGCCTGAGCGAGGCCGGAAGGGCCTGACGGAGATCCGCGGGATCTGACAGAACCGAGGATCGGGGCGGCGGCACCTCCGGGTGCCGCCGCCCCGATCTGCACGCCCCAGAAGCCCCCTCCCGGTGAGAGGTCAAGTCCTCCGTGAGTTGTCAACTCCTCCCTGAGACGTCACGTTCTCACCTGGACCGGCCAATGACTCGGGTCCAGGCGTCGTCGCGACTCGGCGAGAAGTTGACCTGTCGGGGAGAAGTTGACGTCTCGCGCGCCAGGGAGGGCCGGCGGGTCAGCCCAGGGTGGCGACGAGGACGGCCTTGATCGTGTGCATCCGGTTCTCGGCCTGGTCGAAGACCACGGAGGCCGCCGACTCGAAGACCTCGTCGGTGACCTCGAGCGCGTCCATGCCGGTGCGCTCGTAGATCTCACGGCCGACGGCGGTGCCGAGGTCGTGGAAGGCCGGTAGGCAGTGCATGAACCGGACGTCGGGATTCCCGGTGGCGGCCATGAGGTCGGCGTTGACCTGGTAGTCGCGCAGGAGCGCGATCCGCTCGTCCCAGGCCTCCTTCTTCTCACCCATGGAAACCCACACGTCCGTCGAGACGAAGTCGGCGCCACGGACCCCGGCGGCGACGTCGTCGGTCACCATGATGCGGGCCCCGGTGCGCCCGGCGACGTCCTCCGCCTGCGCCACCACCTGCGGGTCCGGCTGGAGCCCGGCCGGGGCGACCAGCCGCACGTCCATGCCGAGCAGGGCCCCGGACACGAGGATCGAGTGGGCGGTGTTGTTGCGGGCGTCGCCGACGTAGGCGTGCACGATCTCCGTCTCCGGCTTCCTCCGGCCGCCCACGACCGGCGCGTGCTCGCGCATCGTCAGGCCGTCGGCGAGCATCTGCGTGGGGTGCCACTCGTCGGTCAGCCCGTTGAAGACCGGCACGCCGGCGTACTCGGCGAGGGTCTCCACGTCCGCCTGGCGGGAGCCCCGGTACTCGATGCCGTCGAAGAACCGGCCGAGCACGCGGGCGGTGTCCTTGAACGACTCCTTGTGCCCGATCTGCGAGCCCGCGGGGTCCAGGTACGTCACGTGGGCGCCCTGGTCGTGGGCCGCCACCTCGAAGGCGGTGCGCGTCCGCGTCGACGTCTTCTCGAAGATGAGCGCGATGTTGCGGCCGGTCAGCCGCCGGGTCTCCGTGCGGGCCTTCTTCTCGGCCTTGAGCTGCGCGGCGAGGTCGAGCAGGTGACGCCACTCCTCGCTGGTGAGGTCCAGCTCCTTGAGGAAGCTACGTCCGCGCAGGTCGATGGTCACGCACTCACCCTTTCGTCCGGGGGACCGCCCCGCCGCCCGGCTCCGTCCGCGGAACGCCGTCAGATCCCGTCCCGGATCGTAGGGCAGGTCAGGCAGCGGGGGCCGCCGCGTCCGCGACCCAGCTCGGCGCCCGGCATGGTGAGCACCTCGATGCCGGAGTCACGCAGGTAGGTGTTCGACGTCGTCGTGCGGTCGTAGGTGATGACCACCCCGGGCGCGACGGCGAGGGCGTTGCAGCCGTCGTCCCACTGCTCGCGGGCCGCGGAGTGGACGTCCTGCTCGGCGGTCAGGATCCGGACGTCGCCGATCCCGAGGGTGTCGGCGAGGGCGTGGTGCATCCGCTCGGCCGGGTGGTCGGCGATCTGCAGGTCGGTCGGGTCCGCGCCCGGGGTGATCGTGTACGAGGGCAGCATGCCCAGCCCCGCGTACTTGAGGAAGGAGCGTTCGTCCACCATCGTCATGACCGTGTCCAGGTGCATGAAGACGCGCGCCTTGGGCATGGCCAGCGCGAGCACGCGGTCGGCGGACCCGGACGCGAACAGGCGTGTCGCGAGGCGCTCGACGCCCTGCGGGGTGGTCCGCTCGGACATGCCCACCAGGACGGCGCCGTCCCCGAGGACCAGGACGTCGCCCCCCTCGACGGTCGCTGCGCCGTCGTCCAGGCCGTCCGACCACCGGTGGTGGCCGCCGACGGCGAAGCGCGGGTGCCAGCGGTAGATCGCCTCATACGTCACGGACTCCCGCATGCGCACCGGCATGCGCATCGAGTTCACCGCCACCCCGTCGTAGATCCAGCTCGAGGTGTCCCGGGTGAAGAGGTGGTTCGGGAGGGGGGCCAGCACGAGGTCGTCCGCGCCGAACGTGTGCATCACGAGAGAGTGCGGCTCGTCGGTCCGCTCGAGCAGCTCCCGCTTGGTCAGGCCGCCGATCAGCAGCTCCGTGAGGTCGGCGGCGTCGAGCGCCTCGGCGGACGCCCGCAGCAGGGGAGCGGCCGCCGGGCCGTGGACCCGTTCGTCGAAGACGTGGTCCAGCACGTACCCGCGGGCCTCGGGGACGGCGAGGGTCTCGCGAAGCAGGTCCGCCAGCTGCAGCACCTCCGCGCCCGCTCCGGTGAGGAGCGCGCACAGCTCGTCGTGCTCCTCCTGGGCCCGCCGGACCCAGACGAGGTCGTCGAAGAGCAGGTCGTCCATGTTCTCGGGCGTCAGGCGCAGCAGCTCGATGCCGGGGCGGTGCACGATCACCTCGCGGAGACGTCCCACCTCGGAGCCGACGTAGGGCGCGGTCCATCGCTGCATCGGCACACGGTACCGACCGGCGGGCGGACCGGTGTGCATCGCACCGCCGCGGCACGGCAAGATCGCTCCCATGGAGACCACCGCCCCCGACGACGTCACGCCCGAGTCCCACCTCAGCCTGTGGGGCGGCCGTTTCGCGGGCGGACCGGCCGACGCGCTGGCGGCGCTGAGCCGGTCCACCCACTTCGACTGGCGCCTGGCCAGGTACGACGTCGCCGGCTCCCGGGCGCACAGCCGCGTGCTGCACCGCGCCGGGCTCCTCGACGACGACGAGCTCGCCGGCATGCTGGCCGCCCTCGACCGGCTCGACGCCGACGTCGCCTCGGGCGCGTTCGCACCGGGCGCGGACGACGAGGACGTCCACACGGCGCTCGAACGGGGCCTGATCGAGCGCGCCGGCGCCCACCTCGGCGGCAAGCTCCGCGCGGGACGCTCCCGCAACGACCAGATCGCGACGCTCGTGCGCATGTACCTGCGCGACTCCGCCCGCGAGCTCGCGAACGGCGTGCTGGACGTGGTCGACGCCCTGATCACCCAGGCGGCCGACCACCCCGACGCCGTCATGCCCGGGCGCACCCACCTCCAGCACGCGCAGCCGGTGCTGCTGGCGCACCACCTGCTCGCGCACGCCTGGCCGCTCATGCGCGACGTCCAGCGCTGGGTCGACTGGGACAGCCGGGCCGCCGTGTCGCCCTACGGCTCCGGCGCGCTGGCCGGCTCGTCCCTGGGCCTGGACCCCGACGCCGTAGCCGCGGACCTCGGCTTCGACGCGAGCGTGGAGAACTCGATCGACGGCACGGCGTCCCGCGACGTCGTCGCCGAGTTCGCCTTCGTCGTCGCCATGACCGGGGTCGACCTCTCCCGCCTGAGCGAGGAGGTCATCCTCTGGGCCACCAAGGAGTTCGGCTTCGTCCGCCTCGACGACGCCTACTCCACCGGGTCATCGATCATGCCCCAGAAGAAGAATCCCGACGTCGCCGAGCTCGCGCGCGGCAAGGCCGGCCGGCTGATCGGCGACCTGTCGGGCCTCCTCGCCACGCTCAAGGGACTCCCGCTGGCCTACAACCGCGACCTGCAGGAGGACAAGGAGCCCGTCTTCGACGGCGTCGACACCCTCGAGCTGCTGCTGCCCGCCGTGGCGGGCATGGTCGCCACGCTCACCTTCGACACCGGGCGCATGGCGGCGCTCGCCCCGCAGGGCTTCTCCCTGGCCACCGACATCGCGGAGTGGCTGGTGCGCGAGGGGGTGCCATTCCGCGTCGCCCACGAGGTGGCCGGCTCGTGCGTGCGCGTGTGCGAGGAGCAGGGCAAGGAGCTGTGGGACCTGACCGACGACGAGCTCGCCGGCATCAGCGAGCACCTCACCCCCGCGGTGCGCGAGGTGCTCAGCGTGGAGGGCTCCATCGCCTCCCGCGACGGCCACGGCGGCACGGCCCCGGTCCGGGTCGTCGAGCAGCTCGCCCGCGCCGGCGCGCTCTCGGCCGACCTGCGCCGCTGGGCGGAGGGGGATGTGCCCGACGACGGAGCCGAGGACGGCGGCGACGAGGTCCCGGCGGGTCAGGCCGCCGCACCCGCGCGCCCCGACGAGGCCTGACCCGGTGGCCTCCGGCGACGGCGGGGCTCTGCCGCGGGGGCGGACCGGGGCCCCCGCTGCGGCGCCCTGGCACGAGCTGCTCTCCCGTCCCGCGGTGGAGGCCGCCCCGCTCGTCCTCGGGTCCGTGCTCACCGTCCGCACGCCCGACGGCGGGACCGACGTCGCGCCCGGGACCGTCTCGGTCCGTCTCACCGAGGTCGAGGCCTACAGCGGCGAGTCCGACCCCGGCTCCCACGCCTACCGGGGGCTGACCGACCGCACCGCGCCGATGTTCGAGGCGGGCGGACGGCTGTACGTCTACTTCACCTACGGCATGCACTGGTGCGCGAACCTCGTCTGCGGCACCGCCGGCACGGCGTCGGCCCTGCTGCTGCGCGGCGCAGAGGTCGTCTCCGGCGTCGAGGTGGCCCGCTCCAGGCGCCCCGCCGCCCGACTGGACCGCGACCTCGCTCGGGGTCCCGCACGGCTCGCGCAGGCGCTCGGGCTGACGGGGGCTGACAGCGGTCTCGAGCTCGCCGTCGGCGGCCGGGCCGAGCTGGTGCCCGGGGAGCCGGTCGACCCCGCCCTGGTGCGCACCGGCCCCCGGGTCGGCGTGGCCGGCGCGGGAGGTGACGGGGCGCGGTACCCCTGGCGGTTCTGGGTCGACGGCGAACCCACGGTCTCGGTTTACCGGCCGGCCGTGCCCAGGCGGCGCTGACATCCCCCTCACCGGGCTGCCTGGCGCGAGCCCTCAGCCGCCGACGCGGCGGGGCGGGACCTCACGAGACGCGGCGGGGCGGGACCTCACGAGACGCCGCGGGGCGGAACCCCACGAACGGGTGGGTGCGGACAAACTCACGGGCTGCGCCGTCGTCGCGGAGGTCGCCCCAGCCCAGGACGGTCTGGAAGAAGCGCACGCGGTAGGGGTGCTCGAGGCGGAAACGTGCGACGACGGCGAACGCCTCCTCGTCGCTGAGGAAACGGTGCTCCGGCCGGAACGACGCTCGTCCGATCCGGACGTTCACGGCGGGACCCACGCGCAGGTTCCTCACCCAGTCGGTGTCCGGGCCCCAGCCCGCGCAGATGACGGCCTCGCGGGCGGCCCGGTCGATGTGCAGCACCATCGCCACGGTGGCGTAGGGGCGACCTGATCGACGGCCGACATGCGTGAACTGCAGGAACGTGTGGCCGAGGAGCCAGCCGGCATCGTGGCGGTAGGCGTTCAGCGGCATCCGGAAGACGGTGAGCGCGAGCCGACCGGGCTTGCGGCGGAGCCCCAGCAAGGGGCGTCCGGTCGTGCGCCGTCCCGGGGTCGCAGCAGGCGTGACCATGGGGATCGGACCTCCTCCACCCCGGTGCGTCGTTGCGTCACCACCAGGGAACTGCGCCGGGCCCTCGTTCCGCAAGGGGTCCCTGGCGCCGGGGGAACGGGCGTGGCCGCACGGCAGGGGGACGTCTGGTCGGGCCGGCGCTCCGCCGTGGCTGCCCGGCGTGCGGCCGGTGGCGCACAGGCTCCGCCGGGCACGGCACACTGGTACCCGTGCCTGGCGAGGCGTCAGGCCGGAGAACGAGAGGCGGAAGAGTGACGGACATCCTCGACGATCTGAAGTGGCGCGGGCTGCTGGCCCAGTCCACCGACATCGAAGCGCTGCGCGCGGCGCTGTCCGAGGGGCCGGTCACCTATTACTGCGGCTTCGACCCGACGGCGCCGAGCCTTCACCACGGCCACCTCGTGCAGCTGGTCCTCATGCGGCACCTGCAGCTGGCCGGGCACCGTCCCATCGCCCTCGTCGGCGGCGCCACGGGCATGATCGGCGACCCGCGCATGTCGGGGGAGCGCGTGCTCAACAGCAAGGAGACGGTGGCCGGCTGGACCGACCGGCTGCGGGGCCAGATCGAGCGGTTCCTCGACTTCGCGGGCGAGAACGCAGCCCGCATGGTCAACAACCTCGACTGGACCGGCCAGCTGAGCGCGATCGACTTCCTGCGGGACATCGGCAAGCACTTCCGGCTGTCCAACATGCTGGCCAAGGACACGGTCGCCCGACGGCTGGCGAGCGAGGAGGGCATCTCCTTCACCGAGTTCAGCTACCAGATCCTCCAGGGGATGGACTACCTCGAGCTCTTCCGCCGCTACGGCTGCACCTTGCAGACCGGCGGGAACGACCAGTGGGGCAACCTCACCGCCGGTGTCGACCTCATCCGGAAGGCGGAGGGCGCCGGGGTGCACGTCCTGACGACCCCGCTGATCACCAAGGCGGACGGCACGAAGTTCGGCAAGTCCGAGGGCGGGGCCATCTGGCTCGACGGCGAGATGCTGAGCCCGTACGCCTTCTACCAGTTCTGGCTCAACACCGACGACGCCGACGTGGTCCGCTACCTCAAGGTGTTCACCTTCCGTACGAGGGAGGAGATCGCCGAGCTGGGGGAGGCCGTCGCTGAGCGCCCGCAGGCTCGCGAGGCGCAGCGGGCCCTGGCGGAGGACGTCACCACGCTCGTGCACGGCGCCGAGGCGACCGAGCGCGTGCAGCGGGCCTCCCAGGCGCTGTTCGGGCGCGACGATCTTCGGGAACTCGACGGTCGGACGCTCCGGGACGCCGTCGCGGAGCTGCCGCGCGGCGAGGCGACCGTCGGGGAGTCGACGGTCGTCGACCTTCTTCTGGCGAGCGGGCTGGAGAAGGGCCGCTCGGCGGCGAGGCGGACGATCGCGAGCGGCGGCGCCTACCTGAACAACGAGAAGATCGACGACGAGGACCATGTCCTCTCCTCCGGCGATCTGCTCGCCGGTGGGTACGCCCTTCTGCGCAAGGGACGCAAGAACCTCGCCGTCATCGCCACGAACCACGCGTAGCGGGTGGCGGCAGAAGGGCGGGGCACCGGTCGGTGCCCCGCCTTTCGCATATCTGCCCCGTGTCGATGGGCGTTCGCGTCCGCCCGGTCGACAGCGACCAGTTCTGGCCGGGACCGAAGAAGGCCTCCAGGTCGGCCGTAAGCGAGGCGCAGCCATGGACGCAAGGAGACGCGCGTGTGAACCTCTGTGGGTCAGGTCTCAAGAGCTTCCGGCGCCTGCTGAGGAGCGCTGAGGGGGCCGCTCGCCGACAAAACCGCAGGTCAGAGCCCTGACGGGCAAGTCCGGGCACTGTCGAACAACGAAGTTGACGACGCCTGAGGGGGGACGTAATGTACTTCCTGCTGCACCGGCCGGGAGGCGCGGACGAGAGCGACCGAGAGGTGCTCGAGGCCGATCCCCGCGGGGCAGAATCCTTGGACATCGAACCGGTGACACAGTCATCGGCTGCTGATCGTCCCGGGAGGCCAGGAACGACGAGCTGGCCGGCGGAGCGCGGGGAACCGCGCGAAGTTGACAAGCTGGTCGCGAGTGGTTAGGTTTGAGAGGTTGCCCCGGTGGGGGTTCGGGACTGAGGGTTCCGGGTTTCCGCGGTGTGTGTCTGTTCTTTGAGAACTCAACAGTGTGCCAAGTTTTTGATGCCATTTGAATTCTGGGTGTCATGGCTGGTCCGTCGTCTGGCGGGTCTGGTTGTGGTGTCTGGGGTTTTGTTTTGTTTTGGTTTGCGTGCCTGGTCCTGCTCCGTCGGGTCTGGGTGCGTTGGCCTGGATTGGCCCCTTGTCCTGCTTTTTGGGTGGGTGGGGGGTTCTCCGTATGGATTGTCGGGGCGCGCCTTCGGGTGTGGTTCGGCGTTTGTTTTTAACGGAGAGTTTGATCCTGGCTCAGGACGAACGCTGGCGGCGTGCTTAACACATGCAAGTCGAACGATGATGGCCCGGGCTTGCCCGGGTCTGATTAGTGGCGAACGGGTGAGTAACACGTGAGTAACCTGCCCCTGACTTCGGGATAACCGCGAGAAATCGTGGCTAATACCGGATATGACGCCTTGCCGCATGGTGGGGTGTGGAAAGACTGTGTCGGTTGGGGATGGGCTCGCGGCCTATCAGCTTGTTGGTGGGGTGATGGCCTACCAAGGCGACGACGGGTAGCCGGCCTGAGAGGGTGACCGGCCACACTGGGACTGAGACACGGCCCAGACTCCTACGGGAGGCAGCAGTGGGGAATATTGCACAATGGGCGCAAGCCTGATGCAGCGACGCCGCGTGAGGGATGACGGCCTTCGGGTTGTAAACCTCTTTCAGTAGGGAAGAAGCTCTTCGGGGTGACGGTACCTGCAGAAGAAGCGCCGGCTAACTACGTGCCAGCAGCCGCGGTAATACGTAGGGCGCAAGCGTTGTCCGGAATTATTGGGCGTAAAGAGCTCGTAGGCGGTCTGTCGCGTCTGCTGTGAAAACGCGGGGCTCAACCCCGCGCCTGCAGTGGGTACGGGCAGACTAGAGTGCGGTAGGGGAGACTGGAATTCCTGGTGTAGCGGTGGAATGCGCAGATATCAGGAGGAACACCGGTGGCGAAGGCGGGTCTCTGGGCCGTTACTGACGCTGAGGAGCGAAAGCATGGGGAGCGAACAGGATTAGATACCCTGGTAGTCCATGCCGTAAACGTTGGGCACTAGGTGTGGGACCCATTCCACGGGTTCCGTGCCGCAGCTAACGCATTAAGTGCCCCGCCTGGGGAGTACGGCCGCAAGGCTAAAACTCAAAGGAATTGACGGGGGCCCGCACAAGCGGCGGAGCATGCGGATTAATTCGATGCAACGCGAAGAACCTTACCAAGGCTTGACATACACCGGAAACGCCCAGAGATGGGCGCCCCGCAAGGTCGGTGTACAGGTGGTGCATGGTTGTCGTCAGCTCGTGTCGTGAGATGTTGGGTTAAGTCCCGCAACGAGCGCAACCCTTGTCCTGTGTTGCCAGCGGGTTATGCCGGGGACTCATGGGAGACTGCCGGGGTCAACTCGGAGGAAGGTGGGGATGACGTCAAATCATCATGCCCCTTATGTCTTGGGCTTCACGCATGCTACAATGGCCGGTACAAAGGGCTGCGATGCCGTAAGGTGGAGCGAATCCCAAAAAGCCGGTCTCAGTTCGGATTGGGGTCTGCAACTCGACCCCATGAAGTCGGAGTCGCTAGTAATCGCAGATCAGCAACGCTGCGGTGAATACGTTCTCGGGCCTTGTACACACCGCCCGTCACGTCACGAAAGTCGGTAACACCCGAAGCCGGTGGCCCAACCCTTGTGGGGGGAGCCGTCGAAGGTGGGACTGGCGATTGGGACGAAGTCGTAACAAGGTAGCCGTACCGGAAGGTGCGGCTGGATCACCTCCTTTCTAAGGAGCTCACTCACACCGCCCCCTCCTTCGTGGGGATCAGCTGGTGGTGTGCAGGTGGCCGCGCCCGGGCCGAACGTGTCCGGGGTGGTTCGCTCACGGGTGGAACGTCAAGGACTTGTGCATGCTGTTGGGTCCTGAGGGAACAGGCCCCCGCCGCCGGTCTTCGTGCCGGCGGGTCGGGGAACCGGTTCTGCTCTGGTGGCCGCTTCCTGGCCCTCCCGCCGAGTTGTTCGGTGGGGTGGGCGGGAGAGTCGGTGCGTAGCTTGAGAACTGTACAGTGGACGCGAGCATCTTTGATCTTTTGTGGTCAAGTTTTTAAGAGCATTCGGTGGATGCCTTGGCACCAGGAGCCGAAGAAGGACGTTGTAGCCTGCGATAAGCCTCGGGGAGCTGGCAAACGAGCTGTGATCCGAGGGTGTCCGAATGGGGAAACCCGGCCAGAGTCATGTCTGGTTACCCGCGCCTGAATATATAGGGCGTGTGGGGGGAACGCGGGGAAGTGAAACATCTCAGTACCCGCAGGAAGAGATATTCCGTGAGTAGTGGCGAGCGAAAGCGGATGAGGCTAAACCGGGGGTGTGTGATAGCCGGCGGGCGTTGCACCTTCGGGGTCGTGGGACCTGCTGACCAGTTCTGCCGGGCTGGTGAGGAGTGAGAAAGTCGCGGTGTAGTCGAACGGTCTGGGAAGGCCGGGCAGAGTGGGTGAGACCCCCGTAGACGAAACGTCGTGGCCTCCTTGCAGGTATCCCGAGTAGCACGGGGCCCGTGAAATCCCGTGTGAATCTGCCAAGACCACTTGGTAAGCCTAAATACTACCTGGTGACCGATAGCGGACAAGTACCGTGAGGGAAAGGTGAAAAGTACCCCGGGAGGGGAGTGAAATAGTACCTGAAACCGGATGCTTACAATCCGTCGGAGCCTCCACAGCTGGGGTGACGGCGTGCCTTTTGAAGAATGAGCCTGCGAGTTAGTGGCATGTGGCGAGGTTAACCCGGGTGGGGAAGCCGTAGCGAAAGCGAGTCCGAACAGGGCGATTCAGTCGCGTGCTCTAGACCCGAAGCGGAGTGATCTACCCATGGGCAGGTTGAAGCACGTGTAAGAGCGTGTGGAGGACCGAACCCACTTAGGTTGAAAACTGAGGGGATGACCTGTGGGTAGGGGTGAAAGGCCAATCAAACTCCGTGATAGCTGGTTCTCCCCGAAATGCATTTAGGTGCAGCGTCATGTGTTTCTTGCCGGAGGTAGAGCTACTGGATGGCCGATGGGCCCTACAAGGTTACTGACGTCAACCAAACTCCGAATGCCGGTAAGTGAGAGCATGGCAGTGAGACTGCGGGCGATAAGGTTCGTAGTCGAGAGGGAAACAGCCCAGACCACCGGCTAAGGCCCCTAAGCGTGTGCTAAGTGGGAAAGGATGTGGAGTTGCACAGACAACCAGGAGGTTGGCTTAGAAGCAGCCACCCTTGAAAGAGTGCGTAATAGCTCACTGGTCAAGTGATTCTGCGCCGACAATTCAGCGGGGCTCAAGCACACCGCCGAAGCCGTGGCATCCGCGCATACCCCAGCGTCCCCTCGAGGGACGTTCAGGGGCGCGGGTGGGTAGGGGAGCGTCGTGTGGGAGGTGAAGCTGCGGGGTGACCCAGTGGTGGATCCCACACGAGTGAGAATGCAGGCATGAGTAGCGAATGACGGGTGAGAAACCCGTCCGCCGAATGACCAAGGGTTCCAGGGCCAGGTTAATCCGCCCTGGGTAAGTCGGGACCTAAGGCGAGGCCGACAGGCGTAGTCGATGGACAACGGGTTGATATTCCCGTACCGGCGAAGGACCGACCATGCCGAGGCCGGTGATGCTAACCACCCAAACCCGTCCTCCCTCCTTCGGGAGGGATCTCGGGGGCGCGTGGGACCCGATCCGGTAGTAGGTAAGCGTGTTAACAGGGGTGACGCAGACAGGTAGCCACCGCGTGCTTAATGGCAATGCACGTCTAAGGATGCAGGGCGGGGTGCAGGCAAATCCGCACCCCATCAAGCCTCAGGTCCGACAGTGACCCCGTATGGGGGAAGCAGGGTGATCCTATGCTGCCGAGAAAAGCCTCGACGCGAGGGACTAGCCGCCCGTACCCGAAACCGACTCAGGTGGTCAGGTAGAGAATACCAAGGCGATCGAGAGAATCGTGGTTAAGGAACTCGGCAAAATGCCCCCGTAACTTCGGGAGAAGGGGGGCCTGAGAGGTGAGGCCACTTGCTGGCTAGCCTTTTCGGGCCGCAGAGACCAGGGAGAAGCGACTGTTTACTAAAAACACAGGTCCGTGCGAAGTCGCAAGACGATGTATACGGACTGACGCCTGCCCGGTGCTGGAAGGTTAAGAGGACGGGTCAGCCGCAAGGCGAAGCTCAGAATTTAAGCCCCAGTAAACGGCGGTGGTAACTATAACCATCCTAAGGTAGCGAAATTCCTTGTCGGGTAAGTTCCGACCTGCACGAATGGCGTAACGACTTCTCCGCTGTCTCGACCGCGAACTCGGCGAAATTGCACTACGAGTAAAGATGCTCGTTTCGCGCAGCAGGACGGAAAGACCCCGGGACCTTTACTATAGCTTGGTATTGGTGTTCGGTACGGCTTGTGTAGGATAGGTGGGAGACTGTGAAGCATTCACGCCAGTGAGTGTGGAGTCATCGTTGAAATACCACTCTGGTCGTACTGCACATCTAACCTCGGTCCGTGATCCGGACCAGGGACAGTGCCTGGTGGGTAGTTTAACTGGGGCGGTTGCCTCCTAAAATGTAACGGAGGCGCTCAAAGGTTCCCTCAGCCTGGTTGGCAATCAGGTGTCGAGTGCAAGTGCACAAGGGAGCTTGACTGTGAGACTGACAGGTCGAGCAGGGACGAAAGTCGGAACTAGTGATCCGGCGGTGGCTTGTGGAAGCGCCGTCGCTCAACGGATAAAAGGTACCCCGGGGATAACAGGCTGATCTTGCCCAAGAGTCCATATCGACGGCATGGTTTGGCACCTCGATGTCGGCTCGTCGCATCCTGGGGCTGGAGTAGGTCCCAAGGGTTGGGCTGTTCGCCCATTAAAGCGGTACGCGAGCTGGGTTTAGAACGTCGTGAGACAGTTCGGTCCCTATCCGCTGCGCGCGCAGGAAACTTGAGAAGGGCTGTCCCTAGTACGAGAGGACCGGGACGGACGAACCTCTGGTGTGCCAGTTGTTCCGCCAGGAGCATGGCTGGTTGGCTACGTTCGGAAGGGATAACCGCTGAAAGCATCTAAGCGGGAAGCCTGCTTCAAGATGAGGTTTCCACCACCCACGGGTGGGAAGGCCCCCAGCAGACCACTGGGTTGATAGGCCGGACGTGGAAGCGCGGTAACGCGTGGAGCTGACCGGTACTAATTGGCCGACAACTTGCCACAACACCAACACGTGTTGGAAGAAACGAAGTATTGCTACGCGTCCACTGTGCGGTTCCCGAGATACGCACCACCCGTCGTCCTCGGCGGGGGCTGATATCTCCATAGAGTTACGGCGGTCATAGCGAGGGGGAAACGCCCGGTCCCATTCCGAACCCGGAAGCTAAGCCCCTCAGCGCCGATGGTACTGCACGGGAGACTGTGTGGGAGAGTAGGACACCGCCGAACACCCATTCCAAGGAGGCCGCAACTTCTCAGTTGCGGCCTCCTTGTGTTTTTCGAGCAGTCGCCGCGAATACGTGGTGAGAAAGTCCGTGAGGGAATTGATGTCGACGTCAGGTAATAGCCAGGACGACGCGAACCGTTCTAAGGGTTCGGACCCGGAGCGACGTGGCGCCGGCCGCCGTGCTGAGAACACTGACCGGACGCGACAGGGCCGCCCGACGGGCGACCGGACAGACCGCTCGGCGTCTGCAGGCGGCTCCCAAGGACGGGGCGACCGCCAGGATCGCTACGGCGGAACTGGCCGCCGCGACGAGAGGCAGGACCGCCGCGACGGTGGAGTGTCTGGGCAGCGTCGTGGCGATGACGACAAGCGCGGGCGCAGCTGGGGTGCCGACTCCCGTCCACGCAGAGGTGACGACGGCCCCGCGCGCGGCCCGCGCCGCGAGGGCGGGTACGGACCCAGGCGAGAGTCCGGTGCGGAGCGTGGCCCGCGTCGTGACGAGGGGCGCCAGTTCGGTGGCCGTCGTGAGGGCGGCTACGACCGTGACTCGCGACGCGAGGGCGATCGTCGTGAGGGTGGGTACGCACCGCGACGAGACTTTGGGTCCGACCGAGGCCCGCGTGCAGAGTCTGGTGCGGAGCGTGGTCCGCGTCGTGAGGGCGGCTATGACCGTGACGCGCGTCGTGACGGCGATCGCCGCGAGTACGGGCCTCGGCGCGATTTCGGTTCTGAGCGTGGTCCGCGCCGTGAGGGTGGACCGCGTGGGTCCGACGGTTCGCGTCGTGACGAGGGCCGCCAGTTCGGTGGCCGTCGTGAGGGCGGCTATGACCGTGACGCGCGTCGTGACGGCGATCGCCGTGAGTACGGTCCGCGACGCGATTTCGGTGCTGACCGCGGGCCGCGCCGTGAGGGTGGGTACGGACCCAGGCGAGAGTCCGGTTCGGAGCGTGGTCCGCGTCGTGACGGGGGTTCCGAGCGTGGGCCGCGCCGTGGCGAGGGGCGCCAGTTCGGTGACCGCCGTGAGGGCGGGTACGCGCCGCGTCGTGACGGCGATCGCCGCGAGTACGGTCCCCGTCGTGACTTCGGTTCTGAGCGTGGTCCGCGCCGTGAGGGCGGCTTCGACCGTGACGCGCGTCGTGACGGTGACCGCCGTGAGGGCGGGTACGCCGCGCGTCGTGACTTCGGTTCTGAGCGTGGTCCGCGCCGTGAGGGTGGACCGCGTGGGTCCGGTCCGCGTCGTGACGAGGGGCGCCAGTTCGGTGGCCGTGGTGAGGGCGGCTACGACCGCGACGCACGACGCGACGGCGGTCACCGCGAGGGTGGCTACGGTCAGCGTCGGGAGTCGGGGCACGGTCGTGGCCCTGACCGCGACACCGGCCACACTGCCCGTCCGGACCGGTACGAGCGAGTGTCCGAACCGTTCGTGCCCGACGAGATCGAACCGCAGATGCTCGATCGCGAGGCCCGCGCGCGACTGCGCACGCTGAGCAAGAACAACGCGGATCTCGTGGCACGTCATCTGGTGATGGCCGGGCGCCTGATCGACGAGGACCCCGCCGCTGCGTACGAGCACGCGCAGGCCGCGATGCGGAGGGCAGGACGCGTCGACGTCGTGCGGGAGGCGCTGGCCGTGACGGCGTACGCCACCGGGAACTACGCCGAGGCGCTGCGCGAGCTGCGCACGGTCCGTCGGCTCTCCGGCATTGATGCGCACCGCCCCATGGAGGCCGACTGCGAACGCGGTCTCGGCCGTCCCGAGCGCGCCCTCACGATCGTCGCCGAGTCCGACCCCAAGAAGCTCTCCGAGCACGACCGGGTCGAGCTGGCGATCGTGGCGAGTGGTGCCCGGGCCGATCTCGGCGAGAACGAGGCAGGGCTCCTCGTCCTGGAGTCGTCGCTGGTCGGCAAGGTGACGCAGCCGGAGCTCCAGCGCAGGCTCGACCTCGTCAGGGCGGACCGGCTGGAGGAGCTCGGCCGGACGGACGAGGCCGCCGCCCTCCGAGAGGCTGCGGGGCCGGAGCCCGAGCTCGAGGAGGAGATCGTCGTCATCGACCTCGAGGACGGTGCGGCCGAGGCTGCTGCCTCTGAGGACGTCGAGCCCGCCGAGCCCGAGAGCGCTGCGGTGAGCGACGCGGAGCAGGCGGGCACCGAGCCGGCGGACGCCGCCGGGTCCGGTGACGCCGACTCGCAGAGCGTCGTCGAGGAGGTCGCGACGGAGTCACCCGACGCCGGGCACGCCGATGACGCGGCCGACGAGGAATCCGACGTGGCCGACGTGGCCTCCGCGGAGGCCGACGAGGAGCTCGACGAGGCCGCGGAGCAGCCCGAAGCCGAGCCGGACGAGGCCGAGGATCCGAACGACCCGTTCGAGCAGGGCGAGCTCGACCTCGAGTCGGGGGAGGAGCGCCGGTGACGTCGGTTCCCGGGAGGCTCCTGGAGAGCCGCCACCCGCTGGCCAGCGTGTACGACGTCGCCCTGATGGACCTCGACGGCGTCTGCTACCGCGGCACAGACCCCGTCGACCACGCGGACGAGGGCGTGGCAAGCGCACGCGCCCTCGGCCAGCGCATGATGTTCGTGACCAACAACGCGGCACGCGAGCCCCAGACGGTGGCCGACCAGCTCACCAGCCTGGGGATCCCGACCCAGGCCCACGAGGTGATGACGTCCTCGCAGGCGGCGGCGGCGATCCTCGCCGCCGAGCTGCCGCAGGGCTCGCTCGTCCTGCCGGTGGGGGGTGCCGGCCTGCGCGCGGCGCTGCTCGAGGCGGGCTTCCGGCTCGCCGAGAGTGCCGATGACAAACCGGTCGCGGTCGTCCAGGGGTTCGCGCCCGACCTCGGCTGGCGCGACCTGACGGAGGCCGCCTTCGCGATCAACGCCGGCGCCCGTTTCGTCGCGACGAACCTCGACGCCACGCTGCCGACGGAACGCGGCATGGCCGTGGGCAACGGCTCCCTCGTCGCTGCCGTCACCAACGCGACCGGTGTCGTCCCGGTCTCGGCCGGGAAGCCGCAGCCCGAGATCTTCCGGCAGGCGACGGCGAAGGCGGGCGGCACCCGGCCCATCGCCGTCGGGGACCGGCTCAACACCGACCTCGCCGGCGCTCGGGCGGCCGGCATCCATGGGCTCCACGTGCTCACCGGCGTCAGCGACGCGAGGGACGTCATCCTCGCCGCGCCCGAGGAACGACCCAGCTACCTCGCCGTGGACCTGCGCGACCTCAGCGAGCCGCACCCCGTCCCGGTCCAGGGCTCCGAGGGCTGGTGGCACTGCGGCGCTGCGGCGGCGCGCCTGGTCGGGCCCGCCCTCGAGCTGCGCGTCGGCACCCGCACGGTCAACCTGGACCTCGACGACCAACCCGTCACCGTCTCGCTCGACGCGTGGCGGTGCCTGACCGCCGCGGCCTGGGCCGCGGTGGACGACGGCGCGGTGCTCACAGGTGACCAGGTGCCTGTGCTCGAGGTCGTCGCGCCGCGATAACCTTCCCTGAGCCAGGCACAGCGAGACACGAGGAGGGACCGATGGGGCAGACACCCGCCGACCGTCAGGCGCAGGGCCTGCCCGACGGCGACGTGCCTGCTGACGCGGACCTGCCCACCGGGCACGACCCCTCCGAGAGCGCGACGGGTACCGACCCGCTCGCCCGGCTCGAGAACATCGGCGACGTCCCGCTGGCCGACCAGGTCGCGGTGTTCGACGCCGTCCACGCCCACCTGTCGGCGCGGCTGACGAGCGCCGAGAGCTGATGGCGCGACTGGTACGCGTCGACGCGGAGCTGGTGCGGCGGGGGCTGGCCCGGTCGCGCCAGCACGCCGCCGAGCTCATCGCCGCCGGGCACGTGCTGCTCGACGGCCAGGCGGTCACCAAGCCGGCACGCCAGGTCAACCCGGCGCAGGCCCTCCGCGTGGACGTCCCCGCCGGCGACGACTACGTCTCCCGCGGCGCCCACAAGCTCGCCGGTGCGCTCGACGCCCTCGGTGCCGACGCACCCGTCGTCGCCGGGCGTCGGTGCCTCGACGCCGGCGCCTCCACCGGCGGCTTCACGGACGTGCTCCTGCGGCGCGGCGCGGCGGAGGTGGTGGCCGTCGACGTCGGGTACGGCCAGCTCGCCTGGTCGCTGCAGTCCGACCCGCGCGTGACGGTGCTGGACCGCACCAACGTCCGCACCCTCACGCCCGAGCAGGTCGCCCCCGCCCCCGGGCTCGTGGTCGGCGACCTGTCGTTCATCTCCCTCACGCTGGTCCTGCCGGCGCTCGCCCGTGCCGCCGCGCCGGACGCCGACCTGCTGCTGATGGTCAAGCCCCAGTTCGAGGTCGGCAAGGAACGCCTCGGCCACGGCGGCGTCGTCCGTGACACCGCGCAGCACGTCGAGTCGGTGCTGAAGGTCGCGGCCGCCGCCGCGGAGGAGGGGCTGGACACCTGGGCGGTGGTCCCGAGCCCGTTGCCGGGCCCCTCCGGGAACGTCGAGTACTTCGTGGCGCTGCGCCGCAACCACCCGCGGGCGCTGCACGGCACCGCACTGACCGCCGCGGCGGAGCGCGCCGTGCAGACCGGTCCGGCCGGCGCCGCCCCACCCGCCGAGGGCGGGACCCAGACATCGCAGGAGGAACCATGAGTCGCCGCATCCTCGTCGTGACGCACGAGGGCAGACCCGAGGCCGTCCGCGCGGCGGACCGGGTCTGCGACGACCTGGCGCGTCACGGCATCGAGGTCGTGCGGGACGGCAGCGCCGACGGCGCCGAGCTCGTCATGGTCCTCGGCGGCGACGGCACGATCCTGCGCGCCGCCGAGCTGGCGCGCGAGCACGACGTGCCCCTGCTGGGCATCAACCTCGGGCACGTCGGGTTCCTCGCCGAGGCCGAGCCGGAGGCCCTGCCCGACGTCGTGGAGCGAGCCGTCGCCAGGGACTACCACGTCGAGGAGCGCATGACGATCGACGTCGTCGCCACCGCGCCGGACGGGACCCGCCAGCACGGCTGGGCGATCAACGAGGCGGCCGTCGAGAAGGGCGAGCGGGCCCGCATGGTGGAGGCCACCATCGGCGTGGACGGCCGGGGACTGTCGAGCTTCGGGTGCGACGGCATCGTGCTCGCCACCCCGACCGGCTCCACCGCCTACGCCTTCTCCGGCGGCGGCCCGGTGGTCTGGCCCGACGTCGAGGCGCTGCTGGTCGTGCCCATCGCCGCCCACGCCCTCTTCGCACGTCCCATGGTCGTCGGGCCGCGCTCCGTGCTGGAGGTCGAGGTGCTGCCGTACGAGAACAAGCACGCCGTGGTGTGGTGCGACGGCCGGCGACGCATGGACGTCGTCGCCGGGTCCCGCATCACCGTGTGCCGCGGCGCCCAGCCCGTCCGCCTGGCCCGCCTGACCGAGGTGCCGTTCTCCGGGCGGCTCGTCGCCAAGTTCAACCTGCCCGTGCAGGGGTGGCGGGGGGTGCGCACGCGGCCGTGATCGAACAGGTCCGGATCGAGAACCTCGGGGTCATCGCGGCCGCCGAGCTCGACCTCGCGCCCACCTTCACCGTCATCACCGGCGAGACCGGTGCGGGCAAGACGATGGTGCTCACCAGCCTCGCGCTCCTGCTGGGCGGCAAGGCCGACCCGGCGCTCGTGCGCCGCGGGGCGGAGCGCGCGGTGGTCGAGGGCACGTTCGCCGTCGCCCCCGCCGGTCCTGCCGCCACCCGGGCGGAGGAGGCCGGCGCCGCCGTCGAGGACGGCGAGCTCATCGTGGCCCGCACCGTCCCGGCCGCGGGGCGCTCGCGCGCCCACCTCGGGGGACGCACCGTCCCCCACGCCGTGCTCGGCGAGATCGGCGAGCAGCTGGTCACCGTCCACGGGCAGTCCGAGCAGCTGCGCCTGCGCGCACCCGCCCAGCAGCGGGCCGCCCTGGACGCGTTCGGCGGCGAGGACCACGCCGCGCTGCTGGCGGCCTACCGCACCGCCTGGGCGACGGCCGTCGCCGCCCGCGAGGAGCTCGCCGCCTGGGAGGAGGCCGCGGGGGTGCGCGAGCAGGAGATCGCGCAGCTCCGTGCCGGCCTGGCGAGGATCGAGGAGCTGGACCCGCAGCCCGGCGAGGACCACGCCCTGCGCGAGGAGGCCGGCCGGCTCGGGAACGTCGAGGAGCTGCGGGAGGCAGCCGGCCGTGCCTACCAGGGGCTCACCGGCGGCGACGACGTCACCGGGCCCGGCGCGGTCGACGCCACCACGCTCATCGAGGACGCCCGCCGCAGCCTCGAGCAGGGCGCCGACGACGACGCCGCGCTCGGCGGCTGGGCGGAGAGGCTCGCCGAGGCCTCCTACCTCGTCTCCGACGTCGCCACCGAGATCGCGTCCTACCTCTCCGGCCTCGACGCCGACCCGCAGCGCCTCGCGTGGGTCAACGAGCGCCGCGCCGTCCTGGCGGAGCTGACCCGCGTCCACGGCCCCGACGTCGACGGCGCCCTCGCCTGGGCGGAGCGGGCGCGGGAGCGTCTGGCGTACCTCGACGGGCCGGAGGACACCGCCGAGAAGCTGCGGTCAAGGGTCGCGGACGCCGAGGAGGGCCTGGCACGGGCCGCGGCAGCCCTCACCGACTCCCGTCGAGCCGTGGGGGAGCGCCTGGCCACCGCCGTCGACGAGGAGCTCGCCGGCCTGGCGATGGCCGGGGCGCACCTCAGCGCCCGCCTGACCCCGCTGGAGGAGCCGGGCCCGTCCGGCGCCGAGGCCGTCGAGCTGCTCCTGGCCGCCCATCCGGGCGCCCCGGCGCGGCCTCTCGGCCAGGGCGCGTCGGGTGGCGAGCTGTCCCGGGTCATGCTCGCCATCGAGGTGGCGCTGGCCGCGGTGCCGGGCGGCGAGCCGGAGTCGCGCACGTTCGTCTTCGACGAGGTCGACGCCGGGGTCGGGGGCAAGGCCGCCGTCGAGGTGGGCCGGCGACTCGCCCGGCTCGCCCAGGGGGCCCAGGTGGTGGTGGTCACCCACCTGGCCCAGGTCGCCGCGTTCGCCGACCGTCACCTGGTGGTGAGCAAGCACACACCGGGCTCCGGCGACGCCATCACGGCCACCGACGTGACCAGCGTGGACGGCGAGGATCGCCTGCGGGAGCTCGCCCGGATGCTCTCCGGGCAGGAGGAGTCGGAGACCGCGCTCCGGCATGCCGCTGAACTGCTCGAGCGCGCGACCGTGCAACGATGAGGCGGTGAGTGCTCTTTTCCGGCGTCGTCGTGATGCCGTCGTCAACGGCTCCGGGACCACCGGGCCCGCCCGTGTGGACGCGCGCACGAAGAACCTGACCAAGCGGCTCCAGCCCGGCGACGTCGCCGTCATCGACCACGAGGACATCGACCGCGTCTCGGCCGAGGCGCTCGTCGCCTGCCGGCCGGCCGCGGTGCTCAACGCCGCCCGCTCGACCTCGGGGCGTTACCCCAACCTCGGCCCGGAGATCCTCCTGGAGGCCGGGATCCCGCTCGTCGACGACCTCGGCCCTGCCGTGATGTCGCTGCGCGAGGGCCAGCCCCTCCTCGTCGACGGCGCCGAGGTCCGCTCCGGCGACACCCTGGTGGCCGAGGGCACCGTGCAGGACGCCGCCACGGTCGAGGCGAACATGGCCGCCGCGCGCGAGGGCCTCTCCGCCCAGCTCGAGGCGTTCGCCGCGAACACCATGGACTACGTCCAGCGTGAGAAGGACGTCCTCCTCGACGGCATCGGTGCGCCCAAGCTGCGCACGAAGCTGGAGGGCCGGCACGTCCTGGTGGTGGTGCGCGGCTACCACTACAAGGAGGACCTGGCCATGCTGCGGTCCTACATCCGCGAGTACCGGCCCCTGCTCCTCGGGGTCGACGGCGGGGCCGACGCCATCGTCGAGGCCGGGTACAAGCCGGACCTGATCGTCGGCGACATGGACTCCGTCTCCGACCAGACCCTGCGGTCGGGTGCCGAGATCGTCGTGCACGCCTACCGCAACGGCAAGGCCCCCGGGCAGAAGCGGGTCGAGGACCTCGGCGTCGAGCACGTCGTCTTCCCCGCCACCGGCACCAGCGAGGACGTGGCGATGCTCATCGCCGACGACTCCGGCGCCGAGCTCATCGTCGCCGTCGGCACCCACAACACGCTCATCGAGTTCCTCGACAAGGGCCGCTCCGGCATGGCGTCGACCTTCCTCACCCGCCTGCGCGTGGGCAGCAAGCTCATCGACGCCAAGGGCGTCTCGCAGCTGTACCGCACCCGGATCTCCACCTGGCAGCTGGTGCTGCTGGCGCTGGCCGGCCTGCTCGCGCTGTTCGTCGCGCTCTCCGCGACGGTGGTGGGGCAGACCATCTTCGGGCTCTCCGGCGCCTGGCTCGACGACCTCGTGAACTTCTTCCGGTCGCTGGTGGGGCTGGCCCCCTCCGCACCGACGACCTGAGCAGCTGGAGAGAGAACTTCCATGATCGACTTCCGTTACCACCTCGTCTCGCTCATCGCGGTGTTCCTGGCGCTCGCCGTCGGCATCGTGCTGGGGGCGGGCCCGCTGCGCGACACCATCGCCGAGACCCTCACCGGGCAGGTGCAGGACCTCCGCGAGGACCGCGAGCGGCTGCGCGCGGAGCTCGAGACGGCGCAGGGGGACGTCAACGAGCGCAGCACCTACCTGGAGGAGTCGGCCCCGGTGCTGCTGGCGGGCGCGCTGACCGACCAGCGGGTCGCCGTCGTCACCCTGCCGGGCACGGACGCCGCGGACGTCGAGGCCGTCCGGGAGCGGCTCGTCCAGGCCGGCGCCCAGGTGGTGGGCCAGGTGGCCGTCACCGAGGCCTGGACCGACCCGGAGAGCCAGTCCTTCCGGCAGACCTTCGCCGGGCAGCTCGCCGGCTACCTCGAGCCGGCCCCCGCCGACGACGCCTCCACCGAGGCCGTCATGGGACTCGCCCTGGGGGCCGCGCTGACCGGCGCCACCGGTGACGCCCTGAGCGAGAACGCCACCACCCTCATGGACCTGCTCACCTCCGCCGACGCCCCGCTCGTCTCCGTCGACGAGGAGATCGCCGGCCCCGCCGACGCCACCGTCCTCGTCGGGCCCCGTGCCGCCCAGCCGCCCGCCGGCGAGCCGGACCCCGAGGAGACGCAGGCGGCCACCGACGCGCTCGCCGCGCACGTCGCCCTCGCGGAAGGACTCGCCGACAGCGGCCGCGGGTCCGTCACCGTCGGGGCCGCCGCCGGCGACCAAGACCTCGTGTCCGCCGTGCGCGCCGACGACCAGGCCCGCGAGGTCGTGACCACCGTCGACTCGGTCGGCGAGGTCACCGCGACCGTCTCCACCCCGCTCGCCCTGGCGGTGTCCATCTCGGGCAGCACCGACGCGTACGGCTTCCAGAACGGTGCCGAGCAGCCCGTGCCGCCGCGCGTGGAGCTCCCGGCCGAGGAGCCCGCCGCGAGCGGGACGGCGCCGCCCGCGGCGGAGGAGCCCACCGAGGAGCCGACGGACGCATGAGCCGGCTCGTCGACGTCGCGCTCCCCGCGGCCCTGGGGGCGGCAGCCACCACGGCGGCGACCGCCGTGCTGGAGTCCCGCCCGCCCGCCGGCCGGGAGCGCTGGGAGCGGACCAACTACGCCGGGCGGACCGTCACCCTGCTCGGCGGCGCCGCCGTCGGCGCGGGGGCCTGCGCCGCCGCGCTCGCGACGACGGCGACCGCGCCCGCCGCCGGACGGGCCGCCGTCGCCGGGGCCGTCGCAGCCGGCGCCGGGGCCGCGATGGGACTGGTCGACGACCTCCGCGAGGACACCGCCGAGCCCGCCAAGGGCCTGCGCGGCCACCTCGGCGCGCTGGCACGCGGCCGCGTGACCACCGGCGCGCTGAAGATCGCCGGCATCGGGGCGGGCGCGCTCGTCGCGTCCTGGCTCGTCACGCCCCGGCAGGGCGCCGGCGTCGCCCGCGCGGCCGAGGTGCTCACCGGCGCCGCGCTCGTGGCCGCCACCGCCAACCTGCACAACCTCTTCGACCTCCGGCCGGGCCGGACGCTGAAGGTGGCCACGCTCGTGTCGGCGCCGCTCGCCGTCGGCGCCCCCGGCACGGCCCCGGGCGCGCTGGCCGCCGCCGCGTTCGGCGTGGCTGGTGCCGCGCTG
The DNA here is from genome assembly GCF_002563695.1 of Georgenia soli. Classification (NCBI taxonomy): domain Bacteria; kingdom Bacillati; phylum Actinomycetota; class Actinomycetes; order Allobogoriellales; family Allobogoriellaceae; genus Georgenia; species Georgenia soli. The sequence continues at coordinate 567,260 of NZ_PDJI01000004.1, read as the reverse complement.
CCCGACGACCTCCGCGAGACCGCCATGCTCGGCGACACCGGCGCGAACGCCCTGGGCGGGCTCGTCGGCACGGCCCTCGCGGCGCAGCCCTCCCGCGCGGTGCGTGGCGGGGCGCTGGCCGCCGCCGTCGCCCTGACGCTGCTCAGCGAACGGGTCAGCTTCTCCCGCGTGATCGAGCGCACGGGACCGCTGCGCCGGCTGGACGCACTGGGCCGCCGGGCCCGCTGACACGATGACCGCTCGCAGGCTGGCCGGCGGGGTCCTCGGCGCCGCGGGACTCATCACCGTCCTGACGCTCCTCTCGCGCGCCGTCGGGTTCGTCCGCTGGCTCGTGCAGTCCTGGACGCTCGGCTCCTCGGCCTCCGCACAGGCCTACGAGACGGCGAACCGCATCCCCAACGTGCTCTTCGAGGTGGCCGCGGGCGGGGCGCTCGCCGGCGCCGTCGTCCCGCTCCTCGCCGTCCCGCTCGCGCGACACCTGCGCGCGGAGGTGGACCGCACCGCCTCGGCCCTCCTCACCTGGACCCTGACGGTCCTGGTGCCGCTCGCCGCGGTGGTCGCCCTCGCCGCCGGCCCGGTCGCCCGCGCGCTGCTGGGGGACGACGCCGGGGCGGGCACCCTGAACCTGACCGTCACCTTCCTGCGCATCTTCGCGATCCAGATCCCGCTCTACGGCGTCGGCGTGGTCCTCTCCGGCGTCCTGCAGGCCCAGAAGAGGTTCTTCTGGCCCGCCTTCGCCCCGCTGCTCTCCTCCGTCGTCGTCATCACCACCTACGTGGCCTTCGGCGCGCTGGCCGTCGGCCGGCAGGACGACCCCGCGGCCCTGCCCGGGGCGGCCGTCGCCTGGCTCGCCTGGGGGACGACGGCGGGCGTGGCGGCGATGAGCCTGTGCCAGCTCGTCCCCGTGCTGCGCACCGGCGTCCGCCTGCGCCCGGCGCTGCGGATGCCGCCCGGGGTGGGACGGCGCGCGCGCCACCTCGCCGCCGCCGGCCTCGGGGCGCTCCTCGCCCAGCAGGCGAGCGTCCTGGTGGTGCTGTACCTGGCGAACACCCACGGCGAGACCGGCACCATCAACGTCTACGGGTACGCCCAGGCCGTCTACTTCCTGCCCTACGCGGTGCTGGCCGTGCCGTTGTCCACGGCGGTGTTCCCGCGGCTGTCCGAGCGGGCCGGCACCGGGGACCGCGCCGGGTTCGCCCGGATGGCTGCCGGGTCCACCCGGCTCGTCGTAGCCGCCTCCCTGGTCGGGCTGGCGCTGCTGGTCGCTGTCGCCCCCGCCGCGACCGCCGTGTTCTCCCTGCGCGACGAGATGGCGGGGATGACCGACGCCATCACCTGGTTCGCCCCGGGGCTGGTCGGCTACGCCCTGATCTTCCACGTCTCCCGCGCGCTGTACGCGGTGGACAACGGGCGGGCGGCGGTGGCGGCGACAGCGACCGGCTGGCTGGTCGTCTCCCTCGCGTCTTGGGCGCTCGTGTCCCTGCTCGCGCCGGCCGACGGCGACGGACCCGCCACGCTCACCGCGCTGGCGGTCGCGTCGAGCGTGGGCATGACGGTGGCGGGCGTGCTCCTCCTGGCGGCCCTGCGCCGGACGGCCGGTCCGGGCGTGCTGGCCGGCCTCGGGCGCACGGTGGTCGTGGGCGCGGCCGGGGCCGCGGCCGGGGCGGTCCCGGGGCGTCTGTGCGTGGACGCCGTCCTGGCGGCCCTGGGCAGCGGGCCGGGAGGCGCGGTGCTCGCGGCGGCGGCGGGCGCCGTCGTCGCCGTGGCGGTGCCGGCGGCGGCCGTGCTGCTGCTCGACCGCGGGACGCTGCGGGTGGGGCGCTGGAGCCGGGAGGCCTGAGGCGCGCCGCCTCCTGGGCGATACTGAAGGCCGACGAGGAGAGGCGGGCGAGCATGCGCGTGCTGCAGGTGACCGGGTCGAGCGCGGGCGGCGTGGGGCGTCACGCCCGGGAGATCAGCGCGCTGCTGGCCGCGGGGGAGCGTGCCCTCGGGGAGCTCCCGAGCCCCGACGACAGCCCGGACACGGTCGTCCTCGCCGGTCCCGCCGAGGTCGTGGAGCCGCTCGCCGACGAGCCCTTCCGGGGCGCGGACCGGGTGCGCACCGCCGTCGTCGACATCGCCGACCGGCCCCGCCCGCACGACCTCGCCGCCGTGCTGCGGCTCCGCAGGCTCGCGGCCGGCGCGGACGTCGTCCACGCGCACGGGCTGCGCGCCGGTGCGCTGACCGTCGCGGCCCTGGCCACGCTGCCGCGCCGGCCGCGGCTCGTGGTGACCCTGCACAACCTCCCGGTCGGCGGCCCACGGGTGAGGGCGGTGGCCGCCGTGCTCGAGCGGATCGTCGCCCGGGGCGCCGACGTGGTGCTGGGGGTCAGCGGCGACCTCGTCGAGCGTATGCGCCGCCGCGGTGCCCGGGAGGTCGACCGCGCCCTGGTGCCCGCGCCCGTCCGCCGGCCCACCGGCGCGGAGCCTGCCGCCGTGCGTGCCTCCCTCGGCCTGGCCGACGGCGAGCACCTCGCCCTGACGGTCGCCCGCCTGGCCCCGCAGAAGGGGCTGGGCCTCCTCCTGGACGCCGCCGCGCTGGTCGCCGGCCCGGCCGAGGAGGCCCGGCCGGGCCGCCACGCCGCCTCCGCGACCGGCTGGCGCTGGGTCGTCGTGGGGGACGGGCCGCTGCGGGCGGAGCTGTCCACCCGGATCCGGGCCGAGGACCTTCCCGTCCTCCTGGCCGGCCGCCGCGACGACGTGCCGGACCTCCTCGCCGCGGCGGACGTCGTCGTCTCCACGGCCACCTGGGAGGGGCAGCCGATCGCCGTCCAGGAGGCGCTGCGGGCCGGCGCCGCCATCGTGGCCACCGACGTCGGCGGGACGCGGGAGGTGACCGGCGACGCCGCGGTCCTGGTGCCCGGCGGCGACGCCCACGCCGTCGCCGACGCGGTGCGTACGGTGCTGGCGGACCCGGCGCGCCGGGAGGAGCTGCGGACCCGCGCCCGGGCGCGGGCGGAGGAGCTGCCGAGCCCCCACGACGTGGTGGCGCAGCTGCGCAGGATCTACGCGGCGTAGGCCGTGGGCCAGCCCACACACGCAGTCTGCGGAGGACGCGGGCGTGTCGCCGGAGCGGGTGATAGTTTCTAAGTCCGTGGTCAACCATTCGACCCGGCTCCCCGGGAACCAGGCCAGCATCCCCCGCCAGATCTTCGTGACGGGCGGCGTCGCCAGCTCGCTGGGGAAGGGACTGACGGCCTCGAGCCTCGGTCATCTCCTCCGCGCCCGAGGGCTGCGGGTGGTGATGCAGAAGCTCGACCCCTACATCAACGTCGACCCCGGGACGATGAACCCGTTCCAGCACGGCGAGGTGTTCGTCACCGACGACGGCACCGAGACCGACCTGGACATCGGTCACTACGAGCGCTTCCTCGACGTCGAGCTGTCCGGCAAGGCGAACGCCACCACCGGGCAGGTGTACTCCACCGTCATCGCCAAGGAGCGGCGCGGCGAGTACCTCGGCGACACGGTCCAGGTCATCCCGCACATCACCGACGAGATCAAGGCGCGCATGCGCGCCCAGGCCGAGCCGGCCGACGGCGAGGAGCCGCCGGACGTCATCATCACCGAGATCGGCGGCACGGTCGGCGACATCGAGTCCCTGCCGTTCCTCGAGGCCGCCCGTCAGGTCCGCCAGGACATCGGCCGTGACAACGTCTTCTTCCTGCACGTCTCCCTCGTGCCGTACCTCGCAGCCTCCGGCGAGCTGAAGACCAAGCCCACCCAGCACTCCGTCGCCGAGCTGCGCTCGATCGGCATCCAGCCCGACGCCGTCGTCTGCCGTTCCGACCGGGACCTCCCCGAGGGCGTCAAGGCCAAGATCGCGGCGATGTGCGACGTCGACCGCGAGGCCGTCGTGACCTGCCCGGACGCGCCGAGCATCTACGAGATCCCCGCGGTGCTGCACCGCGAGGGCCTGGACGCCTACGTGGTGCGCCGCCTCGGCATGAGCTTCCGTGACGTCGACTGGACGGTGTGGGACCGGCTCCTCGAACGGGTGCGCCACCCGAAGGACGAGGTCGAGATCGCCCTGGTCGGGAAGTACATCGACCTGCCCGACGCCTACCTCTCGGTCACCGAGGCGCTGCGGGCCGGCGGGTTCCACCACCGGGCGCGCGTGCACCTGCGCTGGGTCGCCTCCGACACCTGCAACACCCCCGAGGGTGCTCGCAAGGCGCTCGAGGGCGTGGACGCCGTCCTGGTCCCCGGCGGGTTCGGCGTGCGCGGCATCGAGGGCAAGCTCGGCGCCCTGCGCCACACGCGCGAGAACCAGATCCCCACGCTGGGCATCTGCCTCGGCCTGCAGTGCATGGTCATCGAGGCGGCCCGCAACCTGCTGGGCCTGCCCGAGGCGAGCTCGACCGAGTTCGACCCCGGCACCCCCGACCCGGTGGTGGCGACCATGGAGGAGCAGCTGGCGATCGTGGGCGGCGAGGGCGACCTGGGCGGCACGATGCGCCTGGGCCGCTACGAGGCCGTCCTCGAGCCCGGCTCCCTCGCCTCGGAGGTCTACGGCTCCGAGCGCGTCACCGAGCGCCACCGCCACCGCTACGAGGTCAACAACTCCTACCGCGAGGCGCTCGACGGCGTCGGCCTGAAGATCTCCGGCCGTTCGCCCGACTCCTCCCTGGTGGAGTTCGTCGAGCTCGACCGCGCCCTCCACCCGTACTACATCGCCACCCAGGCGCACCCGGAGTTCAAGTCCCGGCCCACCCGCGCCCACCCGCTGTTCGCGGGCCTGGTGGGGGCGGCCCTGGAGCGCCAGCGCGCCACCCGCCTGCTCGAGGTCGACGAGCCCGAGGTGATCGGCGAGGAGCACGAGCGCGTCGCGGAGGAGGCGCTCGCCGTCGCCGCCGAGCGGGACGAGGCGTGAGCCGCCCGGAGGGCGGGACCACGTCCGACGACGCCGCCCTCGCCGACGTCAAGGACGAGGGCCGGGAGGTCGTCGAGCGCACGCGCCTGCACGAGGGCAAGGTCTTCGACCTCGTGGCCGACCGCGTCCGGCTCGACCCGGACGACGGCGACCCCGTCGTGCGCGAGTACCTCGACCACCCCGGCGCGGTGGCGGTCGTCGCGCTGCGCGGCGAGCCAGGGGAGGAGGAGGTCCTGCTCATCCAGCAGTACCGCCACCCCGTGGGCGCGCTGCTGTGGGAGATCCCGGCGGGCCTGCTCGACGTCGAGGGCGAGGACTACGTCACCGCCGCCGCGCGCGAGCTCCACGAGGAGGCCGACCTGCGCGCCGAGCGGTGGGACGTCCTGGTGGACTACTTCACCTCCCCGGGCGGTTCTGACGAGTCGCTGCGGGTCTACCTCGCCCGCGACCTCACCGAGGTGCACGAGGACGACCGGCACGAGCGCGAGGACGAGGAGCGGGACATGCCCACGCGGTGGCTCCCGCTCGACGAGGCCGTCGCCGCCGTCCACGCGGGCCGGGTGCACAACCCGAGCGCCGTCGTCGGCATCCTCGCCACGGCGAGCGCCCGGGCCCAGGGCTGGGCGCCGCTGCGGCCCGCCGGCGCGACCTGGATGCGCTGAGGGACGCCGGAACCCGCAGCGGCCCGGCCCCCCCTGCTTCACCCGCCGCCTGGTGACTCACCCGACACCTGGTGACCCAGGCGACGCCTGGTGACATGTCAACTCCTCCGTGAGACGTCAGGAATTCATGACGTCTCACGGAGGAGTTGACGTCTCGCGGGAGGGGGAGCGGGGAGTGTAGGGTCAGGCGGCGAGCTCGCGGCGCGCGTACAGGGCGCTGCACGCGAACGTCGTCGCCACGACGACCAGCGCGGCGCCGAGCATGTGCAGACCGACGAGGATCTCCGGCAGGCCGGTGAAGTACTGGGTGTACCCGATGACCCCCTCGAGCACGGTCACCGCGAGCAGGCCCCACCAGGCACGGCGGGCACCGTCGAGCGAGGTGTCGCCGCGGCGGCGCACCAGCAGCACCGCGCCGGCGGCGATGACGGCCACGAAGACCCACACCGACGCGGCGTGCGCGCGCGTGACAGGCAGCGGGTCGACGGCGTAGCGGAAGGCCTGCTCCTGGTCGCCCGAGTGCGGCCCGGCCCCCGTCACCACGGTGCCCAGGACGACGACGGCCGCGGCGGCCAGCGCGAGCACCCACGGCAGCGGCCGCCAGGACGACGGCATCAGCGCCGCGGCCGGCCCGTCCGCCGACCGCAGCCGCACCAGCAGGTAGGCGGAGACGGCCACGAGGGCCAGCGAGATGAGCATGTGCGACCCGACGATCGCGGGGTGCAGGTCGTACCAGACCGTGATCCCGCCGATGACGGCCTGCAGCGCGATGCCCACCAGCGGCACCCACGCGAGGCGGCGCAGCCGTGCGGGCCGGGACGCCGTGGGCTCGCGGCGGTAGACCGCCACCAGCAGGGCGACGGCGATGACGCTCAGCACCCCGGTGAGGGTGCGGTTGCCGAACTCGATGTAGGGGTGGATCGACGTGGCCTCGTGGAAGACCGGCGTGAAGGAGCCCGGCTCGCACATCGGCCAGGACGAGCACCCGAGCCCCGAGTCGGTCAGGCGCACCGCGCCGCCCGTGACGATGATGCCGATCTGAGCGACGAGGTTCGCCACCGCCAGGCCCCAGGTCAGACGGTCGACCCGGACCGCGCGGTCCGACGGCGGGACGCGGTCGGCCGGTGCGGTGAGGTCGGCGGGACGCCCGTCGCGGCGGGTGGGATCGGTCGCGGTGCTCACCCGACAAGGGTACGTGTGCGCCGGGCGGGGAACCGGGCTCCGGCGGCGTGGTCCGCACCACCGCCGGCACGGTCCGTGACCCGCGTGCGGCTACGCGCTCACTCCCAGCGGAAGGTGCGGGAGGCCACCCACGCGCACAGTGCGGCCCACACCGCGAGCACCACGGCCGCGCCGACGTCGAACGCGCCGGTCGTCGCCAGCCCGCGCAGCCCCTCGCCCAGCGCCCCCGAGGGCAGCAGCCGCACGACGGCGGCGAGCGGCCCGGGCAGGGAGTCCACGGGGATGAGCAGACCGCCCCCGGCCGCCATGAGGACCCACAGCAGGTTCGCGACGGCGAGCACGGCCTCCGGCCGCAGCGTCCCGCCGACCACCATCGCCAGGGCGACGAAGGCCGCGGTGCCCAGCAGCATCAGCGCGGCCGCGCCGAGGAAGGAGCCCAGGGACAGGCCCTGCGCCCGCCAGCCCAGCAGCGCAGCGGCGGCCACGAGGACCGCGGACTGCACGAGGAGGACGCACAGCACCGCGCCCAGCCGCCCCGCCAGCAGCCCGCCGCGTCCCAGCGGCGTGGTGGCCAGCATCCGCAGCACGCCCCACCGGCGGTCGAACGCGACGGCGATGGCCTGGGAGGTGAACGTGGACGCGACGGCGAGGGCGAGCACGCCGGCCAGCGCGGCGGCGGTGCGCTCGTCGCCGGGCAGCGGCACGACGTCGGTGCGGACCAGGACCACCAGGGCGATCAGCGGGAGGACGAAGGTGAGCAGCAGCTGCTCGCCGTTGCGCAGGATCGCGGCGGTCTCGAACCGGGTCTGGGCGAGGACGCGGCGGACGGCACCGCGGGTCATGACGGCTCCTCCTCGCCGCGCAGCTGGCGGCCGGTCAGGTCCAGGAAGGTGTCCTCGAGGGTGCGGCGGTGCGGCGCGACGGTCGCGTCGTGGTGGCCGGCGTCGTCGAGCGCGGTCGCGACGCGCGCGAGGGTGCGGGCGTCGACGGCGGACCCGGTCGTGCCGGGGGCGTCGGTGGCGACGGCGACCCAGCGTTCCGCCACGCGGACCTGCAGGTGGCCGTCGGACGCCAGCGCGGCGGTGAGCGCGCCGGCGAGGGCGGCGGGGGAGGACCCCGGCGGCGGCGTGACGCGCAGCTCGGGCGGCCCGACGAGCTCGGCGGGGGTGCCCTCGGCGACCACCCGGCCGGCGTCGATGATCACGACGTGGTCGGCGAGCTCCTCGGCCTCGCTCATGAGGTGCGTGGTCAGCACGAGCGAGGTTCCGCCGTCGCGGAGCTCGCGCAGCAGGTCCCACACCGCCAGGCGCGACTGGGGGTCCAGGCCGGCGGAGGGCTCGTCGAGGAAGACCAGCTCCGGGCGGCCGACCAGCGCCACAGCCAGGGCCAGGCGCTGGCGCTGCCCGCCGGAGAGCCGGCGGACCGGCGTCGCGGCGACGTCGGTCAGCCCGAGCCGGGCGAGGAGCTCCCCGGGGTCCACGGGCCGGTCGTGCAGGCGCGCGACGTGCGCGAGCACCGACCGTGCCCTTGGCGCGAGCGGCAGGCCGCCGTCCTGCAGCATGACCCCGACCCGGGACCGCAGCGGGGCGTCCGAGGAACGCTGCAGCCGGTCGAGCCCGAGGACCTCCACGGATCCGCCGTCGGGACGCCGCAGGCCCTCGCAGCACTCGATCGTCGTCGTCTTCCCCGCCCCGTTCGGTCCGAGGACCGCGGTGAGCTCGCCGCGCGCGGCGGTGAGGGACAGGCCGCGCACCACCTCGCGCGAGCCGTAGGTCTTGCGCAGACCGGACACGCGCAGGGCGGGGGCCGGCGCGGCACCGGGAGGCGCGCCGGCAGGGGAGTCGAGCGGGAGTGGCACGCGGCCAAGCGTAGGCAGATTTGCGCCACCCCCGGTCCAGGCGGTGGAGCGACGAGGGGCCCGGTGCGGAGCCTCACAGGCGAGGTGAGGCTGACCTTCCTTGCGGGGAAGGATTTAAGGAAGGAGACTGTTACCTAAAGAGTGCCAGGGGTAGGCATGCCCCGCGGACCACCGTCCGGCGTCACTTGCGGCAAGACCCACGGGACCGAGGGGAGGAGAACGCTTTGACCACGGCCGAGCGCCACACCCCCGAGATCGAGGCTTCCACGCGTGAGCGCGTCCTCGAGCTCGTCGTCGAGCAGGGGCCTGTCTCCGCCGCGACCCTCGCCCGCGTCCTCGACCTGACCCCGGCGGCCGTGCGCCGCCACATCGCGCACCTCGAGGACGCCGGGCAGATCGTCGTCCACGAGCCCGGCGGTCCCGGCGTGCGGCGCCGCGGCCGCCCCGCCCGGCACTACGTGGCCACCGACGCCGGCAGGGCCGTGCTGACCAACGCCTACTCCGACCTCGCGACCCACGCGCTGGACTTCATCGTGCAGGTGGCCGGGCCCGAGGCGCTGGAGAACTTCGCCGAGGCCCGGGTCACCGAGCTCGAGCGTCGGTACCGGCCGCTCGTCGAGCAGGCCGGCCGCTCGCTGCCGGACCGTGTCCACGCCCTTGCCGGCGCCCTGACCGCCGACGGGTACGCGGCGACGACCCGCACCGTCGGCGCCCAGGGCCTCGCGCTGCAGCTGTGCCAGGGGCACTGCCCGGTCCAGGACGTCGCCGAGGGTTTCCCCCAGCTGTGCGAGGCTGAGACCCAGGCGTTCTCCCGGCTCCTCGGCGTGCACGTCCAGCGCCTCGCCACGCTCGCCGCCGGCGGCCACGTGTGCACCACGCACGTGCCGCTCGCCGTCGCCCCGGCGAAGATCCCGGTCCGACCGGGCGCGGCGCCGGAGAGCAGGCCGGCACCGAACCCGTCCGCCACCTCCCAGACCACGTCGCCGAACGCCGGCGTCACGGAAGGAAACTGATGACAAGTCCCACCCAGCAGGACGTCACGGCGCCCGACGCGTCGATGACGGACGACGAGAAGATCATCGCCTCGATCGGCAGCTACAACTACGGCTGGCGCGACTCCGACGACGCCGGTGCGAACGCCCGACGTGGTCTCAGCGCCGACGTCGTGCGCAACATCTCGGCCCTGAAGAGCGAGCCCGAGTGGATGCTCAAGCGCCGCCTGAAGGGCCTGAACCTCTTCGACAAGAAGCCCATGCCGGGCTGGGGCGCCGACCTGTCGGGCATCGACTTCGACAACATCAAGTACTTCGTGCGGTCCACGGAGAAGCAGGCCACCAGCTGGGAGGACCTGCCCGAGGACATCAAGAACACCTACGACCGCCTGGGCATCCCCGAGGCCGAGAAGCAGCGTCTCGTGGCCGGCGTCGCCGCGCAGTACGAGTCCGAGGTCGTCTACCACCAGATCCGTGAGGACCTCGAGGCGCAGGGCGTCATCTTCCTCGACACCGACACGGGCCTGAAGGAGCACCCGGAGATCTTCGAGGAGTACTTCGGCTCCGTGATCCCCGCCGGCGACAACAAGTTCGCCTCGCTCAACACCGCCGTGTGGTCCGGCGGCTCGTTCGTGTACGTGCCCAAGGGCGTTCACGTCGAGATCCCGCTGCAGGCCTACTTCCGGATCAACACCGAGAACATGGGCCAGTTCGAGCGGACGCTGATCATCGCGGACGAGGGCTCGTACGTGCACTACGTCGAGGGCTGCACCGCCCCGATCTACCAGTCCGACTCGCTGCACTCGGCGGTCGTGGAGATCATCGTGAAGAAGGACGCCCGCGTCCGGTACACGACGATCCAGAACTGGTCGAACAACGTGTACAACCTCGTCACCAAGCGCGCCACGGTCGAGGCCGGCGGCACCATGGAGTGGATCGACGGGAACATCGGTTCCAAGGTGACCATGAAGTACCCGGCCGTCTACCTCATGGGCGAGCACGCCCGCGGGGAGACGCTGTCCATCGCCTTCGCCGGCGAGGGCCAGCACCAGGACACCGGCTCCAAGATGGTGCACCTCGCGCCGAACACCTCCTCCTCGATCGTGTCGAAGTCGGTGGCCCGCAGCGGCGGCCGTGCCTCGTACCGCGGCCTGGTGCAGGTGCTCGAGGGCGCCACGCACAGCAAGTCCAACGTGCTGTGCGACGCGCTGCTGGTGGACCAGATCTCCCGGTCCGACACCTACCCGTACGTCGACGTCCGCGTCGACGACGTCGAGATGGGCCACGAGGCCACCGTCTCGAAGGTGAGCGAGGACCAGCTGTTCTACCTCATGTCCCGGGGCATGGAGGAGACCGAGGCCATGGCGATGATCGTCCGCGGCTTCGTCGAGCCCATCGCCCGTGAGCTGCCGATGGAGTACGCCCTCGAGCTCAACCGCCTGATCGAGCTGCAGATGGAAGGATCCGTCGGCTGATGACCGCCACCACCGAGAAGAACCTGAGCACCGACCACACCCGCGCCACGGCCGACACCGCCCACAGCCACGGCGGCGGCACCGTGCCGGAGGCCTCCCGCGCCGACCGTGCGTCGTCGTTCGCGCTGGCCGACTTCCCCGTGCCGACCGGGCGCGAGGAGGACTGGCGCTTCACCCCCGTCAACCGCCTGCAGAAGATCTTCGCCGGCGAGCTGCACGGGACCGGCCCGGTCGTGACGGTGGACGCCGACGAGCAGGTGCGCGTCGAGCGCGTCGGGCGCGACGACGCCCGTCTCGGCGTCGCCGGCGCCCCCGGCGACCGCTCGGCCGCCGCGGCGTGGGAGTCCTTCGGCGAGGCCCTGGTCCTCACCGTTCCCCGCGGCCACACCGGCGGCCGGCACACCACGGTGTCGGTCAACGGCGACGCGGCGGCGGCCGAGGAGGCCTCGGCCCAGCACGTCCTCGTGGTCGCCGAGGAGCTCAGCGAGTCCCTCGTCGTCCTCGACCACCGCGGCTCCGCGCAGGTCTCGCAGACCGTGGAGATCGACGTCCGCGACGGCGCCCACCTCACCCTGGTCTCCGTGCAGGACTGGGAGGACGGTGCCGTGCACCTGTCCTCGCAGCGGGCGAAGGTCGGCCGGGACGCGCGCCTGAAGCACATCGTCGTCACCTTCGGCGGCGACGTCGTCCGGATGACCACAGACGCGGCGTTCACCGCCCCCGGCGGGGACGTCGAGCTGCTCGGGCTGTACTTCACCGACGCCGGCCAGCACCAGGAGCACCGCCTCTTCATCGACCACGCGGTGGAGAACTGCAAGTCCCGCGCCACGTACAAGGGCGCGCTGCAGGGCCAGGACGCGCACGCCGTGTGGGTCGGGGACGTCCTGATCCGCAAGGAGGCCGAGGGCACCGACACCTACGAGCTCAACCGCAACCTCGTGCTGACCGAGGGTGCCCGCGCGGACTCCGTGCCGAACCTGGAGATCGAGACCGGCGAGATCGAGGGGGCCGGGCACGCCTCGGCCACCGGCCGGTTCGACGACGAGCAGCTGTTCTACCTGCGCTCGCGCGGTGTCCCGGAGGCCGACGCGCGCCGGCTCGTGGTGCGCGGCTTCTTCGCCGAGCTGATCAACCAGATCGGCGTCCCGCTGGTCCAGGAGCGGCTGATGGCGGCCATCGAGGCCGAGCTCGACCGCACCATGGAGGCAGCCCGCCGATGACCGCCGAGCACGTCGCCGACGTCGCGGACCTCGAGCCCGGGGAGGCCATGCGCCTCGAGCTCGACGGTCCGGACGGCTCGCCCCTGCCGGTCGCGCTCGTGCGCGACGAGGAGGGTGCGTTCCACGCCATCTCGGACATCTGCTCCCACGGGCAGGTGAACCTCTCCGACGGCGAGGTCGAGGGCTCGACCATCGAGTGCTGGCTGCACGGGTCGACCTTCGACCTGAGCACCGGCCGACCGCTCAGCCTGCCCGCCACCCAGCCCGTCCCCGTCTACCTCGTGACCGTGGACGGCGAGCGAGTGCTGGTCGACGTCGACGCCACCGCCGACGTCACCAGCTGACCGCCGCCGCCCGCCCCCAGACCCCAGGAAGAGAAGAAGCCACAGATGTCCACCCTTGAGATCAAGAACCTCCACGTCTCCGTCGAGACCAACGACGGCCCGAAGCCGATCCTGCGCGGCGTCGACCTCACCATCAACTCGGGTGAGATCCACGCCATCATGGGCCCCAACGGCTCCGGCAAGTCGACCCTCGCCTACTCCATCGCCGGGCACCCGAAGTACACCGTCACTGAGGGCGAGGTGCTCCTGGACGGCGAGAACGTCCTGGAGATGAGCGTCGACGAGCGCGCCCGCGCCGGCCTGTTCCTCGCCATGCAGTACCCGGTCGAGGTCCCCGGCGTGACCGTGTCGAACTTCCTGCGCACCGCCAAGACCGCCATCACCGGCGAGGCCCCCGCGCTGCGGCAGTGGGTCGGCGACGTCAAGGACGCCATGGGCAAGCTGCGCATGGACCCCGAGTTCGCCCAGCGCGACGTGAACCACGGCTTCTCCGGCGGTGAGAAGAAGCGCCACGAGATCCTGCAGATGGAGCTGCTGCAGCCGAAGTTCGCCGTGCTCGACGAGACGGACTCCGGTCTCGACGTCGACGCGCTGCGGGTCGTCTCCGAGGGCGTCAACCGCGTCCACGAGAACACCGGCCTCGGCGTCATGCTGATCACGCACTACACGCGCATCCTGCAGTACATCAAGCCCGACTTCGTCCACGTCTTCGTCGAGGGCAAGGTCGCCGAGCAGGGTGGCGCCGAGCTCGCCGACCAGCTCGAGGCCGAGGGCTACGACAAGTACCTGACCGCCACGGTCTGAGAGGTATCCGCATGAACGCTGCCGGAACCCCGGTGGCCGGTCAGCTCGCCGCACCGGCCGCCAGCCCCTCCCGCTCCCTGAGCGCGGAGGAGCTGGCGGCCGTGCGCGCCGACTTCCCGCTGCTCGGTCGCACGGTGCGCGACGGCAGGCCGCTGGTCTACCTCGACACCGCCGCCACGTCCCAGAAGCCCCAGTGCGTCCTCGACGCCGAGCAGGACTTCTACCTCCGTCGCAACGCGGCGGTGCACCGCGGGGCCCACCAGCTGGCGGAGGAGGCGACCGAGGCCTACGAGGCCGCCCGCGCCGCCGTCGCCGCCTTCGTGGGGGTCGAGACCGACGAGATCGTCTGGACGAAGAACGCGACCGAGGGCATCAACCTCGTCGCGTACGCCATGTCCAACGCCTCGCTCGGGCGCGGCGGGGACCGTGCGCGCGAGCTGTTCGGGCTCGGACCGGGTGACGAGGTCGTGGTCACCGAGGCCGAGCACCACGCCAACCTCGTGCCGTGGCAGGAGCTGTGCGCCCGCACCGGCGCCACCCTGCGGTGGATCTCGCTGACGGACGACGGCCGCCTCGACCCGGCGACCTTCGACGTGATCACCGAGCGCACCCGCGTCGTCGCGCTGACGCACGCGTCCAACGTCACCGGCGCCGTCAGCCCCGTGGCCGACGTCGTCGCGCTGGCCCGCAGGGCCGGCGCCCTGGTCGTCCTCGACGCCTGCCAGTCGGCGGCGCACCTGCCGCTGGACCTGAGGGCGCTCGACGTCGACTTCGCCGTCTTCTCCGGGCACAAGATGCTCGGCCCCACCGGGGTGGGGGTCCTGTACGGGCGTCGCGAGCTGCTCGAGGTGCTCCCGCCGTTCCTCACGGGCGGGTCCATGGTGCAGGTGGTGACCATGGAGTCCACCACCTACGCGGACGCGCCCACCCGCTTCGAGGCCGGCACCCAGATGGTCTCCCAGACCGTCGGGCTGCACGCCGCGGTCGGCTACCTCGCCGAGCTGGGGATGGACGCGCTGGCCGCGCACGAGGCCGAGCTGACCCGGCTGCTGCTGGACGGCGTCGCCTCCGTGCCGGGCGTCCGGGTGCTGGGCCCCACGGACCCCGCCGACCGGCTCGCCGTCGTGGCCTTCGAGGTCGACGGCGTGCACCCGCACGATGTCGGGCAGGTGCTCGACGACGCCGGGATCGCCGTGCGCGTCGGTCACCACTGCGCCCAGCCCATCCACCGCCGCCTCGGCGTCAACGCCTCGGCACGTGCGTCGGCCGGCGTCTACACGACGGCGGAGGAGATCGAGGCGTTCGTCGACCAGCTCGGTCGCGTGCGCCGGTTCTTCGGGGTGGACCATGGCTGACGCGATGGAGCAGCTCTACCAGCAGGTCATTCTCGACCACTCGCGCGAGAAGCACGGCGCGGGGGAGATCGACCCGTTCGACGGTGAGTCCTTCCAGGTCAACCCGACCTGCGGGGACGAGGTGCGACTGCGGGTCCGCCTCGACCACGCCGACGGCCCGCCCAGGGTCGCCGGGATCGGCTGGGTCGGCCAGGGGTGCTCGATCTCCCAGGCGTCGCTGTCGGTGCTCAACGACCTGGTCACCGGCCAGGACATCTCGACCGTCGACCGCCTCAACGAGACGTTCCGCGAGCTCATGCACAACCGTGGCAAGGAGCTGGCGGCCGAGAAGCAGGACTCCCTGGAGGACGCCGCGGCGTTCGTGGGCGTCGCCCGTTACCCTGCCCGCATCAAGTGCGCCCTGCTCGGCTGGATGGCCCTGCGCGACGCCCTCGCCCACGCCCTGACGGCAGAGCCGTCCCAGAAGGAGGATTCATGAGCGAGACGACCAACCCGCCCTCGGCGACGAACCCGTCGCCCACCACCGCGGCCGACGTCGAGGAGGCCATGCGCGACGTCATCGACCCCGAGCTCGGGATCAATGTCGTGGACCTCGGCCTCGTCTACGGCGTGACCGTGGACCAGAACAACCACGCCGTCATCGACATGACGCTGACCTCGGCGGCCTGCCCGCTGACCGACGTCATCGAGGACCAGGCAGCGCAGGCGCTCGAGGGCCTCGTCGCCGGCCAGCGCATCAACTGGGTCTGGATGCCGCCGTGGGGCCCGGAGAAGATCACGCCCATCGGGCGCGAGCAGCTCCGCGCCATCGGCTTCAACGTCTGAGTCCTGCGCCCTGAGCCCGGCGCCCGTCGCTGCGCGGGCCCCCGCTCGGTAGCTCTGGGACGCGTAACTGCGGCCCCGCACCTCCTCACGAGGTGCGGGGCCGCAGCACTTTGTCGGCATTTCCCTCTTCACGTGCGCAGCCGGACGCTGTAGCGTTCCCTCTCGCATGCCGGAATAAGACTTTCACCACCGCGGGGCTTCACCCGGGCCCACGCGGTGCGCTGGACGTCTCGCCGATCCGGCGGGCTTCAACGAGGAGGTCATGTGTCCACCAGCAGTGCCGTCAAGTCCAGACATCCTGTCGACGAGATCCCCCGCCTCGACAGGCTCTTCCCCCTGGGGCTGCAGCACGTCCTGGCGATGTACGCCGGCGCCGTCGCGGTCCCCCTGATCGTCGGCGGTGCCCTGGGGTACTCGCCCCAGGACATCGCGTTCCTCATCAGCGCCGACCTCTTCGTGGCCGGCGTCGCCACCCTGATCCAGTCGATCGGCTTCTGGCGCTTCGGGGTCCGCCTGCCCCTGATGCAGGGCGTGACGTTCGCCGCCGTCGGCCCGATGATCGCCATCGGCAACCAGTACGACATCACGGCGATCTTCGGCGCCACGATCGCCTGCGGCCTGTTCATGATCGCCCTGGCGCCGGTGTTCTCCTCGATCCTGCGGTTCTTCCCGCCCCTCGTGACCGGCACGGTCATCATGATCATCGGCCTGTCGCTCATGGGCGTGGCCGGAGGGTGGATCACCAACAACCAGGACACGGCGGAACCGCGTGACCTCGCGTTCGCGGCCGGGACCCTGATCTTCATCATCCTGCTGGAGCGGTTCGCCCCGCCCGCGGTCGCGCGCGTCTCGGTGCTGCTCGGCCTCGTCGTCGGCACCATCGTCGCGATCCCGTTCGGGCTGGTGGACTGGTCCGGGGTGGGGGCGGCCGGCTGGTTCGCGGTCATCACGCCGCTGCACTTCGGCCTGCCGACGTTCCCGATCGCCGCCGTCATCTCCATGCTCGTCGTCGGCCTCGTGATCATGACCGAGACCACCGGTGACATGGTCGCCGTCGGGGAGATCGTCGACCGCCCGGTCGGCAAGCGTCAGCTCGCCGACGGCCTGCGCGCCGACGGCCTGTCCACGATGCTCGGCGGGTTCTTCAACACCTTCCCGTACACGGCCTTCGCGCAGAACGTGGGCCTCGTCAGCCTCACCCGCGTGAAGTCGCGGTGGGTCACCGCCATGTCCGGCGTCATCCTGATCGCGCTCGGCCTCGTGCCCAAGGTGGCCGCCATCGTCGAGGGCGTGCCGCGGTCGGTCCTCGGCGGCGCCGGGATCGCCCTGTTCGGGATGGTGGTCGCCTCCGGCGTCCGCACCCTGGCGCGGGTGCACTTCACCAACACGAACATCCTCGTGGTGGCGATCTCGGTCGGCGTGGCGCTCATGCCCACCGTCCGGCCGGACATCTACGCCGCGTTCCCCGACTGGTTCCAGCTGATCTTCGACTCCGGCATCAGCGCCGGTGCGCTCACCGCGATCCTGCTGAACCTGCTGCTCAACCCGGCGCAACGTGCTGTGGACGACGCCGAGGCGGTCCAGGACGCCCGGCGCATCACCAAGAGCCTCAACAGGCCGGAGGTGGTGCGCGACGCGGAGGCCGCTCAGGCAGGGCGTGCGTCGGCTCGGGAGGGCAACGGTCATCGCGAGCGTGAGGTGGTCACCACCGAGAGCCCGGAGGCGGACCCCCACCGCTGATCCCCGCTCGGCCGCCCTCTTCGCCGAGTGAGCCCGTAGGCGGTGCCCCCGCACCGACTGCGGGTGAGAACGCCCACCGCGTGCAGGAACGCCGACCGCTACCGGAACCCCCGGTAGCGGTCGGCGTTTCTCACAGCAGTGGGCGACTCACAGCAGTGGGCGACTCGCGGCGTGGAGCCGGCCGCGACGCCCCGCGGCCGTCGGCTCAGAGCTGTCCGGCCGAGAACGTGTCGCAGGCGGCCAGCGAGCCCTGCTCGTAGCCGGTCGTGAACCAGCGCATGCGCTGCTCGGCAGAGCCGTGGGTCCACGCCTCGGGGTTGACTGCCTGGCCGGCGCCCGCCTGGATGCGGTCGTCGCCCACCGCGGCCGCGGCGTCGAGGGCGTCCGAGATCTGTGCGGCGGCGGGCTGCTGCAGCAGCGGTGCGCCGTCGGGGGAGTCCGGGTCCGGCACCGTGGCCGCGTGTGAGAGCCACATGCCCGCGTAGCAGTCGGCCTGCAGCTCGAGACGCACGCCGTCGGACGTCGGGCCGGTGTCCTGCCGGTCGATGGCGTCCATGATGCCCTGCTGGTTGGAGATGTGGTGGCCCCACTCGTGCCCGACGATGTACAGCTGCGCCAACGGGGCGTTCTCGGCACCGAGCTGCGTCTCGAGCTGGTCGAAGAAGCCGGTGTCGAGGTAGACGCTCTCGTCCGGCGGGCAGTAGAACGGGCCGACGGCGGAGGTGGCGTTGCCGCAGCCGGTCGCCACCGAGCCCTCGAACACCTCGAAGCCCGGCTCCCGGTACTGCACGCCCGCCTGCTCGGGCAGCGCCGTCTGCCAGAACGCGTCGAGCGACTCGGCTCCCGCCACCATGCGGCACTCGACGTACTGGTTGGCGTCCGCGCCGGTCCGGCAGTGCTCGAGACTCATCCCGGTCTCCTGCTGAGAGGCGTCCCCGCCGCCGACGACGCCGGAGAGGTCCTGCCCCGTGAACAGGTAGACGAGCAGCACGAGCACGCCCGCGCCGCCCCCGACCGCTATCCCCTTGCCGCCACGCGACGTGCGCACCCGGCTGGAGTCGATCCGGCCGCCCCTGTTGAAAGTCATGCGCCTCAAGGTAGTTCGGCCGGCGCGACCCGGCGCGTCGGCGGGGGTGAGAGCAAATTCTCTCGGCCCGCCCGGGGCGGCCACGTAGACTGGAGCGCGCACCACATCGGTGCCCCACACCCCCGTCTGCGTCTTGAGGTCTGCCCTGTGATCACCGCCCACGACGTCTCCATGCGCATCGGCGCTCGTGAGCTCCTCCACGAGGCCACCTTCCGCATCGACGCCGGCATGCGCATCGGGCTCGTCGGGCGCAACGGCGCCGGCAAGACGACGCTGACGAAGCTGCTGTCCGGCCAGGACGAGACGGCCTCGGTGGTCCAGCACACCGGCCAGATCGTGCGGTCGGGCGAGATCGGCTACCTGCCGCAGGACCCGCGCACGGGCGACCTGCAGGTGCTGGCGCGGGACCGCGTGCTCTCCGCCCGCGGCCTCGACGAGATCGTCCGGCGCATCCGCCGCGCCGAGCACACCATGAGCACCGCCGAGGGCGCCGCCCAGCAGAAGGCCATGGAGAAGTACGTGCGCCTGGACGCCGAGTTCGCGGCGCAGGGTGGCTGGGCCGCGGAGTCGGAGGCCGCCCGCATCACCTCGAACCTCGGGCTGCCCACCCGGGTGCTGGAGCAGCCGCTGGAAACCCTCTCCGGCGGTCAGCGCCGCCGGGTGGAGCTCGCGCGGATCCTGTTCTCCGGGGTCGACACCCTGCTGCTCGACGAGCCGACCAACCACCTGGACCACGACTCGATCATCTGGCTGCGCGACTACCTGAAGAGCTACTCGGGCGGCTTCGTGGTGATCTCTCACGACGTCGAGCTGCTGCGCGAGACGGTCAACCACGTGTGGCACCTCGACGCCAACCGCGGCGTGCTCGACGTGTACAACATGGGCTGGGACGCCTACGTCAAGCAGCGCGAGGCCGACGAGCGTCGTCGCCGCCGCGAACGGGCCAACGCGGAGAAGAAGGCCGGTCAGCTGATGGCCCAGGCCGACAAGATGCGTGCCAAGGCCACCAAGACCGTCGCCGCGCAGAACATGGCCCGACGGGCCGAGCGGCTCCTGTCGGGGCTCGACGAGGTCCGCCGCGCCGACAAGGTCGCGCACCTGCGCTTCCCCGACCCGGCGCCGTGCGGGAAGACCCCGCTCACGGCCGAGGGGCTGAGCAAGTCCTACGGCTCCCTCGAGGTCTTCACCGACGTCAACCTCGCCATCGACCGCGGCTCCAAGGTGGTCATCCTGGGCCTGAACGGCGCGGGCAAGACCACCCTGCTGCGCATCCTCGGCGGCGTGGAGGAGCCGGACACCGGCGAGGTGATCCCCGGGCACGGCCTGAAGGTCGGCTACTACGCCCAGGAGCACGAGACCCTCGACGTCGAGAGCACCGTGGTGGAGAACCTCCGCTCGGCGGCCCCCGACCTCGACGACACCGGTGTGCGCAGCGTGCTCGGCTCGTTCCTGTTCTCCGGGGAGGACGCCGACAAGCCCGCCAAGGTGCTCTCCGGCGGCGAGAAGACCCGTCTCGCGCTCGCGGTCCTCGTGGTCTCCTCGGCGAACGTGCTGCTGCTGGACGAGCCGACGAACAACCTCGACCCGGCCAGCCGCGAGGAGATCCTCGGCGCGCTGCGCTCCTTCACCGGCGCCGTCGTCCTCGTCACGCACGACGAGGGCGCGGTCGAGGCGCTCAACCCCGAGCGGGTGCTCCTGCTGCCCGACGCGGACGAGGACCTTTGGAGCGACCAGTACCTCGAGCTCGTCACCCTCGCGTGAGGAGCGTGCGACCTCGCGTGAGCCGAGTCCGGACTCACGTGAGCCGCGGTCAGGTTCGCTGATCAGTCAACGGTGAGGATTCGGTGCCCCAGAGGCATCGGATCCTCACCGTTGTTCGTCCAACGCCGAGTGGGGATCACGGCGAAGGTTTGGCGGCCGACGCTCCGCGGCGAAGATTGGCCGGCGACGCGCTCCGTCGGCGATAGCGGGCGGGCCGGGCCGGGACGACGGCGGAGCAGGGTTCCGGGCGGTCAGCTCTCGGGCCGCGACGACGGCGGAGCCTGACCTGACCGGCCGGCGGACCGGTCGGCCTCGGCCTCGGGCGAAACCTCGAACGCCGTCGCCTCGATCACCCGCTGCCCGCGCAAGGTGTCGTCCGGCGCACTCGATGCGTCGACGAGCCGGTCACCTCGAGGGGCGCCGGCACCGAGATCGGCGCCACGGGCCCCGGCCGGGAGCGCGGCCCGCGCCTGCAGCTGCGTGTAGATCTCCAGGTCCTCGTCGAACTCCGCGCGGCTCAGGCGCCGCACGGGCCCGTGCCCGGACCGCTCGGCGGCCTCGCGCCGCGCCAGGACCACCAGCGACAGCAGGAACCCGGCCGCGAAGATCCACCACTGGAACGCGTACGAGATGTTCATGACGTGCTTCGACTCCGGCCGCGTGTAGCCGCCGACCGCCACCGCGGGCGCCGGGTCCTCGGCGGACGCCACCACGTACCCGTCGAGCACCGGCAGGCCGGCGACCGGGGCGAGGTCCGTCACCCCGCGCACCGCCTGGAGCACCTGACCCGGGTCGAGCGTGTACACCTGCCCGTGGGGCTGGTCGCGGTCGCTCGGCTGCTCCGGCTCGCGCAGCCGGGCGGTGAGCGTCACCTCTCCGGCCGGTGGCCGGGGCACCTCGCCGCCGGTGTCGGCGACCTCGGCGGGGATCCACCCGCGGTCGACGACGACGAGCACCTCACCCGCGCCGGTCTCCGCGACGAACGGGGCGATCACGTGCACCGCCGGGGTGCCGTCGACGGGCCGGTTGCGCAGCAGGACGGTGCCGTCCTCGACGTAGTGGCCGCGCAGGCGAACCGGCTGCCACTCGTCGCCGGGCCCGACCGTAGGGGTGGGCGAGCCGCCGGCGGCGGTGCCGAGCGCCTCGTCGAGGGGCAGCGGCTGCGCGTCGTACACGGCGTTGACCTGCTCGGCCTCCGCGTGCCGCTCGACGTACCGGCCCCACTGCCAGTGCCCGAGCAGCACGCACGCCACCGAGGCGGTCACCAGGAGCGCGATCAGGCCGACCCAGCGACGGGTGCGCAGGAACGCGTACCGCCCGCTCGGCGCCGCCTCACCGTCTGCGCTCACCCGTGCGTCTCGTCCAGCTCGCCGACCCCGACGACGTCACGCAGGAAGGACCGGTCGGACAGGAACCGGCTGAGGTGCTCGCGGTGGGCGTCGCACGCCAGCCACACCTTGCGGCGGCCGGTGGTGTGCAGGCGGGGGTTGTTCCACAGCAGGGCGTGGACGGCCTCGGCGCCGCAGCCCTTGGCGCTGCAGCGCAGAACCTCCTCGGTCATCGCAGATACTCCGTCGTGGGGTCGTAGGGGAGCTGGGGCGGGGGCGGGGGCCCCGGCGGCCCGATCAGCGTGGTCGGAGGCTGCGGTCGCTCGCGGCCGGCGTTCGCCACCAGCACCGCCACGGCCGGCAGCACCACGGCGCCGGCCACGCACACCCACTTCCACGGTCCCGGAACCACCAGGAGAAGCAGGAAGCAGGCGGTGCGGATCCCCATGGAGATCAGGTAGCGCACGGTGCGGTCGTGCACGTCGTCAGCCAGGGCGCGGGGGGCCGAGGTGATCGCCTGGACCTGCGATCCCCGTGCGCGACGACCGGGCATCCTCATCCCTCAAGGCTACGCCGCACAGCGCCCGCAGGGACCTTCGTCCCCTCCAGCCCGGACGGCTGTGGGATGCCCCACTGGCCCGCCGCCGGGACGCCTTTTCGCCCTCGCCCGGGCGTCGGCTACGGTTTCCCCGCAGCGACAGGCGGATGAAGAGGAGATGTCGTGGCCGAGAAGGTCGGACGCAGTGTCCTGGTGACCGGGGCGAACCGGGGCATCGGCCGCGCGATCGCCGAGCGGTTCGTCGCCGCAGGCGACAGGGTCGCCACCATCTACCGCTCCGGCGACCTGCCCGACGGCGTCCTCGGCGTCGTCGGCGACGTGCGCGACACCGCCTCCGTCGACGCGGCCTTCACCAAGGTCGAGGAGGAGCACGGGCCGGTGGAGGTCGTCGTCGCCAACGCCGGCGTCACCCGCGACCAGCTCCTCATGCGCATGAGCGACGAGGACTTCGACACGGTCCTCGACACCAACCTCGCCGGCGCCTTCCGCGTGGCCCGCCGCGCCTCCAAGGGGATGATCCGCGCCCGCGCCGGGCGGATCGTGCTCATCTCCTCGGTCGTGGCCCTCTACGGCGGCCCCGGCCAGGTGAACTACTCCGCCTCCAAGGCCGGCCTGGTCGGCATGGCCCGCTCGATCACCCGCGAGCTGGGCGGTCGGGGGATCACCGCCAACGTCGTCGCCCCCGGCTTCATCGACACCGCGATGACCCAGGCCCTGCCCGAGAAGCAGCAGCAGGCCTACCTCGGGGCCATCCCCGCCGGCCGGTTCGGCACCGTCGACGACGTCGCGTCCGCCGTCCACTTCCTCGCCTCGCCCGAGGCCGCCTACATCTCCGGGGCCGTCGTCCCGGTCGACGGCGGCCTGGGCATGGGCCACTGACCACAACCACCGGCGCCCGCCGCGCCAGCGAAAGGAGACCCATGGGACTGCTCGAGGGCAAGACGATCCTGGTGACCGGGGTGCTGAAGGACAACTCGATCGCCTTCCACGTGGCGCGGCTCGCGCAGGAGCAGGGCGCCAAGGTCGTCCTGACGTCCTTCGGGCGCCAGTTCCGGCTCACCGAGATCACCGCCCGGCGTCTGCCCGCGCCGGCCCCGGTGGTCCAGCTGGACGTGCAGAACCAGGAGGACCTCGACAACCTCGCCGACGCCGTCCGCGAGCACGTCGACCACCTCGACGCCGTCGTCCACTCCATCGGCTTCGCCCCGCAGTCCGTCATGGGCGGGAACTTCCTCGCCGGGCAGTGGGAGGACGTCGCCACCGCCGTGCACGTCTCCGCGTTCTCCCTCAAGGCCCTCGCCGTCGCCGCCCAGCCGCTGATGGTGCCGGGTTCCGCGCTCGTCGGGCTCACCTTCGACGCGAGCTTCGCCTGGCCGGTCTACGACTGGATGGGCGTGGCCAAGGCGGCCTTCGAGTCCACCGCGCGCTACCTCGCCCGCGACCTGGGACCGTCGGGCATCCGCGTCAACCTCGTCTCCGCCGGCCCGGTGCGCACCACCGCGGCGACGTCGATCCCCGGCTTCGACCAGGTCGAGGGCGGCTGGGACGAGCGCGCCCCGCTCGGGTGGGACGTCTCCGACGCCGAACCCACCGCCCGGACCGTCGTCGGGCTGTGCTCGGAGTGGTTCCCGAAGACGACGGGGGAGATCGTCCACGTCGACGGCGGCGTCCACGCCATGGGGGTCTGACGTGGCGCGGACCCTCGTCCTGCTGCGCCACGCCAAGGCCGAGCCCGAGGCCGACCTCGGCGACGCCCGCCGTCCGCTCGCCACGAAGGGCCGCAAGCAGGCCACCGCGCTCGGCCCACGTCTGGCGGAGGTGACCGGCACGGTCGACGTCGCGCTCGTCTCCTCGGCGCTGCGCACCACCGAGACGTTCAAGCTCGTCAGCCAGCAGCTGCGCGTGCGCACGCACGAGGTCCGCGACGAGCTCTACGAGGCCGGTCCCCGTCAGGTGCTCGCCATGCTCCAGGAGCTCGACGCCGAGACCGCGACCGTGCTCGTCGTCGGCCACGAGCCCACCATGTCGCACCTCGCGTTCCTCCTGCACGACACCCAGGACGACCTCGCCCGGCAGGTCAGCCTCGGCATCCCGACCGCTGCCGCGTGCGTCATCGAGGTCCCGACGGCGTGGGCCGAGCTGGACCGGTCGACGGCGCACCTGACCCAGCTGGTCCGCCTCGCCGACTGAGCCGGGGAACGCCACGACGACAGCGTGGCGAGCGGGGCCGCCGGTCCGGTCTGCCGGAATTCTCGTGGACGACGGCGCAGCCGGCCGGGCACGCTCGCGGCATGGAGCCCCAGCCTGCGCCGTCGTCGTCACCGCGTCCCGAGGGCGGGCCGCGGTTCGTCTACTACACCGCCTCGACCCTCAACGGGTTCCTGGCCGACGAGGACAACTCCCTGGCCTGGCTCTTCGCCGTCGACTCCGCGGAGATGCCCGACCTCTCCGCCCAGCTCGGCGACGTCGGCGTGAACGTCATGGGCTCGACCACCTACGAGTGGGTGCTGCGCGAGGAGAAGGTCCTCGAGACGCCCGGCCGTTGGCAGGAGCTGGACTACCTCGGTGACCGGCCCGCGTTCGTCTTCAGCTCCCGGGAGCTGCCGCGGCCCGACGGGGCGGACGTCCGCCTCGTGCACGGCGACGTCGCGCGGGCCCTCCCGGAGATCGTCGACGCCGCGGACGGCCGGGACGTCTGGCTGCTCGGTGGTGGTGACCTGGTGGGCCAGTTCTGGGAGGCCGGTGCTCTGGACGAGCTCCAGGTCACCTTCGCGCCCGCCACGGTGCCGTCCGGCAAACCGTTGCTGCCCCGGCGCATCGGCCCGGACGGGCTGTCGCTGCGGAGCGTGGAGCGGTTCGGCCAGTTCGCGCACCTGACCTACGACGTGGGGCGCTGACGGCGCTGCCAGCGCTGACGGCGCTGCCGGGCCTGGTGCGTGCGCGCCCGCGGGTGGACAATCGGAAGTGCCCCGCAGGGAAGGAGTCCGCGATGTGCTACGACCGGTACTACACCGAACGCTGGGCAGAGAGGGAGCGGGAACGCCGCGCCCGTGAGAGCGGTCCGGCCGAGAAGCCGGCGGACGGCACAGAGGTACCGTCCGAGGTCCCGACCGAGATGGTCGAGGAGCAGCTCGAGAAGACGCGCTGACCTGCGCCACCGACGCCGGACCGGTGCCGACCGGTCCGGCGTCCCACGTCCCGGGAGTGCTGAGCGGACCGAGCTCAGCGGCCCAGCAGCCCCAGCACGGCGTCCAGGCGCGGGAAGGTCACGGCCGCGTCCGCCTGCTCCTGGACGACAGGCTTGGCGCAGAACGCGACCCCGAGGCCCGCGGCGTCGAGCATGTCGAGGTCGTTGGCGCCGTCGCCGACGGCGACGACCCGGTCCAGCGGCACGCCGTCGGCCTCGGCCCACGCGCGCAGATGACGCTCCTTCGCGGCCCGGTCGACCACCGGGCCGGACGTGCGTCCGGTGAGCCGGCCGTCCACGACCTCGAGGGTGTTCGCCACCACGTGCCGGATGCCCAGCGACGCCGCGAGCGGCTCCACCACCTCGGCGAAGCCGCCGGAGACCAGGCCGACGCTGCCGCCCGCCTCGTGGACCGCGGCCACCAGCTCCCGGGCACCCGGGGTGAGCGCCACGCGGGCGCGCACGTCCTCCAGCACGCCGGCGTCCAGCCCGGCCAGGGTCGCAACCCGCTCGCGCAGGCTGGCGGCGAAGTCCAGCTCGCCGCGCATCGCGCGCTCGGTGACGGCGGCCACCTGCTCGCGCGTGCCGGCGTGCTCGGCCAGGAGCTCGATGACCTCCGCGGTGATGAGGGTCGAGTCCACGTCGGTGACGAGCAGCCCGACGCCCTCGGCGGCGAGCGGGCCCGCGGTGACGGCGACGTCGACGCCGAGCGCCGTGGCCGGTCCGCGCAGCTCGGCGGAGGCGGCGTCGGCGCTGGTGCCGGGGCGCAGGGTGCCCGTCAGGGCCAGTCCGAACCAGCCGTCCCGCGAGGTGTCCGCCACGGTCACGTCGTCGGCCACGCGGGCGAGGACGGCCGACGCGTGGCTCACCAGGGACTCGGGGACGGGGCGGGGGGAGACCAGGCCGGCACGGACCAGGGAGGGGACGGGATCGTTCACGACCGGAACCCTACGGGCAGATTCGGGACGGGGACGCGCCCGTCCGTCATCGTGCGCCCGTCGGCTCAGCGCTCGACGGTCCAGCCCTTCGGCACCACGGTGATGCCCGACTCCGTGACGGTGAACCCGCGGGCGAGGTCGTGCTCGTGGTCGATCCCCACCTGTGCGCCCGGCTCGACCCGGACGTTCTTGTCCAGGATCGTGCGGTTGACGGTGGCGTTGCGGCCGACGTCGACACCGTCGAAGAGCACCGAGTCGCGCACGGAGGACCAGGAGTTGACCCGGGTGCCGGGGGAGAGGACCGAGCCGATGACCTCACCGCCCGAGATGATCACCCCGGGGGAGATGAGCGAGTCCAGGGCGTGGCCGAGCCGCTCGCGGTGGGCGTAGACGAACTTCGCCGGCGGCAGCCCCGTGTAGCCGGTGAACAGCGGCCAGGAGTCGTTGTAGAGGTTGAAGACCGGGTAGACGGAGATCAGGTCCTGGTTGGCGTCGTAGTACGCGTCCACCGTGCCGACGTCGCGCCAGTAGTTCCGGTCCCGGTCCGTGGAGCCGGGGACGTCGTTGAACGTGAAGTCGTACAGGCCCGCGGCGCCGTCGGCCACGAACGCCGGGACGATGGAGCCGCCCATGTCGTGCTTGGAGGACTCGTCCTTGGCGTCGGAGGTGACCGCCTCGACGAGGGCGTCGGCGTCGAAGACGTAGTTGCCCATCGAGGCCAGGACCTCGTCCGGGGAGTCGGCCAGCCCGACGGCGTCCTTCGGCTTCTCGAGGAACTCACCGATCTTGTGCGGGTTGTCCGCGTCGGCCTGGATGACCCCGAACTGGTCCGCCAGGGACAGCGGCTGACGGATGCCGGCCACCGTCAGCGGGAAGCCGGAGTCCATGTGCTGCTCCACCATCTGGGAGAAGTCCATGCGGTAGATGTTGTCCGCGCCCACGATGACGACGATGTCGGGCCGCTCGTCGTCGATGAGGTTGAGCGACTGGTAGACGGCGTCGGCGCTGCCCAGGAACCAGTGCTTGCCGACGCGCTGCTGCGCCGGCACCGGCGCGACGTAGTTGCCGAGCAGGTTCGACATGCGCCACGTCTTGGCGATGTGCCGGTCCAGGCTGTGGGACTTGTACTGCGTCAGCACGACGACCCGCAGGTAGCCGGAGTTGACGATGTTGGACAGCGCGAAGTCGATGAGGCGGTAGATGCCCCCGAACGGCACAGCGGGCTTGGCACGGTCGACCGTGAGCGGCATGAGCCGCTTTCCCTCGCCGCCGGCCAGGACGATCGCGAGGACGCGTGGGGCTGCCATGCCCCGACCATAGGGCCGGTCCGCGGTTCCCGTCGTCCGGTGGCAACAAATTGCTGCGTGTTGCGTGGATCACGGGCGGACCGGGCATGCTGGACCCCTCGCACCGGTGCGACGGGGCTCCGCGGCTCCCGTCCGACGAAGGAAAGCAGGAAGCATGAGGGTCGACCTCCTCACCCGTGAGTACCCGCCGCACGTCTACGGCGGCGCCGGGGTGCACGTGACCGAGCTGGCGCGGGTGCTGAGCCGCAGCGTCGACGTGCGCGTCCACGCCTTCGACGGCCCGCGCCCGGCGGACGACGCCGACGGCGAGGTGCCGGTCACGGGCTACGACGACCTCCCCGAGCTCCAGCAGGCCAACGCCGCGCTGCGCACGTTCGGCACGGACCTGACGATCGCGGCGAACCTCGCCGGCACCGACCTCGTGCACTCCCACACCTGGTACGCCAACCTCGCCGGGACCCTCGGGGCGCTCCTCAACGACGTGCCCCACGTCCTCACGGCGCACTCGCTCGAGCCGCTGCGCCCCTGGAAGGCCGAGCAGCTCGGCGGCGGGTACGCGCTGTCGAGCTGGGCCGAGCGCACCGCCTACGAGGGGGCCGCCGCCGTCATCGCCGTCTCCGGCGGCATGCGGGAGGACATCCTGCGCGCCTACCCCCAGATCGACCCGGACAAGGTCGTCGTCGTCCACAACGGCATCGACCTGCAGGGCTGGCAGCGCCCCACCACGGACGAGGAGCGGGACGCCGCGGCCGCCACCCTCGCCCGGCTCGGCATCGACGCCGACCGGCCCACGGTCGTCTTCGTCGGCCGCATCACCCGCCAGAAGGGCCTGCCGCACCTGCTCCGCGCCGTCGAGCACCTTCCGGAGGACGTGCAGCTCGTGCTGTGCGCCGGGGCGCCGGACACCCCCGAGATCGCCGCCGAGGTCACCGGCCTGGTGAGCAAGCTGCAGGAACGGCGCCAGGGCATCGTCTGGATCGAGGAGATGCTCCCGCGCCCCGAGCTGGTGGCCGTCCTGGCGGCCGGTACCGTGTTCGTCTGCCCGTCCGTGTACGAGCCGCTCGGCATCGTCAACCTCGAGGCCATGGCGGTCGGGCTGCCGGTCGTCGGCTCGGCCACCGGCGGCATCCCGGAGGTCATCGACGACGGCGTGACAGGCACCCTGGTCCCCATCGAGCAGGCCGACGACGGGACGGGCACGCCCATCGACCCCGCCAGGTTCGAGCGGGACCTCGCCGAGGCGCTCACCGCGCTGGTCACCGACCCCCAGCGCGCCGCGCAGATGGGGGTGGCCTCACGCCGCCGCGTCGAGGACCACTTCTCCTGGGACGCCATCGCCGACCGCACGTTCGAGGTCTACGAGAGCGTGCTGCGCGGGTAGCTGCGGGGAAAGCCGCGCACCGCCCCGAGGGCGGCCGCCCTCAGGCCCGGCGCGTGGCGCTGGCGGCCGCGAGAGCGTGGCGCGCGGAGCGGGCGACGTGGGCCAGGGCGCCCGCCCGGGCGCCGGCCTGGCCGGCGGTGACGGCCGCGCCGTCGTCGCTCGTCGCGAGGTCGACGATGGCCAGGAGGCGCGCCGCCCGCTCGAGGACGTCCAGGCGGCGTGGGTCGAGGTGCGGCGGGAGGAGCTCGTCCGGGATCGTCGCCAGCGACAGGTCGAGCAGCTCCTCGGCGAGGTCGGGCCGGTCGCGGGCGACGTCGAGCGCCTCGAGGGCGTCCACGGCCTCCGACATCGCGAGCTGGATGTCCCGGCGGGCCTGCGAGAGGGAGTCGACGCCCGCCAGGAGCAGACTGGGGGCCGGCAGGTGCTCGGTGATGTCGTGGTCGACGACCCATGTGACGAGCTCGCCCTGCTCCAGGACGCTGCCGTAGACCTCCCGCTCCGGGACGACGACGCCGCAGCGTTCCGTCGGGTTCCCCGGGCGGCGCAGGAGCAGCCCCTCGCCCGCGTCGAGCAGGTCCGCCGACCGGATGGCGGGCGCGCCCATCGGGTCGCCCGGGCGGGGCAGGATCGCGGCGACCTCGTCGGCCGCGGACAGCTCGACGAGAAGCTCACCGAGCGTCGTCGTCCCGGTCAGCACGGCGCCGCGCTCGCGCACGTGGTGCACCTCGTCCGCACCGGTGACGGCCAGGGCGGCGCGGCGCGCGGCCTGCGGTCCGTCGACCGCGGGCAGCCACAGCGCGAGGACCACCGACGCGGGGAGGGTGAGGATCGCCGGACCTGACATGGGGAACAGCGTAGTTCTGCGTCCGTCGCTCCCCGGCACGCGGTGGCGGCGCGGGACCGACGGTACGTCCGTCCTTCGGCGTGCACGCGCGGCCGGGGGCCGCCGGTGTTCTAGGGTCGAGCCCATGGGTGATGTGCTGGAGCTGAACGACGTCCTCGTCCGCCGCGGGAGCAAGACGATCCTCGACGGCGTCGACTGGTCCGTGAACGAGGGCGAGCGCTGGGTGGTGCTCGGGCCCAACGGCGCCGGCAAGACGACCGTCATCCAGCTCGTGGCCGGACGCCTCCACCCGACCAGCGGCACCGTGCGGATCATCGGCGAGGAGGTCGGGAAGACCGACCTGAACGAGCTGCGGCCCCTGGTGGGACTCGCCTCGGCCGCCCTGGACCAGCGGCTGCCGGCGGGGGAGCGGGCGATCGACGTCGTCGTCACGGCCTCCTACGGCATCACGGGCCGCTGGCGCGAGCAGTACGACGAGCTCGACCTGGACCGCGCCCAGGTGCTCCTTGACGTGTTCGGCGTCGGCCACCTCGCCGAGCGGACCTACGGCACCCTGAGCTCCGGGGAGCGCAAGCGCGTCCAGATCGCCCGCGCGCTCATGCCCGACCCCGAGGTGCTGCT
This sequence comes from Georgenia soli, assembly GCF_002563695.1. Taxonomy (NCBI): domain Bacteria; kingdom Bacillati; phylum Actinomycetota; class Actinomycetes; order Allobogoriellales; family Allobogoriellaceae; genus Georgenia; species Georgenia soli. The sequence goes on along the minus strand of NZ_PDJI01000004.1, from coordinate 536,878 downwards.
CCTCGACGAGCCCGCCGCCGGGCTCGACCTCGGCGGGCGCGAGGAGCTCATGGCCGCCCTGTCCGAGCTCGCCGGTGACGGCCGCTCCCCGGTGATGGTGCTGGTCACCCACCACGTCGAGGAGATCCCCTCCGGCTTCACCCACGCCCTGCTGCTGCGTGACGGCACGGTGGAGGCGGCCGGGCCGATCGAGGACGTGCTGACCCCGCAGCACCTCTCCGCCGCCTTCGGGCTCGAGCTCGAGGTCGAGCGTCACCGGGACCGCTACAGCGCGCGGGCGGCCGGCTCGGCGCGCTGACTCGCGCACGGCAGCAGCTGCCGCACGGACGCCGGCCGTTACGGACGCGGCCCGTTACCGACCCGAGACCTGGCCCGTGCGCGTCGGCGGACAGGCGTGTCACCCGGCCCGACTAGGATCGTTCTCACAACGACGACGTCGGCGCTGGTCAGCCGCGCGCGAGGTGCGCGGCGGGGAGTGAGGGAACATGGCCTGGCTCTGGTGGCTGGGGGCCGCGCTCGTCCTCGGCGTCGTCGAGATGCTGACCGTGGACCTGATCTTCCTCATGTTCGCGGGCGGCGCGCTGGCGGCCATGCTCGTCTCCCTGCTCGGGGCGCCGTTCTGGGTGCAGATCATCGTCTTCGCCGGCGTCTCCGCCGCCCTGCTGTTCGTCGTGCGGCCCTGGGCGAAGAAGCTGCTCGACCGCTCGACGCCGGACACCGCCACGAACATCGCCGCGCACGTCGGCCGTGAGGCCACCGTGCTGATCGACGTGACCGAGCACGCCGGGCGCGTCAAGCTCGCCGGCGAGGTCTGGACCGCACGGGCGGCCCAGCGGGGCGCCGTGCTGCCGGCCGGGACCACCGTGCGCGTCGTCCGCATCGACGGCGCGACCGCCGTCGTCGACGCCGTCGAGGACCGCTCGTACCTGCCCTGACCCACCGAACCGACCGACCTACCGACCGACCCGCAAGAGGAGCACCATGGCCGAGAGCATCGGCGGCATCATCCTGATCATCGTCCTGGTCCTCATCGGGATCTTCGTCATCGTCGCGATCACGCGCGCGGTCCGGATCGTGCCGCAGGCGGTGGCGCTGATCGTCGAGCGCCTGGGCAAGTACCAGACGACCATGTACGCCGGCCTGCACTTCCTCATCCCGTTCGTGGACAAGGTGCGCGCCGGCGTCGACCTGCGCGAGCAGGTGGTCTCCTTCCCGCCGCAGCCCGTGATCACCTCCGACAACCTCGTGGTCAGCATCGACACGGTCATCTACTTCCAGGTGACCGACCCGAAGTCCGCGACCTACGAGATCGCCAACTACATCACCGGTATCGAGCAGCTCACCGTCACCACGCTGCGCAACGTCATCGGCTCGATGGACCTCGAGCAGACCCTGACCAGCCGCGACCAGATCAACGGCCAGCTGCGCGGGGTGCTGGACGAGGCGACCGGCCGCTGGGGCATCCGCGTCAACCGTGTCGAGCTCAAGGCCATCGACCCGCCCGCCTCGGTGCAGGGCTCCATGGAGCAGCAGATGCGTGCCGAGCGTGACCGTCGCGCCGCGATCCTGACCGCCGAGGGTGTCAAGCAGTCGCAGATCCTCACCGCCGAGGGTGAGAAGCAGGCCGCGATCCTCCGGGCCGAGGGGCAGGCGCAGTCCGCGATCCTCAAGGCCCAGGGTGAGTCCCGGGCGATCCTGCAGGTCTTCGACGCGATCCACCGCGGCAAGCCCGACAGCCGCCTGCTCGCGTACCAGTACCTCCAGATGCTCCCGGAGATCGCGAACGGCTCCTCCTCGAAGCTGTGGGTCGTCCCCACCGAGTTCACCGCGGCCCTGGGCGGTATCGCCAAGGGCTTCGGGGTCGACGGCAAGGCCGACGGCGGACCGGACCTCGACGGCGGCGAGCACCCGACCGTCGACTTCGGCGACTACGGCTCCGGCATGTCGAAGAATCTCCAGGAGACGACCCTGCAGGACCCGGACGAGGCGCTCGCCCAGGCGCGTGGCGAGGCACAGCGCGCCACGTCCGAGGCGACCCATGCGGGCGAGGCGTCCGGCGCGCCGTTCTCGCGGTCTGCCGAGGTGGGCCAGCGGCCTGCCGAGTCCGGGCCCACCCGCGCGCAGCGGAGGGCCGCCTCCGAGGCAAGGGTCGAGGAGGCCATCGCGGCCGGCGGCGAGCGGGCGCGCCGGGAGGCGCAGCGCCAGGCCGAGGAGCTGACCGAGCGGGCGCACACCAGCCCCGCCGGGCCCGGGCCGCAGGAGGGTGCGCCGGACGACACCTCTCGCTTCGCGCCGCCGCAGCAGCAGCGGCCGGAGGACCAGGGCGAGGAGCCCGGGCAGCGCTGAGGCTACTGCGACGCGGCGGCGGGCTCCGGCCCGCCGCCGTCGGTCGTCCCGGCGGTGTCAGTCGTCCCGGCGGTGTTGGTCGTCCCGTCCCTCTCGCCGGTCAGCAGAGCCGTGGGCTCGCGGACCAGGAGCCGCTCGGCGGTGATTCGGCATCCGTCCGTAATCACCCGCGGAGCGCCCGGAAACGTGATGACGGACGTCATCCGTGGCGCGTACGCTGATGCGGCCGCGGCAGCCCGTGGCAGTAGAGAAGTGGGTCCGATGCTCCTCAGAGTCCTGCGACGCTTCCTGCGCCCCTACCGGCGCGACGTGGCGGTCATCGTCGTGCTGCAGATGGTGCAGACCATCGCCGCACTGTCCCTGCCCACCCTCAACGCCGACATCATCAACAACGGCGTGGTGCAGGGCGACACCGGCTACATCGTCCGCATCGGTGGGCTGATGCTCGGCATCAGCGCGGTGCAGGCGGTCTGCGCGGTCGCGGCCGTCCGCCTCGGTGCCCGGACGGCCATGGCGGCGGGCCGGGACATGCGCGCCGCCGTCTTCGACCGCGTCCAGCGGTTCTCCGCCGCCGAGATGGGCCGCTTCGGCGCCCCCAGTCTCATCACGCGCACCACCAACGACGTCCAGCAGATCCAGATGGTCACCGTGCTGACGTTCACCATCATGGTGATGGCCCCGATCATGATGGTCGGCGGCGTCTTCATGGCCCTGCAGCAGGACGTCGGCCTCTCCGCGCTGCTGCTGGTCGTCATCCCGGTGCTCGCCGCCGTGATGGGGCTGGCCATCTGGCGGATGGCCCCGCTGTTCAAGGTGATGCAGAAGCGCATCGACCGGATCAACCTCGTGCTGCGCGAGCAGATCGCCGGCGTGCGGGTGGTCCGGGCGTTCAACCGGCAGCCCACCGAGCGGGTCCGCTTCGACGAGGCCAGCACGGAGCTCATGGCGACGGCGCTCGGCGTCGGGAAGATCATGGCGGTGGTCTTCCCGGCGGTGCAGCTGATCATCGGGGCCTCGTCGGTGGGCGTGATCTGGTTCGGCGCCGGCCGCATCGACACGGGCGAGATGGAGGTCGGCTCCCTCGTCGCGTTCCTCAACTACCTCATGCAGATCCTCATGTCCGTGCTCATGGCGGTCATGATGTTCGTGATGGTCCCGCGCGCCGAGGTCAGCTCCGAGCGCATCAAGGAGGTCCTGGACGTCGAGCCCGAGATCGTCGTCCCGGCGGAGCCCGTGCCCCTGCCGGTACCACCGAACGGGAACCGCGGCCTCGTCGTCGAGCTCGACGGCGCGAGCTTCGGGTACGCCGGCGCGGAGTCGCCGGTGCTGTGCGACGTCGACCTGCGTCTCGAACCCGGACGCACGACGGCGGTGATCGGGTCGACCGGCTCGGGCAAGACGTCCCTGGTCAACCTGATCCCGCGCCTGGTGGACGTCACCGCCGGTGCGGTGCGGGTGGCCGGGGTCGACGTGCGCGAGCTCGACCCCGGTGCGCTGCGCGCGCGGGTGTCACTCGTGCCGCAGAAGGCGTACCTGTTCTCGGGCACCGTCGCCTCCACGCTGCGGCACGGGCGGCCGTCGGCCACCGACGCCGAGCTGTGGCGGGCGCTCGAGATCGCCCAGGCCCGGGACTTCGTCGAGGCGCTGCCCGGTGGGCTGGACGCGCCGGTCGAGCAGGGCGGCACCAACTTCTCCGGCGGGCAGCGGCAGAGACTCGCGATCGCCCGGGCCCTGCTGCGCCGCGCGGACGTCTACCTGTTCGACGACTCGTTCTCGGCCCTCGACTTCGCCACGGACGCCCGCCTGCGGGCCGCCCTGCCATCGGCCACCGGCGGGGCCACCGTGCTCGTCGTCGGCCAGCGGGTCGCCTCCATCCGTGACGCCGACCAGATCGTCGTCCTCGACGAGGGGCGCGTGGTCGGCGTCGGGACGCACCACGAGCTCATGGAGACCTCGGAGACGTACCGCGAGATCGTGCTCTCCCAGCTCAGCGCGGAGGAGGCGGCATGAGCGGGCACGGGCCGGGGCCGCGCGGTCCGGGCATGGGACCGGGCATGGCACCCGCGCAGAAGTCGCTGCACTTCGGCGACTCCCTGCGGCGCCTGATCGGCGAGCTGCGGCCGGAACGGGCGTGGATGGTGCTCGTCGTCGTCCTCGGGGCGGGGTCGGTCTTCCTGCAGGTGCTCGGGCCCAAGCTGCTCGGCGACGCGACCAACATCGTCTTCAACGGCGTCGTCGGCAAGATGCTGCCGGAGGGCGTCAGCAAGGCGCAGGCGATCGCCGGCCTGCGTGCGGCCGGGCAGGACCAGGTCGCTCAGATGGTCTCCGGGATGGACGTGGTGCCCGGGCAGGGCATCGACTTCGGCGCGCTCGGCACCACCGTCCTCGTGGTCCTCGCGGTCTACGCGGCCGCCGCCGTGCTCGGCTGGGGGCAGGGGTTCATCCTGGCCCACGTCGTCCAGCGCACCGGTTACCGGCTCCGGCGTGACGTCCAGGCCAAGATCGACCGGCTCTCCCTCTCGCATCTCGACTCCCAGGCCCGCGGGGACACGCTCTCCCGCGTCACGAACGACATCGACAACGTCACCCAGTCGCTGCAGCAGACCCTCTCGCAGCTGATCGTCTCGCTGCTCACCGTCGTCGGGGTGCTGGGCATGATGTTCTACCTGTCCTGGCAGCTGGCGCTGATCGCGCTCGTCACCGTGCCGCTCTCCGCCTGGCTCACCATGACCATCGCCAAGCGGGCGCAGCCGCACTTCGTCGCCCAGTGGAAGTCCACCGGCGACCTCGGCGGCCAGGTCGAGGAGGCCTTCACCGGCCACGAGCTGGTCACCGCGTTCAACAGCCAGGACGCGTTCGCCACCGCGTTCACCGAGGAGAACGAGCGCCTGTACCGGGCGAGCTTCCGGGCGCAGTTTATCTCCGGGACGATCATGCCGTCGATGGCGTTCGTCTCGAACCTCAACTACGTGCTCGTCGCCGTCGTCGGCGGGCTGCGAGTGGCGTCGGGGGCCCTGACCCTCGGCGAGGTGCAGGCCTTTATCCAGTACTCGCGCCAGTTCAGCCAGCCGCTCGCCCAGCTCGCGTCGATGGCCAACCTCGTCCAGTCCGGCGTCGCCTCCGCGGAGCGGATCTTCGAGCTCATGGACGCCGAGGAGGAGGCGCCCGACCCGGTGCCGGGCGCCCGCCCGGCCGCGGTGCGCGGCCGCGTGGAGTTCCAGGACGTCAGCTTCCGCTACGAGCCCGACACCCCGCTCATCGAGAACCTGGACCTGGTGGTCGAGCCGGGCCAGACGGTCGCCGTCGTCGGCCCCACCGGGGCGGGCAAGACCACGCTGGTGAACCTCATCATGCGGTTCTACGAGATCGACTCGGGCCGGATCCTGCTCGACGGCGTGGACACCCGCACGATGACGCGAGCGGACCTGCGCGACCAGATCGGCATGGTCCTGCAGGACACGTGGCTCTTCCAGGGCACCATCGCGGAGAACATCGCCTTCGGCCGCGACGGCGCCACGGACGCCGAGGTGGAGCTCGCCGGCCGCGCCACGAGCGTGGAGCGGTTCGTCCACTCCCTGCCCGACGGCTACGGCACCGTGATCGACGACGAGGGCGGCGGCGTCTCCACCGGCGAGAAGCAGCTCATCACCATCGCGCGTGCCTTCCTCTCCGACCCGCAGATCCTCATCCTCGACGAGGCCACCAGCTCGGTGGACACCCGCACCGAGGTGCTCGTGCAGCAGGCGATGAACGCGCTGCGCCAGGGCCGGACCAGCTTCGTCATCGCCCACCGGCTCTCCACCATCCGCGACGCCGACGTCATCCTCGTCATGGAGGAGGGACGGATCGTGGAGAAGGGCACGCACGCCGAGCTGCTCGAGGCGCGCGGTGCCTACGCGCGGCTGTACGAGTCCCAGTTCGCCGCCCCGGTGGTCGAGGAGACGTAGGCCGCGGCGCTGCGCCTGGACCGGAGCGGCCCCGAGGCACGGAATGATGGTCCCCGTGCCGCTGATCCGTCTCACCGACCCCGCCGACGACCGGCTCGGGGACTACACCAACCTCACCGACGTCGCGCTGCGCTCGAAGCACGAGCCCGAGAAGGGCCTGTACATCGCCGAGAGCTCCAACGTCATCACCCGCGCCGTGGAGGCGGGGCACCGCCCCCGGTCGTTCCTCATGGCGGAGAAGTGGCTCTCCTCGATGGCGCCCGTCATCCAGGCCGCAACGGGGGCGGACGACGGCGGGGCCGAGATCCCCGTCTTCGTCGCCGAGGAGCCGGTGCTGCGTGCGATCACCGGCTTCCACCTGCACCGCGGCGCGCTGGCGGCCATGCACCGGCCGCCGCTTCTCGGCGTGCGTGAGCTCCTCGCCTCGGCCCGCGGGGGAGAGGGCGCGCGGCGGGTCGCGATCCTCGAGGACATCGTCGACCACACGAACGTAGGCGCCATGTTCCGCTCGGCCGCCGGGCTGGGGGTGGACGCGGTCCTGGTGACGCCGCGCTGCGCCGACCCGCTGTACCGGCGCAGCGTGCGCGTCTCGATGGGCACCGTCTTCCAGGTGCCGTGGACCCGGATGACCGTCTGGCCCGGCGGCGTGGACAAGCTACGCGAGGCCGGCTACACCGTGGCCGCCATGGCACTGTCCGACGACTCTGTCAGCCTCGACGACTTCGCCGTCTCCCCGGCCGTGACCGGGCCGGACTCGAAGGTCGCCATGGTGCTCGGCACCGAGGGCGACGGGCTCGCCCGGACCACCGTCGAGGCGGCCGACCTCGTCGTACGCATCCCGATGGCGGGCGGCGTGGACTCCCTCAACGTGGCCGCAGCCTCCGCCGTCGCCTTCTGGGCGACACGGGCCCAGGGCGGCGTCTAGAACCTCGTCGCCTTCCACCTCTGCGCGGCCAGGGCGGCACTCCCTCGCTCCGTCCCCGTCGAGGGTGGTGATCGAGTCCCTGGATTGCCTGTGCTCGCTACCCTGACCGCGGGAGGAACCGTGGCGCACCCGATCATGTTCGACGACGACGATCCGTTCCTTGCACGGTTACGTGCCCTTGCGCTCTCGTTCCCCGACGCCGAGGAGACGATCGCGCACGGTCGCCCGCACTTCCGGGTGAAGAAGGTCTTCGCGGTGTACGGGTCGAGCACCAAGGGCGCGGCCGACGTGCGGGTCAGATACCCCCACGGGCTGCTGGTGCTGCCGGAGGAGTCGGAGCGGGCGGCCCTGGCCGACGACGCACGGAGTTTCGTGCCCGCCTACCTCGCTCCGTCCGGCTGGATCGGCCTCGACCTCGCCGCCGGTGGGGCCGGTCCTGACGACGTGGACTGGCAGGAGGTCGCCGAACTTCTGGACGGTTCCTACCGCCAGGTCGCGACCCGGCGGCAGCTCGAACAGCTGGACGCCGACGGCGGACCGGCAGCTAGCTCGAACGACTCGGTGCGCCCTCGCGCGGTCTGACTGCTCACCGCGCGAAGCGCGTCGACCGCCTGGTCGTCCACCGCCACGCCTGCTGCCAGTCCAGCATCACTGCTCCGGCCACAATCCGTCACCGCCCCATCGCCTCCCGGTCCGTCCCCCGGCACGCAAACCGCCGTCCTGTCCACAGATCTCCGACAGCCTGAGCGGATGTCGGTGGGTCGTACTAGTGTTCGATGCATGGTCAGGGGCAGGGTTGGCGGGGTCGGCGGTCAAGGTGCCGCCGGGGCCTCGAGTGCCTTGGTGTCGGACCTGGAGCGTGCGTTCGCCGAGGTCGTGAGCGGCTGGGCGGAGGCCGGCGTCGCGCTGTACCCGCCCTCCTCGGAGCTGGTGTGGGAGGTCGGAGCGCCGGCCGACCCGGCAGAGGACGCGCCCGCGACCTCGGGCGACGACGTCTCGGCGGACGCCATCTCGGCCACGACACCGGATGGCGGCGGTTCGGCCACGGCGACCGATGACGGCGCCTCGGCCGTCGATGAGGACCCCACTGCCGACGTCGCTCCCTCTCCCGACTTCGCTCCCTCTCCCGACTTCGCTCCCTCGCCCGGCTTCCCTCCCTCGCCCGGCTTCCCTTCCTCTTCCGGCTTCCCTCCCTCTTCCGGCTCCTTGCTCTCTCCTTCCGGCGGTGGCTCGTCCGGGGAGGGCGCCGCTGCTGCTGATGGTGCGGTCTCCTCGGTGCCGTGGTGGGCGGTGGTGCCCACGGGGGCGGCGCCGGCCCCGACCACCGTGCCGGTGCCCGCGCCGGGGGACCCGGGCCTGGCCGAGGCGTTCGGGCGGGGGCTGGTGGACGGGGAGGCGGACGCGGCCGGGGCCTCGGCCCTGGAGGCCCTGCCCGGCGGGCCGGTCCTGGCCGGGCTGCTGGGTCCGTTGGTGCCCGGGGAGGTCGGGGCGGCGACGTTGGTGGAGACGATCGCGGCGTTCGAGCGGGTGGCGTCCTGGGCGACGGCGATGCAGGCAGTTCATGTGCGGGAGCTGACGGATCGGCAGGGGATGACGTCGCGGGCGGCGGACCGGGCGGCGGCGGAGGTCGCGGCCCGGCTCGGGTCGACGAACGCGGTCGGGGCGGCGAAGGTGAGCCTCGCCGCGGCGCTGGACTCCTTCCCCGAGGTCGCCGACGCGCTGACCACCGGGCGGATCGATTCCCGCAAGGCGACCGTGCTGACCACGAGGGAGCCGGGCCTGACCACGGGTCAGCAGCGCCGGGTCGTCACCGACCTGCTGAAGGACGCCGACCGGCTCTCCGGGCCGAAGCTGCGCAACCGGCTCCGCGCCGCAGCGCTGAGCGTGAACCCGGACGCGGGGGTGGAGCGGCGCCAGCGCGAGCACGCCGCGCGGAAGGTCACCATCACCCCCGCCCCGGACGCGATGGCCTGGATCACCGCCTACGTGCGCGCGGACCACGCCCACACGATCAAGACCGCCCTGCGCGCGCTGGCCGATGCCGCCGTCGACGGCGACCAGTCGGACGAGCGGTCCCGGGAGCAGGTGGAGGCGGACGCGTTCGTCGACCTCTTCGCCTCCGTCCTGGACCGCGGCGTCGACCTGGCCGGGCACCCCCTCCCCACCGGGCGCCTCGCCCGGGCCGGGGCGCAGATCACCGTCGGCGCCGGCACCCTGCTCGGCCTGGACCACCAGGCCGGCTATCTGGCCGGGTAAGGGCCGATCCCGGCCGAGCTCGCACGCGAGCTCGCGCAGGACGCGACGTGGCGGGCACTGCTGACCGACGAGCACGGCCACTTCAAGGACCTCTCCACCAAGGCCTACCGGCCCGGGGCGGACCTGACCCGCACCGTCCGCGCCCGCGACATCACCTGCACCTTCCCCGGCTGCACAAGACCGTCGGTGGTGTGCGACCTGGACCACCGCATCGCCTACGACCCCGCGATCGCGCACCTCGTGGCGCAGACCAGCGTCTGCAACCTCCACCCGCTGTGCCGGCGGCATCACAACCTCAAGACGTCGAAGCACTGGGACGTGGTCCGGGAGAAGGACGGCACCCTGCTGTGGATCCCCGCCCGGACCGGGCACCGGTACCGGCACACCCCCGACCCACCCGCCGGCGCACCGGCCGCCGTCAACCGCTGGGCCGACCTCTTCGCCAACACCGACCCACCCTTCTAGCACCGCAGCAGTCTGCGGCACCGCAACGCGGCATGACCGCACCGCCCACGTTCTCCGTCCACCACCCAGGCCAGGAGCCGACGCGCACCCGCGCGCCGGCTCCGAGCCATGCTCCGACCAACTGCCCATGATCAGTCGCGACGCGTGCCGGCTCGGGCGCTTCAGCGTTTCCGCATCACCAGAACGTCGGGCGCACGGATGAGGCCGAGGATCTGCCGGACCGGCACGGGAGCCCAGGATCGCCAGGGGTCGTGCACGAGCGTCGGTTCGACGAGCTCGACCACGCGCCCCCGGGTCCGCAGCGTGCAGCGGCCGGCTGCGCGCACGTTCCGGACCCACTCGGCGTCGCGGCCGTAGGTGAGAGCGATGCGGAAGCCGCTCTCGCCGTCGCGGAAGACGTTGACCGGAATCGTGTACTGGCGTCCCGTGCGCCGGCCGACGTGCGTGAGCAGCCCGAAGCCCGGGAGGTGCGGGGCGACGAGACGCATCGCCGGGTTCAGCACACGCCGGTTCGCACGAGCGACCGCCCGCGGTATGGGACTCATCGCGCCTCCTCCGACAGGTGCCGCCCAAACTAGCCCTCGTCGGCAGAGCCTGAGGCATCTGTGCGGTGGGTCGGCCCTCGGCCCGAGCCCCGGGGTCTTCTGCACAAGGTGAGCCCGTGGCACCCTGGCGTCATGTGCCGAAACATCCACACGCTGCACAACTTCACCCCACCTGCGACCACGGACGAGGTGCAGGCCGCGTCGCTCCAGTACGTCCGCAAGATCGCCGGCATGACGAAGCCGTCCCAGGCGAACCAGGAGGCGTTCGACCGCGCTGTCGAGCGGATCGCGACTGCCACCCAGGAACTGCTCGACTCCCTGGTGACCTCCGTGCCGCCCAAGGACCGCGAGGTGGAGGCGGAGAAGGCCCGCGAGCGCAGCCGCCGCCGCTTCGCCACGCAGTCGGCCTGACGTCCTCGACGGAAACAGGCAGGCGCTCGATCGGGTCGCGAGGCGAGCCGCCCAGTTCGGTGTTCCCCGCTCGTGGGGGTGCCCGAGCGGTCACGCCCGCCTACTCTGATGGGACTGACGACGCCAAGGGAGGCGCTGACATGACACAGCCACAAGGTGGTGGCGCGGGCACCGATGTCGTGGACATCCTGACCAGCGACCACCAGAGCATGCTCGAGCTGATCGGCCAGATCGAGGCCGCGGCGGACGCCGAACGGCGCCGCGATCTGGCCGACACCGTCATCGCCGAGGTGATGCGCCATGCCGTCGCCGAGGAGATGTACGTCTACCCGGCGATCGAGAAGCACGTGCCCAACGGTGCTCAGGAGGTCGAGCACGACAAGAAGGAGCACGACGAGATCGTCCAGCTCATGAAGCGCCTCGAGGACGTCGACGCCTCGTCCGCCCAGTTCATGGAGCTGGTACGCGAGCTCGAGTCACAGCTGCGCCATCACGCGAACGACGAGGAGACCGACCAGTTCCCGTCGCTCCGCGCGCACATCCCCGCCGACGAGCTCGTCGACCTCGGAGAGAAGGTCGAGACCGCCAAGAAGCTGGCGCCCACCCGCCCGCACCCCAGCGCTCCTCACTCCGAGCTGTTCCACAAGACCGTCGGTGCGGGCGTGGGCATGGTGGACCGGCTCCGCGACAAGCTCTCCGGGCGCAGCACCGGCTGACGGCGGACCCTGGGCCGGTCAGCGCACCGCCCGCAGGTCGCACTGCAGCGACCAGATGTCGGCCAGCTCGTAGCGGACGTGGTTGCGGGCGTGCGCGACGGCGGCACGCAGGTCGGTGAAGTAGTGCTCGGGCGAGCCGAGGGTGCTGAGCACGCCCACCGCGCCTGCCATCCGGAGCTGCTCGGGGTCAAGGCCCTTGAGCAGCACGGTGACGCCGCGCCGCTGGAGGTCGGTGATGATCTCGGCCAGCGCGTTCGCGCCCGAGGTGTCCATGACGCGCACCTCGGTGAGCACGAGGACGATGACGTGGACGTCCTTGACCGCTGCGATCTCGTCGAGGAACCGCTTGGTGCCGCCGAAGTACAGCGCGCCGTGGAACCGGTAGACCGCGACGCGCTCGTCGAGCAGGGCGTCCTCCTCGGCGGCGTCGATGTCGTCGCTCACCTTGACCCTCTGGAGGCCCGAGACCCGGGACATCGCCCGGAGCGCCAGCAGGGCGGCGACGGCGACGCCCACCTGCACGGCGACGACCAGGTCGAAGACGATGGTGACCGCGACGGTGACGAGGTAGACCGTCCCGTCGGCGCGGGTCGCCCGCAGGATCGACCGAGCAGTGTGCAGGTCGATCATCCGCAGCGCCGTGACGATCAGGACGCCCGCGAGCGCGGACATCGGGATCAACGCCACGACCGGCGTCGCCACGAGAACCACCGCCACCAGCACGAGCGCGTGGCTGGCGGAGGCGACACGGGTGCGCGCCCCTGCCCGGACGTTGACCGCGGTCCGGGCGATGGCGCCGGTCGCGGGCATCCCGCCGAACATGCCGCTGGCGACGTTCGCCAGCCCCTGACCCACGAGCTCACGGTCGGCGTCGGTGTCCGGCACGCCCTCGACCATCCCGTCGGCCACGCGGGCGGAGAGCAGGCTCTCCAGGGCCGCCAGCGCGGCGATGGCCATGGCCGAGGGCAGCATCTCGGCGAGGGCCGAGGAGTCCCAGGCGGGCAGCGACGGCGTGGGCAGGCTGGCGGGCAGCGCGCCGATCCGGTCGATGTCGAGGTGGGCGAGCTCGGCGACGACGGTCGCGACCGCCACGGCGATGAGCGACGCTGGGAGGGAGCGGCGCACCCGGCCCAGAACGAGCATGAGAAGGATGACGCCCACGGTCATGGCCAGCGGGACCGTCGCCGCCGACCAGTCCGCCGCCCGGGCGGTCTGCCACGCGACGAGGGCGGCGTTCTCGCCGTCGGCCTTGGGGGTGTCCAGCGCGAGCGGCACCTGCTGGAGAAAGATGATGACGCCGATGCCGAGGGTGAACCCCTCGACCACGGGCCAGGGGATGACGGAGACCAGCTTGCCCATCCCGAGCAGGCCCATGAGCACGACGATGAAGCCCGCCAGGATCGCGAGCGCGAAGACGGCGTCGACGCCGTAGCGTGCGACGACCGGGACGAGCACGACCGTCATCGCCCCGGTGGGGCCGGACACCTGAAGGTGCGAGCCGCCGAAGACGGCGGCGACGAACCCGGCGATGATCGCCGTGATGAGACCGGCGGTCGCGCCGACGCCGGAGGCGACACCGAACCCGAGGGCCAGCGGCAGGGCGACGATCCCGACGGTGACGCCGGCGACGAGATCCTTGCGCCAGGAGCGCGGGAGCTCGGCTAAGTCGGAACGGCGGGGGATGGTCAGGCCCGCGAGCCGGCGGACGGCGCCGCGCCAGGTGAAGCGCGGCTGCAGGGCGGGGATGGTGCTCACGCGCGCGCCCCACCGGCGAGGTCGGCGAGCGCGCCGGTGGTCGCGTCCAGCCGGTGCAGCAGGAACGCGCGGGCCGCCGCGAGCATCTCCGCGACCGACGGGTCCGCCAGGGCGTAGGTGACCGTGTTGCCCGCCCGCACGTTGGTGACCACGCCGGCCCGGCGCAGCACCGCCAGGTGCTGAGAGAGATGCGAGGCCTCGATCCCCATGTCGGCCAGCAGCGCGCTCACCGGTTGCTCCTGCTCGGCGAGCAGCTCCAGCGCGCGGACGCGAACCGGGTGGGCGAGCGCCTTGAAAAGGTCTGCCTTGATCTCGTAGATGGGGACGGCGGCACGTTGGGGCACGGCGGGGCTGCTCTCTGCGAACACGGATTGACGACTTGATGAATATATCAAGTCATCCATAGTCGTGGCTGTGAGATGTCGGTCGCACGCACGGGACCTTCGCCCCTGGCGCGGGACCGCTCCGGCGCGGAGCGTTGAGGCTGAGCCCCCGGCAGCGCGGCAAGCACCGCCGACCGAACAAGGGCCAGCGACGCCGTGGTCGACAACTGGGGCAGGTAGGAAGGTGTGACCCCGATGTCGCAGCTGGCTGAGCACCCTGTTTCCGGCGAGCGGCGTGACACGGCCCCGACGGCGACGCGGTGGGCCCGTCGCCTGTCCGTGCTGGTCGCCGTGCTCCTGACGATCTCGTCCCTGGCGGGGGTGCTGGTGCCCGGGCTCTACCGGGACCCGGACGCCGTCGTCGCGATGCTGCGCGCCAACGACCTCATCACCCTCACCCTCGCCGTGCCGCTCCTGGTGTGGTCCCTCGTCGCGGAGCGGTACGGGTCCCCGCGGGCGCAGCTGGTGCGTGCCGGCATGCTCGCCTACTCGGTCTACACGTTCGCGACTGTCGTCTTCGGCACCGCGTTCAACGCGCTGTTCCTGGTGCACGTCGCGCTGTTCTCGCTCTCGGTGGCCGCGCTGGTGCTGTCGCTCGTCGCTCTGGACGTCGAACGTCTGGCACGCGCGGTGTCCCCGCGCACCCCCCTCCGGCCCGTCGCCGTGCTGCTCGGGCTGCTCGGTGCCGGGCTGGGCGGGATGTGGGTGTACTACGCGTTGCGGTTCGCGCTGATCGGCGAGCCGCCGGAGGAGAGCCAGCTGGTCCTGCCGATCGCCAGCCTGCACCTCGCGTACGTCCTCGACCTGGCCCTGCTCGTGCCGGGCTATCTCGTCGCCGCGGTGACGCTGTGGCGGCGCGCGCCGTGGGGGTACGTCATCGCCGGCGTGCTCCTGACCTCGGGCACGCTGCAGCAGCTCCAGTACATGACCGGCCTGCTCGTCCAGCGCACGACGGGCGTCCCCGGTGCGGTGGCCTACGACCCGGCCGAGCCCTTCATCATGCTGGCGTTCGTCGCGGCTACGGTCGTTCTCCTCGCAGGCCTGCCGGCTGACAGCGGCGCCGTCACACCCCCTCGGCGTAGCCGTGCTGGCGCCACGCCTCGTACACGGCGATCGCTGCCGAGTTCGACAGGTTGAGCGACCGGATGCCGGGGATCATCGGGATGCGCAGGCGGTCGGTCAGGCGCTCGTCGGCGAGCACGTGCGCGGGCAGGCCGGTCGGCTCGGGGCCGAACAGGAGCGCGTCGCCGGGGACGTAGTCCACGTCGGCGAAGCTGCGCGTGGCGCTGCCGGTGAACGCGAACACCCGTCCCGGCAGGGCGGCCAGGGCGGCGTCGAGGGTCGGGTGGACGACGACGTTGGCCAGGTCGTGGTAGTCGAGCCCCGCCCGCCGCAGGTGGGCGTCCGTCAGCTCGAAGCCGAGCGGCTCGACCAGATGGAGAGTGGCGCCGGTGCAGGCGACCATCCTGATCGCGTTACCCGTGTTGGGCGGGATACGGGGCTCGTAGAAGACGACGTGGAACACGCCGGTCATCCTCGCACCCGGTGGGCTACAGGGCGCCGCCGGCGGCCGGGGGAGCGCCGTCGGAGAGCCCGCCGTCACCGATCTGCTCGCGGGCGACGTAGTTCTCCAGGTCGAAGAGGTTGTCACCGGCGCGCTCGGCCACGGTGAGCAGTGTCGTCGCCGAGGCGACCTCCTCCACCTGCTCCTTGAGGAACCACAGCATGAACTGCTCGCCGAGGGCGTCGTCCTCCTCGCGGGCGGCCCGGAAGATCGCCTCGATCTGCGCGGTGACCTGCTGCTCCTGCGCGAGCGCGAGCCGCAGCGGGTCGGTGACGTCGGTGAAGTCGTTGCGCACCGCGGAGCCGGCGGGGATCTGGACCTGAAGGTTCCGGTCGAGCATGTACTGCACGAGCATCATGGCGTGGTTGCGCTCCTCGACGGCCTGGCGGTAGTAGTGCCGGGCCAGCTGCGGCAGGTCGTGGGAGTCGAACCACACCGCGATGGCGATGTACTGCTGGTGCGCGTCGAACTCGTGGCCCACCTGCTCGCGCAGCAGGCGCAGGAACGTCGACGCCGTCGTCTCGGTCATGGACGTCACGCTACGCGCGTGACGACGGCGGCGGTCACGGATCCGCGGCAAGGACCGTCGCACGCAGCCGTCCGAGCTCGCGGAACATCCAGACCGCGAGCCCGCCCAGGACGGCTCCCGCGCCAAGGGTGACCAGGCCGAGCACGAGGACCAGCTCGCAGAACATGGTGCAGCCCGAGGCGCCGGACGCGGACGAGACCCAGTTCAGCCCGGCGATCCCCAGGCCCGCAGCAGCCACGAGGAGAGGCCACAGCCACCACGCGGCCCGCCGGGCGCGGGGGCGCCTCGCGGAGACCAGGGCGAGGGTCGGCCAGGCGGGAAGGGAGAGGCTGCCCAGCACCACCGGGACGGCGAGGAGCTGACGCGTCCCCACGATGTCGGCCCCCATGAGGCCGACGACGCCGAGGACGAGGAGCGTGACGACGGCGGCTGCCAGGACGGTCAGCCCGCCGGAAATCTTCAGCGGCCGCGGCAGGGCGACGCGGCCGTCCGCGTGCGTCACGGTGCTGCCTCCGGCGCCTCGACCGCCGCTCACGGCCCCTCGGAATGATCCGGCGGAGCCGCGGGGGCGCACGGCATGAACACCTCGGTACGTGGTTGCGCGACCTCGGGGCCGTCGAGATAGCACTCCCACGGTGTCTCGCGCACGCGATAGCCGGCCTGGGCGAGCCAGGACGTCGCCGCCCCGTACGCCTCCGCGATGCCCTCGTACGGGCCGACGTACCGTGTGCGCGCCACCAGCCCGCCGGGAAGCTCGCCCGGTTCGACGCGGCCCTCGGGGGTGACCCTGCCGGAGCACGGGAACCCCGCCTCGACGTCGAAGCTGCCGTCGTCCAGCGAGCGGTAGCGCCCGAAGGGAGGCCCTGCAGGAGCAAGCCCCTGGCGACCGAGGGCACCGATGATCTCCCCGAACGCGGGCCCGATGAAGCCGGGGATCTCCTGCGTCGTCAACCGCGCGCAGACGACGGCGACGCGTTGCACCGGCAGCTCGACCAGCTCCGTCGCGGGGTCCACGGCGCCATCGTAGGGCGGGCCCTCGCGGCGACGGAGCCGTTCAGTCCGTCGGTGCTCGTAGGTCAGTCCGTCGGCACTCCCAGACCCTCGACGACCTCGGCGCCGGGCAGCGCGGCCAGCACCTCGCCGGGCACCAGCAGCTTCGAGCGGCGCACGCCCGAGCCGACGATCGACTGGCCGTGGGCCACCCGCGCGTCCAAGAGCAGGCGCCAGCCGTGGGGGATCCCGAACGGCGTGATGCCGCCGTACTCCATCCCCGAGGCCTCGACGGCGCGGTCGGTGGGCCAGAACGACGCCTTCCGCACGTCGAGCAGCTTGCGCACCGTCGTGTTGACGTCCGCCCGGGTCGTCGCGCGCACGACGCAGGCCGCCACCCGCTCCTCGCCGGCCCGCTTCCCCGCGACGATGACGCAGTTCGAGGAGACCTCCGCGGGCAGGTCGTACGCCTCGGTCATCGCGGCGGTGTCGGCCAGCTCCGGGTCGATCTCGGCGACGAGCACCTGGGCGGCGGCGTCCGAGGGCAGCGCGGCCAGCGCCGCGTGGACCGGCGGGGCGAGCAGGTCGGGACGCTCGCGCGCGGGCACCCACACGAGGGCGCCGAAGACGACGTCGTCGAGCTCGCCGAGGACCGCCGTCGGCTCCGCGGGGTCCAGCGGGGGCGAGCCGAGATCGGTGCCCGGTCCGGGCGTCCCGGGCTCGCGGCCCGGCTCCGGCGCCGCGTGGTGGACCGGCGCGGGGCCCGGCTCGCGGCCCGACCCCTCCGGCTCCGTCGTCGTCACGCCTGGAAGGTGGCGGTCAGGGTGGCCCGGGCGATCGTGTGGAAGAGGGTCTGGATCGCCGCCTTGGTGGGCGTGGTGTCCTCGTCCAGCTCCAGGGTCTCGGTGTCCAGGGCGTGCACCGCGAAGTAGTACCGGTGCGCGCGGTCGCCGGGCGGCGGGGCGGCGCCGGTGTAGGCGTGCTCGCCGCCGTCGTTGCGCAGGTGGAACGCCGCCCCGGGCAGCATGAGGTCGGACTGGCCCGCGCCCTGCTCCAGCTCGGTGGTGTCGGCGCCGAGGTCCACCACGGTCCAGTGCCACCAGCCCGACGGCGTCGGCGCGTCCGGGTCGAAGCAGCTGACGACGAAGCCGCGCGTCTCCTCGGGGAAGCCCGACCACGACAGCTGCGGGGAGACGCTGCCGCCGCGCTGACTGTGCTGGGCGTCCATCGGCGAGCCGTCGGTGAGGTCGCTCGAGGTAAGCGTGAACGACGGCACGGCGGGCAGCTTCTCGTAGGGGTCCTGGGCCAGAGGGCGGTCGAGTTTCACAGCAGTCCTTCCGTCGGTCGGTTCTCGTGCTGGGACCAACCTATGGCCTCCTCCGTCGGCGCGTCCTCCCACGTCACCGGCGTGCCACGGCGCGCGGGTGACCTTGGTCCCCGCTTTCGGCGTGATCAACGTCATAGAAAGGGAGGAAAGCGACGAGGAGGTCGGTGTGTTCCAGATCCGCATCCACGGGCGCGGCGGTCAGGGCGTGGTCACCGCCGCCGAGCTTCTCGCCGACGCCGCCTTCCGGCAGGGCCGCCACGCCCAGGCCTTCCCGAGCTTCGGCTCCGAGCGCACCGGCGCACCGGTGGTCTCGTTCTGCCGCATCGCCGACCGGCCCATCCGGGTCCGCGAGCCCGTGCTCGCCCCGGACGCCGTCATCGTCCAGGACCCGACCC
This sequence comes from Georgenia soli, assembly GCF_002563695.1. Lineage (NCBI taxonomy): Bacteria > Bacillati > Actinomycetota > Actinomycetes > Allobogoriellales > Allobogoriellaceae > Georgenia > Georgenia soli. The sequence goes on along the minus strand of NZ_PDJI01000004.1, from coordinate 518,324 downwards.
TCCTGCGCGCCGTCGACGTCTTCGACGGCCTGCGGCCGGAGGGGTACGCCCTGGTCAACTCCCGCCGCCCCCTGGACGAGCTCGGGCTCGGCGAGCGGCTGGCGGCGCTGCCGCCCGGGCACGCCGTCACGGTGCCGGCCACCGAGATCGCCCTCGAGCACGTCGGGCGCCCGCTGCCGAACGCCGTCCTCCTCGGTGCGTTCGCGGCCCTGTACGAGGCGCTCGACCTCGACGCCGTCGTGGCCGCGCTGCGGGACCGGTTCCCCGGCGACGTCGGGGATAGGAACGTCGCCGCCGCCGTCGCGGCGCACACCGTCGTCGCGGGCACCACCCGAGACGCCGTAGCGAAGGAGCAGATCCGTGCGTGAGCAGATCGAGGGATCGAGGGCCGTCGCCCGCGCGGTGGCCGCGGCACGTCCGCACGTCATCTGCGCCTACCCCATCTCGCCCCAGACCCACATCGTCGAGGAGCTCTCCCGCCTCGTGAAGGCGGAGGAGCTGGTCAGCGAGTACGTGAACGTCGAGTCCGAGTTCGCCGCCATGTCCGTCGCGATCGGCGCCTCGGCCACCGGCGCCCGCGCCTACACGGCCACCTCCAGCCAGGGGCTGCTGTACATGGTCGAGCCGATCTACAACGCCGCCGGGATGCGGCTGCCGATCGTGATGACCGTGGCCAACCGGGCCATCGGTGCGCCCATCAACATCTGGAACGACCACTCCGACGCCATGAGCCAGCGCGACTCCGGATGGCTCCAGCTCTACGCCGAGGACAACCAGGAGGCCGCCGACCTCCACGTCCAGGCCTTCCGCATCGCCGAGGAGCTCTCAGTACCGGTCATGGTGTGCATGGACGGCTTCGTCCTCACCCACGCCTTCGAGGAGGTCGACGTCCCCGAGCAGGCGCGGGTCGACACCTTCCTGCCGCCCTTCCGTCCGCGCCAGCGGCTGGACCCCGACGAGCCCGTGACCATGGGCGCGATGGTCGGCCCGGAGACGTTCACCGAGGTCCGCTACCTCGCCCACCAGGTCCAGCTCGACGCCGTCGAGGTGATCGAGCGCGTGGCCGACGAGTTCGCCGCGGCGTTCGGCCGCGAGACCGGCGGCCTGGTCCGCCCCTACCGCACCACGGGCGCCGAGACCGTCGTGGTGGCCCTCGGGTCCGTGCTCGGCACCCTCAAGGACGCGGTCGACGACGCGGACGCCGCCGGCGAGCGCATCGGCGTCCTGGGCATCACCTCCTTCCGCCCCTTCCCCTACGAAGCCGTCCGCGAGGCCCTCGCCGGGGCCCGCCGGGTCGTGGTGATCGACCGGGCGCTGGCCCCGGGGGTGGGCGGCGTGGTCGCCCAGGACGTGGCGACGGCGCTCGCGGGCACCGGCACTGACGTGCGCTGCGTGGTCGCCGGGCTGGGCGGGCGCCCGATCACCCAGGGCGCGCTGCTCGGGATGCTCGACGACGCCCTCGCCGGTCGCCTCGAGCGTCTGTCGTTCCTCGACCTGGACGAGGCGGTCGTCGAGCGGGAGATCGCCCGCGACCGTGCCGAGCGGCACGAGCGCGAGGAACGACGCGGCCGGGCCGACGCCGTCGGCGCGGCACGCTGAGGAGGAGAGATGACCACCACGCCCGTGCGGTTCTACCAGGTCGGCAGCTTCGCCGTCGGCAACCGGCTGCTCGCCCCGGAGCTCGCCAGCGTCCAGTCCGACCCGGACCGGGCCAACGCCCTCACCTCCGGGCACCGCGCCTGCCAGGGCTGCGGGGAGGCGCTCGGGGCCCGCTACGTCCTCGACGCCGCCATGGCCGCCGCCGGCGGCCGGATGGTCACCGTCAACGCCACCGGCTGCCTCGAGGTCTTCTCGACGCCGTACCCCGAGTCGTCCTGGCGCGTGCCGTGGCTGCACTCCGTCTTCGGCAACGCCCCGGCCGTCGCCACCGGCGTCGCCGCCGCGCTGCGCGCGCTGGGACGCGACGACATCCGCACCGTCGCCCAGGGCGGCGACGGCGGCACCGTGGACATCGGGTTCGCGTGCCTGTCGGGCATGTTCGAGCGCAACGACGACGTCCTCTACATCTGCTACGACAACCAGGCGTACATGAACACGGGCGTCCAGCGCTCCGGCGCCACCCCGCCTGCGGCCCGCACCGCCACCACCCAGGCGGTCGGCCCCCACCCCGGCAACGTGTTCGGGCAGGGCAAGGACGTCCCCCGCATCGCGATGGCCCACGAGATCCCGTACGTGGCCACCGCGACGGTGGCGGACCTGCGCGACCTCGAGGCGAAGGTCGCGAAGGCCATGGCGATGCACGGCGCCCGGTACCTGCACGTGTTCGTGCCGTGCCCGCTCGGCTGGGGCGCCGCGTCCAGCCACACCGTGCGCATCGCCCGGCTGGCCACCGAGTCCGGGATCTTCCCCGTCTTCGAGGCCGAGCACGGCGAGGTCACCTCGGTGCGGAAGATCCGCCGCCAGGTCCCCGTCGAGGAGTACCTGCGGCTGCAGGGCCGCTACGCCCACCTGTTCCGGCCCACCCGGAACGAGGAGGTGCTCACCCGGCTGCAGGCCGCCGCGGACCGCAACATCGCCCGGTACGGGCTCCTTGGTGACGACGCCGTGCCTGAGCCGGCCAGCGGCGAGCCCGTCCTGGTCGGCGCCGCCCCGCACCTGGAGCACCCCGCCCGGCCCAGCGACCACCACGCACCGTCCACGTCCGCCGGGCCGGGCCTGGACCTGCACGGCAACCCGGCGCCGGACCCCCGCAGCGACCCGGCGCCGCGCGCGCACGAGGAGGCATGAGATGGACAAGCCGTTCGCCATCACCCTGGACCTCGGGTCCTCGCTCGCCAACCGCACCGGCGCCTGGCGGGTGGAGCGGCCCGTGTACCGGGACTTCCTCCCGCCGTGCAACAAGGCGTGCCCGGCCGGGGAGAACATCCAGCAGTGGCTCTACGACGCCGAGGACGGCCACTACGAGCGGGCGTGGCGCACCCTCATGGCCGACAACCCGCTGCCCGCCGTCATGGGCCGCGTCTGCTACCACCCGTGCCAGACCGCCTGCAACCGCGGCCAGCTCGACGAGGCCGTCGGCATCAACGCCGTCGAGCGGTTCCTCGGCGACGAGGCGATCCGGCAGGGCTGGACGGTGCCGGTGACCGCTCCGCCGTCGGGGAAGCACGTCCTGGTGGTCGGGTCCGGGCCCACCGGGCTCGCCGCCGCCTACCACCTGCGCCTGCTCGGCCACGACGTCACCCTGCGCGACGCCGCGCCCCGGCCCGGCGGCATGATGCGCTACGGCATCCCCGCCTACCGGCTCCCGCGTGACGTCCTCGACGCCGAGATCCAGCGCATCGTCGACATGGGCGTCACCCTCGAGCTCGACACCCGCGTCACCACCGTGCAGCCGGACCTGGAGAGGTTCGACGCCGTCCTGCTGGCCGTCGGCGCCCAGATCGGCCGGCGCGCGTACGTCCCCGCCGGGGAGGCGGCGCGCATCCTCGACGCCGTCCAGGTGCTGCGCGACGTCGAGGACGCCGACGCCCCGCAGCTGGGCCGTCGCGTGGTGGTCTACGGCGGCGGGAACACCGCGGTCGACGCCGCGCGCACCGCCAGGCGGCTCGGCGCCGAGGAGGCGATCATCGTCTACCGGCGCACCCGCGAGCGGATGCCCGCCCACGACTCCGAGGTCGTCGAGGCCCTCGAGGAGGGCGTGCAGATGAAGTGGCTCTCCACCATCGCCCACGCCGACGAGGGCAGGCTGACCATCGAGAAGATGGAGCTCGACGAGACCGGCTTCCCCCGGCCCACGGGCGTCCTGGAGGACCTGGAGGCCGACTCCGTCGTCCTCGCGCTGGGCCAGGAGGCCGACCTCTCGCTCGTCGAGGGCGTGTCCGGGCTCGTGGTCGAGGACGGTGTGGTCGCCGTCGACGAGCGCCTGATGACCGGCCACCCGGGCCTGTTCGCCGGCGGGGACATGGTGCCGTCCGAGCGGACGGTGACCGTGGGTGTCGGGCACGGTAAACGGGCCGCGCGCAACATCGACGCCTACCTGCACGGCGTGGCCTCCGAGGCGGCGCCGCCCGCGCCGGACGCCGAGTTCGGGGCGCTGAACACCTGGTACTACGCCGACGCCCCGCACCAGGTGCGCCCACGCCTGGAGGGCCCGCGCCGTGCCGGCACGTTCGACGAGGTGGTCCAGGGCCTGACGGCCGAGACGGCCCTGTTCGAGGCGCGCCGGTGCATGTCCTGCGGCAACTGCTTCGGCTGCGACAACTGCTTCGGGGTCTGCCCGGACAACGCCATCATCAAGCACCCGGACGGCACGTACGAGATCGACTACGACTACTGCAAGGGCTGCGGCCTGTGCGTGGAGGAGTGCCCCTGCGGTGCCATCGAGATGGTGCCCGAGACACCGTGACCGCCTGAGGCATCCCGGGCGGGGGAGCGGGGGAGCTCCAGCACGAACGCCGTCGTCGTGCCCGGCGCCAGCGCGAGCCGGCCCCCGAGCGCGCCGGCCAGGTCGCGTGCGACCGCGAGCCCGATGCCCTCCCCGCCCGAGGAGCTCCCCGAGACCCGACGGCGGAAGAGGTCGCTCGACGTCGGCCGCGCCCCCTCGTTCTCCACCGCCACGGCGAGGTGCGTGCCCTCGTCCCGGGCTGACACCGTGACCGTGCCGGCGCCGTGCTTGAGGGCGTTGTCCACGAGGACGTCGAGGATCTGGCCCACGGGGCCGGCGGCCACCTGGCACGGCACCGGGCCGCCCGCGTCCGGGACCACCCGCCGACCCTCGGGCGCCAGGACGGACCAGCGAGCGACGGCGGCGTCGACGAGGTCGGCCAGGTCCAGCTCGACCGCCGAGGCCGTCAGGCGCCCGCGCGACATCGCGAGGAGCTCGGTGACGGCGCCGGAGAGCCGGTCCAGCTCGCCGAGCGAGTGCTGGAGCTCCTCGCGCACCGACTCCGGGGTCTCCGGCCACAGCGAGATGTCCTCCAGCTGCAGGCGCAGCGCCGTCACGGGGGTGCGCAGCTGGTGGGAGGCGTTGGCGGAGAACTCCCGCTCCCGGCGCACCACGTCCGCCAGCCGCTCGGCCGCGGTACGCATGGACGCCCCGATCTGGTCCGCCTCCGGGACGGCGTAGCGCGGGACGTCCAGGTCGAACTGCCCGCGGCCGAGCCTCTCGGCGCTCGCGGCGAGCTCGCCGAACGGCCGGGCCAGGCGGCGGGCGACGACGACGGCGACACCGGCCGAGACGAGCACGAGCCCCACACCGATCGCCACCAGCGGGTACACGGCCTCGGAGACCCGCTCGTCGATCAGCCCGCCCGCCCGGGTGAGCGTCACGGTGCCGCCGCCGTCGACGTCGCGGCTCATGACGATGTCCGACGGGGCGGGGTTGAAGCGGGGGCCGGCGACGGTCTCGGTGCCGTCGGGGGCGACGTAGCGCAAGGTCTCGGCCTGGTTGAGCATCGGCTCGAGATACTCCTCGGTCACCACGTCACCGTCCGCCAGGTGCTCGGCGAGGACGACGGCGACGAGGTCCACCGAGCGCTCGATCTTGCGCTCCTCCTGGGCCCGGACCATGCCCGCGACCTGGTAGGCGCGGGGGATGCCGTACAGGGCGACGATCAGGACCGTCAGGGTGACGAACGCGGCGAGCAGCCGGTCACGCATCGACGTCCTCGAGGCGGAACCCGACCCCGCGTACCGCCACGACCCGCGCCTGGGCGCCGCTCGACTCGAGCTTCTGGCGCAGCCGGCCGACGGTGACGTCGAGGGTCTTGGTGGAGCCGTACCAGTTCTCGTCCCAGACCCTGTCCATGAGGGTCTCCCGGGTCAGCACGGCGCCGCGCTCGGAGTCCAGCAGCGCGAGGAGGTCGAACTCCTTCGAGCTCAGCGCCAGCTCCTCGCCGTCGACCCACGCCCGCCGCGAGCGCGGGTCGACCCGCAGGCTCGGCGGCCGCTCGGGGGCGGGCTCCTGCGTGGGGGCGGCCGTTGGCCGGGCGGCGGCCATGCGGGCACTGCGGCGCAGCAGGGCGCGGGCCCGGGCGAGCAGCTCGGAGAGCGCGAACGGCTTGGCCAGGTAGTCGTCGGCGCCGACGTCCAGGCCCACGACGCGGTCGAGCTCCTCGCCGCGGGCGGTGAGGATGATGATGCCGTCGTCGTAGCCGTCCGCCCGGACGCGGTGGCACACCTCGAGGCCGTCGACGTCCGGCAGGCCCAGGTCGAGGATGATCAGCTGCACGCCGCCGGCGGCCACCCGCTCGATCGCGGGCAGACCCTCGGCGACGCGTTCGACGGCGTAACCCTCACGGCCGAGGGTCCGGACGAGCGGGAGCGCGATCCCGTCGTCGTCCTCCACGATGAGCACGGTCGGCTGCACGGGACCGAGCATAGGGGCGACGACCGTCCGAAGGTACTCCGGGCGCGCGTCCGCGCCGGAGGCGGTCGGCGAGCAGGAGCGCCAGCGTGGCGACGGCGAGAACCGCGGCCAGCAGCTCCCACCAGCCGACCGTCAGGTGGCCGATGCCCGGCAGGCCCAGCGTGGCACGCAGCACGGTGCCCAGCAGCGAGCCCGCCGCGACGAGCGTCGTCAGGAGCCGCGCCTCGAAGCTGCCGTCCCGCCACAGCTTGACCGCCGCGAGGGCACCGACCAGCCCCATGACGCCCAGCAGCAGCGAGAGGTAGCCCGCCGAGGAGACGCGGACGAGGCTGGCGACGGCGAGGGCGGCGCCGGCGGCGGCCGCGGACCGCGCGAGGGGGGTGGGGGAGCGGTGCATCAGAAGTCCTTGTCCAGCGTTCCGGTCTCGGTCACGGGGGCGGTGGACGAGGAGACACCGGCGAGGCTCTGCACCGCGGCGGAGGGGGTCCAGACCATGTGGGCGCCCGTGGTAGGCGTGCGGAGCTGACCGCTCGGGCTGGGGGTGGCGAGCAGGACGACGGTGACCACCGTGCGGGCCGTGCCGTTCACGGTGACCGTGGTGGCGGTCATCCTCGCCGTCGCGGTGGCGGTGTTCTTCTTCAGGTAGTCGCCGTTGAGGACGACCGAGCCGAGGTTGACGGTGGAGCCCGCGAGCTGGATGTCGATGGTGTCGCCCGAGTTGCCCAGCCCGAGGAGGTTGCCGTCGCGGAGGCGGAGAGTGACGTCGACGCCGCCGCCCGTCCATCCGGCGAGGATCGTGGCGGGGTTGACCTGCTGGCTGAACGTGTAGGTGATGGTGTCGCCCGCGTCCAGCCGTCCGGCGGCCGGGCCGCCGTTGGTCGCCTGGATGTCGAGCCCGCGGAGGGGGAGGTTGTCGACCTGGCGGCCGGCGACGGTGGCCGACGTGGTGGTCGCTCCGGTCCCGTCCACGAGGACGGCGCGCAGGTCGTAGAGCCCGTTGGTCACGCCGACGGTGCTCCAGGCGCACGTGTACGGGGCCGTGGCCGCGGTGCACACGTCCGTCCAGGTGGTCGTGCCGGCGGGGGCGCGCTGGATCGTGACGGAGCGGACGCCGGCGGTGGAGCTCGCGGCCGCCCGCAGGGTGACCGTCCCGGTGAGGAAGGCGCCCGGGTCCTCGAGGGACACGGAGGAGACCTTGTTGTCGACCACGCGGTTCGTCACCGCGGCCGAGCTGGTCACGTTCCCCGCGGCGTCGGTCGCGACGGCCCGGAAGGAGTAGGTCCCGTCCGTCAGGGTGGTGGTGTCGAAACGGCACGAGTACGGCACGGCGGTGCGCGTGCAGAGGTCCGTCCAGGCGCCGCCGGCCGGCTGTGCCTGCAGGGTCACCGTGGCGATGCCGGAGACGTCGTCCGTGGCGGTGGCCTGGAACGTGCGGGTGCCGCTGAGGGGGGTGCCCGGGTCGCTCATCGTCACCTTCGGCAGCTCGTTGTCCACGAGGACGTTGGGGACGACGTCGGAGGTGGCCACGACGGTGTTGCCGGCGAGCGCGACGGCCCGCAGGTCGTACTCGTCGTTGCTGACGCCGCTGGTGGTGTTCCAGGCGCACGTGTACGGGGCGGAGGTCCTGCTGGGGCAGACGGCCTTCCAGCCCGTCGTGCCGGCGGGTGCGTACTCGATACGCACGGCGTAGGTGACGCCGCCGGTCGCGTTGTACAGCGTCGCGCTCAGCGCCACGGTGCCGCGGACGATGTCGCCCGGCTCGGCCAGGACCACGAGCAGCTTGTTCGCCACGGTGGTGCGCACGGTGTCGGAGACGGCGGAGTAGCCGGCGCGGTCGGTCGCGCGGGCGCGAAGGCTGTAACCGTCGTCGCCGACCTTCGTCGTGTCCCACGCGCAGCTGTACGGCGCGGTCGTCACGGTGCACACGGTCGTCCAGGCGGAGCCGTTGACGGGCAGGAACTCGATCGTCACGGACGCGACCCCGGTCTCGCCGTCGGCGGCGTCCGCGGTGAGCGTGACGGAGTTCTGGGAGGGGACGGCCGGCGCACGCAGCGAGACGGTCGGGGGAGTCCAGTCCGGGGCGGCGACGACGGTGGAGGGCGCGTGCGTCGTCGTCGACGTGAAGGCCGCGGTGGAGAACGCGGGACGTCCTGCCGCCACGACCAGGACGGTCGTGACGAGCAGGACGAGGAGCCGGAACCTGGTCACGCCGCCACCTCCGTGCCGTGCCCGCCGCGGAGGGCACGGACGACGTCGACGAGGCTGCGCAGGGCCACGAGGCCGGCCGGGACGCCGATCACGAGGACGCGGACCGTGGGGTCCGCGAGCGCCATGAAGACGTAGCCGAGGTAGGGCACCGTGAACGAGACGACCGGCTGCAGATCGTCGACCAGCTGGAAGGCCCACGGGTCGACGTCGGCGTTGGCGTCGCCCTTGGTGCGCAAGAGCGGGGTGCCGTTCTCGCCCGTGGTGATCTCGCTGATGCGGTGGGTGACGAGGTTGTCGACGCCGGAGTCCGCGGGCGGCATGTAGGTGATGACGTCGCCGACCTCGAGCGCCGCGACGGGAACCGTGCGCTCGAAGGCGATGGAGCCCTTCTCGAACGTGCCGGACATCGAACCGCCGGTGATGACGTAACGCTGGTACCCCAGGAGCCCGGGCAGCAGGTAGATCGCTGCGACGACCATGATCGCGACCAGCAGCACGTTCCCGACCTGGGGGAGTGCGCCCGAGAGCCCGGGGGCTCGACGCGGCGCGGTGCGGGAGGTGCGGATGGCGGTGATGGTCATCTCGGGCTCCTGGGAGTCTTCTGGAGGTTTGGCCGGCCCGCCGGAGGGAGCGGGCCGGCCGGGAGTGCGGGCTGCGCGGCCGGTAGCGTCAGGGGGGCGCTACCGACCGGTCAGCGGCCCGCGAGTCAGTTGCCGGCAGCGGCGAGGAGGCCGTCGACGAAGTTGGTCTTCTCGGCGCCGAGCTGCACGGAGTCCCAGCGGTACGTGGCGCTCGCAGCCTTCCCCTGGTCCGTGTTAAGGGCGGAGTCCTTGAGCGTCACCGTGAAGACGTACGTGCGGGCATCGTCCTTCTTGAAGGTGCCGAGCGGGGTCTTCGCGCCGTCATTGAGTCCGCCGAAGTTACCGCTGTAGATCTGGGCGCCGTTGGCCTTGTCGGTGATCGTCAGCGTGAGGTTGTCGTTCGAGAACCCGTTGGTCGAGCTCTCCTCCACGAGGGAGAAGGCGGCGTCGAGGGAACCGGTGTTCGTGAGGGTCAGCTGACCGGTGACCGTGTCGCCCGGCTTCATGTTGGTGAGCTCGAAGATTGCCTTGCCCTCGGCGGAGTTCGACTGCTCCAGCGTGCCCGACGTGACGGCGCTGACCGTGTTCTGGGACGTCGACGTGAAAGTAGCACCCGACCCGACGGCGACGGCGCCGGCGGCGAGGAGGGTGGCGAGCGGGACGAGGACGCGGCGACCCCGGCGGGCGGGCCTGGCGGTGGTGGCGGTAGCGTTCATGGGTCTTCTCCGATTCGGTGCTGTGGTGGTCCGGAAGGCTTGGTAAGAACGTTACGGACGGCCGTTCCACCGTTCGGTGACAGCTGGTGCCCGCCTGATCCACAGCTCGGTAACGGTTTTGCGGACGGCTCCCGTTTCCGTGAGTTACCTTGGGCGAAATGAGGCGAGGGGGGCCGGAAAGGGCAGATCGTGGCTGAAAAGGTTGACGACGGATACCCGCCGCAGGGCTGGTACCCGGACCCGGAGGACTCCTCCTACCTGCGCCGGTGGAACGGTGCGGCGTGGACCGACGAGCGGGTTCCCGCCTCGCGCGGACGTCGCCGGCTGCGCGCACACGACGCCGAGCCCGTTCCGTCGTCTGGTGCCTCGCCCGCCGACGTCACGTCGGCCCCCGTCCTCCACGCCGACGACGAGCAACCCGACGCCCCCGCGCCGACGACCCACGACCTCGACGCCGAGCTCGTGCGCCGTCAGGCCGAGATCGACCGCCTCGTGGAGCGCGAGGAGGGGCTGGCGCGCGCCGTCGAGGACCGCCGGGCCGAGATCGACCACATCGCCGAGCGCGAGGAGCAGCTCGTCCAGCGCATCGGGGACGCCCGCGCCGAGCTCGCCGGCATCGAGGAGCAGGTCGCGGCGGCAGAGGCGGCACAGGGCCGGCTCGCGGAGCTGACGGCCGCCGAGGCCGTCGCCACGGAGCAGCTGGCGCAGCGCCGGGCCGAGCTGACCCAGTTCGACCAGCAGATGGTCGAGGCGCAGCGCCTCGCCGAGGCCGAGCTCGAGGAGCTGCGGGCCGCCGTCGAGGAGACCCACCAGGACCACGCCGCAGCCACGGCACAGGCTGAGGAGACCTCTCGCCAGCTCGAGGAGCTGACCCGGCGGCGGGAGGACCTGGCGCGAGAGCACGAGGAGCTCACCCGTACGTACGAGGCGCTCGCCCGCGAGCACGAGCAGCTGACGCACGCGCACGATGCGCTGACGCGCGAGCACGAGGAGCTCGCCCACCGGCACGCCGGGGCGGTCGCCGAGTACGAGGAGCTGACTCGCGTCCACGAGGAGCTCGCCGGCCTGCTCGAGGCCCGGCGTGCCGAGCTGGCCGAGGTCGAGGCCGGCGTGGCCGCGGCACGTACCGAGCTCGTCGACCTCGGCGAACGGGTCGCCGCCCAGGACCTCGGGCTGTACGACTACCGCCATCCCGCCGAGGACTCCGTCGCGCTCGCCACCCAGCTCGCCGCCCTGCGCGAGACGATCGTGGAGACTCTCCGCTCGGGCGAGGCGATCACCGCGCCCAAGAGCTTCAAGCTCGGCCACTCGTCCTCCAAGGGCCAGCAGGTGCTGGCAGAGGTGACGGCCCTCAGCCTGCGCGCCTACAACGCCGAGGCGGAGAACGCGGTGCGCACCGCGGGCCCCGGTGGCATCGACGGGGCTCTCACCCGCCTGATCCGCGCGCGCGACGCCGTCGCCCGCCACGGCGCCTGGATCGGCGTGGCGATCACCGACAGGTACCACGCCCTGCGGGCCCAGGAGATCGAGCTCGCGGGCGAGCACAAGATTCGCAGGGAGCGGGAGGAGGCCGCCGCGGCTGCCGCACCCGCGGCGCGCGCGCCTCTGCCTCCCGAGTACGTCCCCGGTACCGGCACCCCGGCATACGGCGCGGGTGCTCCCGGGTACGGCACGGGTGGTGGGTACGACTCAGGCGCCCCCGGGTACGGCGCGGCCCCGGGGTACGGGACCGGTGCCGCGGGGTACGGCGGTGGTCCTGGCTACACGCCCGGTTCGTCCGAACCACCCTCACCAGTGACCACCAACGGCCGGTACAGCCATTAGCCGGAAGGAGCGAACGTGGACAACGACGTGCACAACAGCTTCCCTCCGCCGACCGCCGCAGACAGGGTCGACGACGTCGACATCAGCGACGACGGTGCTGCGGCGACCGGGAGGATGAGGTCCCGCAGATCCCGCCTCGCCCCTCCTGCGGCGGACGAGCGGGTAGAGCTGCCCCGGCGGGACTACCTGCCGTGGGTCGTGATGGGCGTGCTCATGGGCATGGCTGTGGCGGTCTACTTCCTGCTCTGATCAGAACCCCGCCAGGGTGACGGCCGGAACGGCTCCCTCGCCGAGGTGCGTGAGCACCTTCAGCTCGTGCGGGACGACGGGGCTGGGGAGGTCGTCGAGCGGGAACCACTCGACGGCGGCGGACTTGTGCGGCTCGCGGCGCGCGGGATCGCCGGTCCAGGTGCGTGCGGCGAAGAAGAAGTCGACGCGCTCGTCGATCGGGTCTCCGTTGCCGGCGGTGCGGTGCATGACGGTGAGCGGCTCCAGGTCCGAGGCACACAGCTCGACCCCGAGCTCCTCACGGGCCTCGCGAACCGCCGCGGCGAGGACGGACTCGCCGGCCTCGACGTGCCCGGCCGCACCGACGGCCCAGTGCTCGTCCATGTACCCGGTGCCGCGTCGGTAGGAGAGCAGGACCCGGTCCGCGGTGCCCTCGGGGCCGTGCTCGAGAAGCAGGACGTAGGCGGCCGGGACGACCTGGAAGCGGTTCACCCGCCCACGGTAGACGGTGCCCGGGGGCACCCGCCGATGTGGGTGGCGGTTGCCAGACTGCCTCTTCCCGGGGCGCTCGAGCGCAGTTGACAAGCGTTGTTCCCGGACGAACACTGGGAGGTGGATCGAACGTGCGTTCGAGAATGTGCTGGCTGTGGTGTGAGGAGGAGTCATGAAGACCTCGCTCGCGGCCGTCCCCGCCACCGCGAGCCATGCCGGCGGCCGTGACCCCCACGCCCGCCTGGCCGCCGCCCGCGCCGCCCTGAACCGTGCGGAGACCGCCGCCGGGCTGCGCACCCGCCTCGGCGGCCCCGGGCTCAGCACCAGCCCTACTCTCACGGGCGAGCCCGACCGGCCGGTCGCGGACGCACCACCGGTGGTCGGTCCCGCCCTCACCAGCGTCGCGCCGGCCGCCCAGGCTCATGCCCAAGGCGGGACCGCCCACCCCGGCCATGACCCGTTCGGGCCCGGCGCGGACCGGAGCCTGCCCGTCCCGCAGGTGCTGGCCCCGCTCTTTCCCGGCGGCGCGCTCGCCCGCGGCAGCGTGGTCCAGGTGTCCGGGTCCACCTCCGTGCTGCTGGCCCTCGCCGCTGCCGCCGGTTCGGACGGTGCCTGGTGCGCGCTCGCGGCCATGCCGGACGTCGGGTGGCGCGCCGCCGCCGGGGCCGGACTGGCCCTGGACCGGGTGGCCGTCGTGCCCGCCCCGGGCCCCGACGCCGCCGCGGTCGTCGGCGCGCTGACCGACGGGTTCGACGTCCTCGTCGTCGGCCGTTGTCCGGCGCTGGGGGAGCGGGACCGCCGCTCGATCGCCGCCCGCGTGCGCACCAGGGGCGCGGTCCTGCTGAGCACGCACGACTGGCCCGGCGCGCACCTGGTGCTGCGCGCCACCCGCTCCGGCTGGGAGGGGCTCGGGCAGGGCTGGGGCCACCTGGTCGACCAGGAGCTCACCGTCCGGGCGACCGGCCGCGCCGGTGCCGCCGTGGCGCGCGAGGTCCACGTCCGTGTCGGCCCGGACGGGCTCGGCGGCGCCGAGGAGAACCGCCGGGACACGGGCCTGACCTCCGACGTCGGGGCCGAGGTCGCGGAGCTCGTGCACGAACCGCCTCTCCTGCGGGCGGTGTGAGGTGCCACCCGCAGGAACCGCGCGCCGGGTGGTCCTGTGGGTCCCCGACTGGCCGGTGGCGGCCGCTGTCGCCGAGGGACTGGTGGACCCCCAGCTCCCCGTCGCCGTCCACGACAACCGGGGCGTCGTCGTCGCCTCCGCGCCAGCCCGGGCCGCCGGGGTGCGCCGGGGCATGCGCCGGCGCAGCGCCCAGCAGCTCTGCCCCGAGCTGGTGCTCGTCCCCGTCGACCCGGTCCGCGACGCCCGCGCCTTCGAGCCGCTCGTGCAGGCCGTGGAGACCGTCGTCGCCGAGGTCGAGGTCGTCCGCCCGGGCATGGTCGTCTTCCTCGCCCGCGGCCCCGTGCGGCACGTCGGGTCCGAGGACGCCCTGGCCGAGCTGCTCGTCGGGACGGTGGCCACCGAGACCGGCGCCGAGTGCCAGGTGGGCGTCGGCGACGGGCTGCTCACCGCCATGCTCGCCGCCCGCGCCGGTGTCCTCGTCCCGGCCGAGGCCTCGGCGGCGTTCCTCGCCGGGCAGGACGTCGCCGCGCTGAGCCTCGCCGCCAGCACCCGGCAGGCGGCCGCCGAGACCGCCGAGCTGGTGGACCTGCTGCGCCGCCTCGGGCTGCGCACCCTCGGTGCCTTCGCGTCCCTGGAGCCGGGCGACGTCGCGGCCCGTTTCGGCGGCCGGGGCCTGGTCGCGCACCGGCTCGCGCGCGGGCTGGACACCCTCCCGCCCACCTCAGCCCGGCCCGAGGACGACGTCCTCGCCGCCACCGAGCTCGACCCGCCCGCCGAGCGCGCCGACGTCGCCGCCTTCGCCGCCCGCACCCTCGCCGAGCAGCTCTCCGAACGGATGCTGCGCCGCGGGGTGGTCTGCGCCCGGCTCCAGGTGGCGGCCCGCACCGAGGACGGCACCGAGCTGGTCCGTACCTGGAGCATCGACGGCGCCCCCACCGCCGCAGAGCTGACCGACCGGGTGCGCTGGCAGCTCGAGGGGTGGCTGTCCGGGCGCAGCGGCCGTCCGCCGTCGGCCCCGCTGACCCACCTCGAGCTCGTGGCCCAGGAGGTCAGCCCCGCCGGGGCGGTGCAGGACGGCCTCTGGGGCCGGGCCCGCCGCGGCGAGGCGCAGGCCGGCCGCGCCGCCCTGCGCGTGCAGGGCCTGCTCGGTGCGGAAGGGGTGCTCGTCCCGGTGCTCCAGGGCGGTCGTGACCCGCGGGCCGCCGCCCGCCTGGTGGCCTGGGGCGACGACGCCGCCCCGCTGCGCCGCACCGACGCGCCCTGGCCCGGGCAGGTGCCCACCCCGTGGCCGGCCACCGTGCCCACTGAGCCGGTGCCCGTGCGGCTGGTGGACGCCGTCGGCGAGGATGTCCGGGTGGACGCGCGCGGCACGGCCAGCGCCCCGCCGGCCCGCGTCCTGGTCCCGCCGCCACCGCCTGCGTCGAAGCGGGGTGCGGTGGCCCCGACGCCGGTCGACGCGGGGGAGTACCCGCTGCTCGCGTGGGCCGGTCCGTGGCACGGGACCGAGCGGTGGTGGTCGGACCAGGGGCGGCGCCGGGCCTACGTCCAGGTGGTCCCCGACGGGGCGCCGGCGCTGCTGCTCGCCGTCGAGCGCGGGCGCTGGCAGGTCGAGGGGGTCTACGACTGATTCCGGAGAGGCAGCGGCGGCAAACCGCCCCGGCGACCACCGCTCGACTGGTAGACCTTCCGGGAGCCAACGGTGGCGACGACACGGAGGTGCGGCGATGGGATGGTTCGGACGGCGACGTGAAGAGCGGACCGACGACGCGCCTGACTCGGCGCTGCCGTTCCTCACCGCCACCGACGCCGCTGAGATCCGGCGCCTCACGCAGCAGGCCTTCGCCGCTGCCGGTATCGACGCCGTCATCCACGAGGACCACCTCGCCGGGACCGACGGCCACAAGTACGGGCTGTGGAACGTCGCCGCCAGCTGCCACAACGCCCCCGGCGGCCGACGGGAGTGGCCGGCCGTGGTCGAGCGGCACGTGCGGGCGCTCCTCGCTCCCACGGCCGGGACCGCGGACCTTCCCGACGAGGAGGTCCGCGCACGCACCTTCCTTCGCCTCTACGGTGCCGGAGCCCTGCCGGCAGACCCCACGTCCCTCTCGTACACCCGACCGGTCGCGGACGACCTCGTCGAGGCGCTGGCACTCGACTTCCCTGACTCCGTGGTCACGCTCACCGACGGCGACGTCGCCCGGTTCGACCCAGAGGAGCTACGCCGGGCAGGGCTCGAGAACCTGCTCCGCGAACCCGTCGACGAGATCGAATCGATCGACCTGCCCGCTGGGGGATCCATCCAGGTGGTGTACGGCGAGTCGGTCTACACCGCCAGTCGGATCCTCGCGATGCGCGACCTGCTTATGCGTGTCTACGGCGAGCGGGAGTACCCGAACGGCGTCCTGGTCACGGTCGCGCACCGCCACCAGATCGGGCTGCACCCGCTCGACGGGCCCGAGGCTCTGCCGGTGATCAACGCGCTTGCAGGCTTTGCGAAGAACGGCTTCGACGACGCCCCTGGTGGCATCTCTCCGCACCTCTACTGGTGGCACGGGGGCGCCTTCGAACGGATCAGCCGCGTGAGCGACGACGGCGCCATCGGGATCGAGGTCCGCCCAGGGCTGGCGGAGGCGCTGGAGCGGGTCGTCGGCCGAGGCTGATGCCGACTGCGGTCGGAAAGGTCTGGTGCCAGGTGGGCCCAGGCGCAAGGATCACCCCATGACCGTCTGGATCTGCCGCACCTGCGCCGTCGAGCACGCCGACACGGACTCCCCGCCGGAGATCTGCGAGATCTGCGACGACGAGCGGCAGTGGGTGCCGGCCACCGGGCAGTCGTGGACGACGTTGGAGGAGATGGCCGAGCTCGGGCACCTCGTCGCGATGCACGAGGTCGAGCCGGGGCTGTTCGGGCTGGTCGCCGAGCCGCACGTGGGTATCGGCCAGCAGGCGCTGCTCGCCTGCACCCCCGAGGGCAACGTGCTGTGGGACCCCATCGGTTTCATCGACGACGACTCCGTGCGCCGGGTCCGCCGCGAGGGCGAGGTGGTCGCGATCGTGGCGAGCCATCCCCACATGTTCGGCGCCCAGGTGGAGTGGAGCCGGGCCCTCGGCGACGTCCCGGTGCTCGTCAACCAGGCGGACGCCCGCTGGCTCGCCCGCGAGGACGACGTCGTGCGGTTCTGGTCCGGCCGGGTCTCACCGGTCTCCGGTGTGGTGGTCCACCAGATCGGCGGCCACTTCCCGGGTAACGCCGTCGCCACCTGGCGGGGGGCCGACGGCGTCGGCGTGCTCCTGTGCGGGGACACCATCGGGCCGAACCCCGACCGGGAGACGGTCGCGTTCATGCGCAGCTACCCCAACCGGATCCCGCTCTCGGGCGCGGTGGCGCAGCGGGTCGCGCGCGACGTCCTCCAGCTGGACTTCGACCGGATCTACGGCAACTTCGGCAACACCATCCCCCAGGGCGGGAAGTCGGCCGTGCGCCGCAGCGCCGCCCGGCACGCCGCCTGGGTGCGCGGCGACCACGACCACCTCACCTGAGCCCATCCCCGCACCCGCGAGAGGTCACGAACTCCTCGAGATGTCACTTCTTCCGTGATCGCCGCGGGAGTTCGTGACCTCTCGCGGAGGACTTGACCTCTCGCGGAGGACTTGACCTCTCGCGGAGGACTTGACCACTCGCGGAGGAGTTGACCACTCGTGACTCAGGGGGTGGGCACCTCGTACAGCTCCGCCTCCGCGTAGCCCTTGCCGACGGAGAGGTCGTACTGCACGAGCCGGTAGTCCTCGAGCAGCTGCTGCGCCCGCGGGGAGAGGTCCTCCGCGCGAATCTCGCGGCCGTCCGGGTCCAGCATGATGCCACGCTCGGCGGCGGGGACCTCCTCGGCGATCTGGGCGAGCATCGCGTCGTACGGGGTCACCGGCGCGTTCGCCGCGGCCTGCAGCTGGCCCAGCAGGTGGTTGGGCCCGAGGAGCTCGGCGGCCGGCTCGACCGGCGCCGTCTCGAAGTTGGCCCAGACGAACCACGGCGTCTCGTACATCGCCTGGCCCGGGTTGCGCGCCCACACCTGGCTGGACCACACGGCGGGGGAGTGGTCGCCGTAGAACAGCACGATCGTGCGCTCGTCGAGCCCCTGGAGATCGGTGACCAGCTGCTCGACCGCCGCGTCGCTGTAGCGCAGGCCCCGCAGGTACTGGCCGACCATGCGCTTCTCCATCGGCGTCATCGCACCCTCGACGTCGATCGGCTCGTCGTACTTGCCGTCGTAGGGGCGGTGGTTCTGCATCGTCACCACGTTGACGACCATCGGGTCCTCGGAGGCCCTCAGCTCGTCCACCACGCGCGTGAAGGTGCCCGCGTCGGAGACGAACGGGTTCCGCTCCACCCGCTCGGCGTCGGCCATCTCGTCCTCGAACGCGGCCCGTGAGAAGCCGAAGGTCGCGTACACCTCGTCGCGCTTGTAGAAGCTGCGCTGGTACGGGTGGATCGCGATGGCCTCGTGCCCGGCGCCCACCGTGCGCAGCAGGGACGGGAAGTCGTCCTCGTACGGCACGAGCATCTGGTACGGCGTGTGCATCTGCTCGCGGAAGTTGCTCAGCGACATCCCGGTGAGCACCTCGAACTCGACGTTGGCCGTGCCGCCGCCGTAGTCGGAGCTGAGCATCGTGCCGGACGGGGTCCGCCCCATGAGGCCGCGGGTGAAGGGGATCGGGTCCTCCGCGACCTCGACGCCGTTCAGCCGGGTGGGGTCGGTGAAGGACTCGCTGAGCACGACGACGACGTTGGTGTCCGCCAGCGCGCCCGCGTCGCGCGTGGCGTTCATCTCCGCGGCGACGGCGGAGTACCGGTCCGCGATCTCGCGCAGCGCCGCGCGGGAGTAGCCGGCCGGCCGCTCCATCGCCGTGCCCGGCATGTTGTAGAGCAGGCCGGAGACGAACCCGTTCTCCGCGTAGTTCTCCACCTGGTTCCACCGCGCCCAGGTGGGGCCGGAGCGTTCCCACAGCGCCCGCAGCGGGTTGCCGTCCTCGTTGAAGGTGACCGCCGCGGCCAGCACGCCGAACGCGAGGAGGCCGGCCGTGACGCGCGGGGCGTGCGCGCGCCAACGACGGCGCAGCGGCAGCCTTCCGGACCGGCCCGGCCGGGCGGGGCCCGCCCGCCGTACCGACCGCCGTCGTCGGTGGGTCCGCACGACGAGGGTGACCACCACGGCCGCGAGGACGAGCAGTCCCGCCAGCACGTAGGCGGGGTCGACGCCGATGCTGTGCAGCAGCAGCCCGGCGTCCTTGAGGTACTCGATGTCGGTGGGGTACAGCGGCTCCCCGCGCATCAGCATCTTCTGGTAGTCCGCGAAGGCGATCACGCCGCCCACCGCGACGCTGATGAGAGCCGCCAGCCACAGCCGGCCGACGACCGCGTGGATCAGCACCACCACCGCCCAGACCACCAGCACCTCGAGCGCCAGGCGGTCCGCCCCCCAGGTGTCCACGCGCTCGAGCGGCTCCAGCCACGGCTCGGTCTGCACGTGCGTGAGCTCGACGATCATCGTGACGACGACGGCGACCGCCAGGCTCAGCGCCGCGACCGGGACCGCCCGTCCGGCGGCGTCCAGGGCGCGCCGCAGCCTCGACGGCGGCCGAGGACCTCGCTCGGAGGGCGTGTCGGCCGGCGGGACGTCGGCGTCGACGACCCGGGGGGCGCTGGAGGTCTGGAGCATGGAAACCGTTCGGTCGGGGCGTGCGTGTCGGTGGGCCGGCGTCATCCTGCGCCGTCGCGTGCGTAAACGCTATCTGAACGGCAGGTGAAGACGCCCAGCGCGCTGCAACCATCGTCTGGGGGCGCCGCTGCCCGGAGCGCCCCCGCGAATCTCCGGTGGTCTGAGCAGTCTGATCGCCGTCGGCTGCAGATTTCATTTCATGTCGCCCCGAAACAGCCACGTCTGGGGGGTCTCTACGTCATGATGTTTCGAGGGCCTGACCTGAAGCAGTCAAGCCAAGCAACCGGCGCGTCCGCCTACCGCTTCTTCGTGGAACGGGTCTGGCCGCCGACCTCCTTACTAGTCGGGCTGATAGGTCATGCAATCGTTGAAGTTGCTCGAGGCGCCGGAGCGGACGAAGGCTCGGCGTGCGGGATGGCCCTGGGGGCTCGCATGGCTGGTGATGCTGCCGGTTGCTCTTTTGCGGGCCGGTGAACTTACTGAATCCGATACCTTCTGGCAGATCCGTACGGGCCTCGTAACTTTGGCGGAGAAGGCCATACCCGCAACTGACCCGTTTTCCTGGACCGCTCTAGGCGAGTCCTGGACACAGAACTCCTGGGCTTTCAATGTGGTGCTCGCCGGTGCTTACCACGTTTGGGGGCTTCCGGCCGTTGCCCTTCTCTGTGCCACGCTCATTATGGGTATCGGGGCTCTGGTCGTGCACCTTGCTCGGCAACTCGGCGGGCACCCGATCGGTGCGGGACTGGCCCTGTTCGTCGCGTCCCCGCTTCTGATCGGGTTCTTGCAGGCGCGCCCCCAACTCATCGATTACATCGCGGTGCTGGCGCTAGTCCTCGTCCTGCAGAGGTTGACTCACGGCAGTGTCCGACCGCTGCACGCGGTGGCCGTCGTTTCTGCCATGTCTATTGTGTGGGTAAATCTCCACGCCGCAGTTCTGCTCGGTGTGGGGATCTTGGGTGCGTGTGCCGGTTTGCTCATCCTTCGGCGCCGGACCCGGGAACTAGGCTGGTGGTGTGCAGCCGCAACCGCTTTGTCCTTTTTAGGTGCGGCCGCTAACCCCCGTGGATTCGGGCTTCTCAGCCAGACATTGGGTGTGAGGGACGCGTCGACGGGCGTGGTGATGGAGTGGCAGCCGTTCAATCCTGGAGATCTTCAGCAGTTGCTGATGTTTGTGCTTGGCATGCTTGGTCTGCTCCTTGCGGTGCGGAGACGGGAGGTCCCGTTCGTCGCGGCACTTACCGTCGCGGCTGCTGGATCCGTGGTTGCCATGCGCCTGCTGCCCGTCCTGCTCCTAGTCGCTCTGCCGTTACTCGCGTCGGTGAAGGCACCCGGCTGGCTCTCTCGCTACGCCGACAGCCGCCAGGATCTGCTGAGGTTCGGTGTCACGTTGTTCATGGCCGGGTGGCTCGCGGTTGCCGTTCCGCAACTGACGCACCTCGGACGCCCAAGTCCGTCGATCTACCCATCCGCATCGATAACGGATGCCATACCTGCTGGGTGCAGGCTCTTCAACTCCTATGTGCTGGGTGGCTGGGTGATTCTGGAACGTCCGGACGTTCCGGTCTCTCTCGACTCCCGCAACGATCTCTACGGGGTG
Organism: Georgenia soli; assembly: GCF_002563695.1. Taxonomy (NCBI): domain Bacteria; kingdom Bacillati; phylum Actinomycetota; class Actinomycetes; order Allobogoriellales; family Allobogoriellaceae; genus Georgenia; species Georgenia soli. The sequence goes on along the minus strand of NZ_PDJI01000004.1, from coordinate 497,471 downwards.
GAGAGAGTGGTGACCTTCGAGAGTGCAGTGCGAGGTCAGGGTGACCTCGACGAAGCACTGTCCGGGGCAGAGTGCGTTCTGGTGCCACTCGAAAGTGGGTTGGCAGAGGCGCTGAAGGATGACCGCGGATGGGTAGAGGGGGCCGCTGACGACGTCGCTGTTCTCTACGTGCGGGGATAGCCCGCCTCGAACGTTCGTTCGATACGATAGGGGTGTGCCGGACGTCCCCTACGCCGAGCTGCACGCGCACTCGGCATTCAGCTTCCTCGACGGCGCGAACCTCCCCGAGGAGCTCGCCGCCGAGGCGGCCCGGCTGCGCCTGTCCGCCCTGGCGCTGACCGACCACGACGGCCTCTACGGCGTCGTGCGCCTGGCCGAGGCGGCCCGCACCCTCGGCCTGCCCACCGTGCTGGGGTCCGAGCTCAACCTCGGCACCACCGGCCGCGCCGGCGCGCACGAGGGACCGGGCGGCGTCCCCGGCATGAGCGGGCGCCCCGACCCCGACGGCACCCACCTGCTCGTCCTCGCCCGCGGCCCCGAGGGCTACCGGCGCCTCTCGCGCGCGATCGCCCGCGGGCACCTGGACTCCGGGGCGAAGGGACGGGCCGCGTTCGACCTCGAGGACCTCGCCGCCCAGGCGGGCGGGGAGTGGCTCGTCCTCACCGGGTGCCGCAAGGGCGCGGTGCGGAAGGCCCTGGAGGGGGACGGCCCAGGCTCCGTCGTCGGCCATACCGACGGCGAGCGGGCCGCTCGTGCGGAGCTGGACCGGCTCACCGCCCTGTTCGGGCGCGAGAACGTGGCCGTGGAGATCACCGACACCGGGGCGCCCCTGGACTCCGCCCGCAACGACGCCCTCGCAGACCTGGCCCGCGCCGCCGGGCTGCCGCTGGTCGCCACCGGGGCGGTGCACTGCGCCCGCCCGGCGGACCAGCGCCTCGCCGACGTCCTCGCCGCCACCCGGGCCCGCGCCTCCCTGGACGAGATCGACGGCTGGCTGCCCGCGGCCCCGGCGCACCTGCGCTCCGGCACGGAGATGGCGGCCCGCCACCACCGCCACCCCGAGGCGGTGCCGACCTCGGTGGCGCTCGCGGCAGAGTGCGCGTTCGACCTGCAGCTCGTCGCCCCGAACCTTCCCCCGCACCCCGTGCCGGACGGGCACACCGAGGCCACCTGGCTGCGCGAGCTGACCTACCGCGGCGCCGCCGAGCGGTACGGGTCGCGCGGGGCGGAGCGGGTGCCCGGCGCCTACGACATGATCGAGCACGAGCTCGAGATCATCACCGACCTGGACTTCCCCGGCTACTTCCTCATCGTCCACGAGATCGTCGAGTTCTGCCGGGCGCGGGGGATCCTGTGCCAGGGGCGCGGGTCGGCGGCGAACTCGGCGGTCTGCTACGCCCTTGGCATCACCGCCGTCGACGCCGTGACGCACCGGCTGCTGTTCGAGCGGTTCCTCTCCCCGGGGCGCTCCGGCCCGCCGGACATCGACCTCGACATCGAGTCCGGCCGCCGCGAGGAGGTCATCCAGTTCGTCTACGGCCGCTACGGGCGCGAGCACGCCGCCCAGGTCGCCAACGTCATCTCCTACCGGCCGCGCTCGGCGGTGCGCGACGCCGCCCGGGCCTTCGGCTACGACGTCGGCCAGCAGGACGCCTGGTCCAGGACCATCGAGCGCTGGCGCTCCCTCGTCCGCCCCGACGACACCGCCGAGGCGTCCCGCACCCGGGACGGCTGGGCGGGCGGCCCGGCCGACGACGTCGCCGGCATCCCCGCGCCCGTGATCGAGGTGGCCGAGCAGATGCTGCGCCTGCCGAGGCACCTCGGCATCCACTCCGGCGGCATGGTGCTGTGCGACCGGCCGGTCATCGAGGTCTGCCCCGTGGAGTGGGCCACCATGCCCGGGCGCACCGTGCTGCAGTGGGACAAGGACGACTGCGCCGACGCCGGCCTGGTGAAGTTCGACCTGCTCGGCCTCGGCATGCTCACCGCCCTGCGGCTGGCGTTCGAGACCGTCAACGCCCACGGCCAGGCCGCCCGGTGGGGGATCGACGGCGAGCTCGGCCTGCACAACCTGCCGCAGGAGGACCCGGCGGTGTACGACCTGCTGTGCGCGGCGGACACCGTGGGGGTGTTCCAGGTGGAGTCGCGCGCCCAGATGGCCACGCTGCCCCGGCTGCAGCCGCGGTGCTTCTACGACATCGTCGTCGAGGTCGCGCTCATCCGCCCCGGCCCCATCCAGGGCGACTCCGTCAACCCCTACATCAGCCGGCGCCGCGGCCGGGAGAAGGTCACCTACCTCCACCCGCTGCTCGAGCCAGCGCTGTCCAAGACACTCGGGGTGCCGCTGTTCCAGGAGCAGCTGATGCAGATCGCCATCGACGTGGCGAGCTTCAGTCCCGCCGAGGCCGACCAGCTGCGCAAGGCCATGGGCTCCAAGCGCTCGACCGAGCGGATGGAGGCCCTGCACGCCCGGCTGCTGCGCGGCATGGAGGACAACGGGGTACCGCCGGACGTGGCGGAGAAGATCTACGACAAGCTCAAGGCCTTCGCCGACTTCGGCTTCCCCGAGTCGCACTCCTTCTCCTTCGCCTACCTCGTCTACGCCAGCTCCTGGCTCAAGGTCCACCACCCGGAGGCGTTCTACGCCGCGCTGCTGGCGTCCCAGCCCATGGGCTTCTACTCGCCGCAGTCCCTCGTGGCCGACGCCCGCCGCCACGGCGTCGCGGTGCTGCGCGCCGACGTCAACGCCTCCGCCTCGCAGGCCTGCGTCCAACCCCTGACGACGGCGGAGCTGCGGGCGGCCGCGGCGCGTCGCCCGGCCGCGGACGACGTCGCGCACCTGGTCCACCCCGACCCCGACCTGGCCGTGCGCCTGGGGCTGGCGCCGGTGCGCGGGGTGGGGGAGAAGGTGGCCGGGCGGATAGTCGCCGAGCGGGAGCGGGGCGGGCCGTTCGCGGACCTGCCCGACCTCGCCCGCCGCGTCGACCTCACCGCCGCCCAGCTCGAGGCGCTGGCCACCGCCGGGGCGCTGGGCTGCTTCGGCCTCGAGCGGCGCGAGGCGCTGTGGTCCGCGGGCGTGCTGGCCGGGGAGCACGGGCGCCGGCACACCGGTGGACGGCGGCGCGGCGCGGGGCCGGCCGGGGGCGGTGGGCGAGGCGCGACGGCGCAGCGCCCTCCCCTGGGGGCCTGGCAGGTCTCCGGCGGCACCCGGAAGGTGGCGGTGCGCGAGGAGTGGCCGGCCGAGGACGTCTGGTTCCAGCCGCCGCTGCCGTTCACCGCCGTCGGAGTCGAGGCGCCGGCGCTGCCCGAGATGGGGCAGGTGGAGACCGCAGTCGCCGACGTGTGGGCCACCGGGGTCTCGCCGGACTCCTTCCCCACCCAGTTCCGTCGGGCCGACCTCACGGCGGACGGCGTGCTCACCGTGGCCGAGCTGGCGAACCGGCAGCCGGGGGAGCGGCTACGGGTCGGCGGGGTCGTCACCCACCGCCAGCGCCCCGGCACCGCCGCCGGGGTCACATTCCTGTCCCTGGAGGACGAGACCGGACTGCTCAACGTGGTCTGCTCGGCCGGGCTGTGGGCGCGGTACCGCCTGGTGGCCCGCACCAGCGCCGCGCTCGTGGTGCGCGGGACCCTCGAACGGGCCGACGGGGTGACGAACCTCGTCGCCGACAGGATCGAGCCGCTCAGCCTCATGGTGCCCTCCACCTCGCGGGACTTCCGGTGATTCGCCTACCCTCCCGAAGATGAAAAATAATCACCGGAAATTATCAAATTTGCGACTCGAAGCCCCTCCTGAAGGTGTTCGGCGTCATCGGCTTCTGGCAACACGTCACCTGACGACAGAATCGCGGACCCTGTATGGGGCCCGAGTAAATTGCGGCCCATCGCCCATGCATATTCCTCCGGGTCGAACCCGAACAAGTAGGCAAGCGTCGGCAACATATCGACCTGTCCGCCAGGGTTTTCCACAGTAATTCCCTTCAGGTCAGGGGTGTGGATGATGAACGGGACGCGAGCGTTGTTGTCGGGTAACCACGTTGAGTCTGCGTACTTGTGGATGCCTTCGTGATCGCCATAGACCACCAGTACTGAGTTCTCAAGCAGTCCCCGGCGTTTCAGGTCTGCATAAAATTCGCCGAATGCCTCGTCTGCGTAGCGCACGCTTTGCAGGTAGTTGCTGGTCTGGTCCGAACGCTGCATCTCTAGCAACTTCATTTCTTCGGGCAACTCGAAGGGAGTGTGAGAGGTCATGGTCGTCAGGTGCAGATAGAAGGGCTCCTGCAGCCTCTGCAACTCGATGATGGACTGTTTGTAGAGGGACTCGTCGATGATTCCCATCCCGACCTCGCGACGATCCTCGAATCGGTTCTCGCTCACGTAGTCGGAGAATCCCAGGCTCGGGTAAGTTCGATCACGATTCCAAAATTCTTCTGCGTCTCCCTGAATTGCTATAGGGGTGTACCCGTCTGACGATAAGAGCTTCGGAAGTGTTTGGAAGTTGTTCTCCGGGAACCGAAGGAAGGCGCTACCTGACCTCAACGGGTATGTGGACGTGTTGAAGAGCAACATAGCGTCGGAAGTGTTTCCATCCTTAACCTGTTGCACCACGTTCGGAAAATAGATGCTCTCGCCGATCAGGCGATTGAGGTTCGGTGTTATCGCTTCACCATTGACTCGCTGCCCGAGCAGCGATTGCTCTAGCGACTCAATTTGGACGACTATCAGGTTCTTGCCTGTGACGTTACCATGGAGGGTTTTAAAAGCGTGGTCCGGCGCCTGGTAACGGGCGTTTTCACCGAGCCATGCCCTGATGTCTGAAAGATCCTCTCGGCTTAAGTCTCTGTCCCGGTTGCTGACCGCGCTTGCTACGTCGTAGACATGAAATCCCACAGGAGACAGCGTCAGGGGCAGAAATCGCCGGTCCGACAGGTGTGAGCCGACTCCGATCTGAAGTATCTGGGTCAGCACGACGGCGGCGCTCAGTGTGCCCACTACTGCAAATGTTCCCAGTCTGCGTGAAGAGTGAGTCATTGCGTCGCGGGATGCAATGATCGCAGCAAGGGCAACGGGCAGGTCTGCAAAGTAGGCGAGGTCCGTCCAATTCAGCATCGCCGTAATCGAGCCCGCCATGTCATCCATGGTTCGCGCGGCTGCGAGGGTGTGAAGACCGAGTGGCTCCTGAAACGCGCGCGCGTAGACGGCGTCGCCTGCAAGTAAAAAGGATAAGAGCCCGTTGAGCAATAGTAGGTACGTCGCTTGGCCTCGCCGTCGCAGAGCGAGGGCGGGTATGCTAAGGAGGCAGAGCAGCGGAGGCGCCACAATAGCGGTCGCAAGCGAGCCCAGAATGCCGTAAAGGGAGCCGGTTAGCAGCCCCGATTTCGCGACCAGAGCGACAAGAGTTATTACCCAAAGCCGTGGTATGCGGTATTCAGCGAACCGCGCACTCGTAAACGTTGGAAAGATCCTGCCAATGATTTTGGACATCGTACTCATATTCTGGGACGTCCGGGCGTGTGCAGAGGGCGTCGCGTTGATGGCGGTAGGTTGCTCGCCGATGGCGGGCGCTGCACATGTGAGGTTACTTGTGGACGACGGCAACGCGTGCCGTTTTCGAGCCGGTCTGTTGTGAAACTCTCTGACTCCCTCGGTGTGCAGTCAGCGTTTCAATACGCCAGGAGAGTCGTCCATGCGGCAACCCATGGGTGACTGTACGGAGAGGGCGATGCCGACACGGTCGACTTCCTCAGCGCCCTGGAGGACACATGCCGGATCCTCGAAATCGGTTCCGGGCGGGTCTTCCCCAGAGCGGTATCGGGTGACTAACGTCCTCGCACCGGCAACGATGCCGCACCCCCCAAGGAGGTCACCCGTGACCCAGCCGATGCCGTGGGCCGCCGACGCGGCCTGCGCCAGCACCCCGCCCGACACCCTCTTCGTGCGCGGCGCCGCCCAGCGCAGCGCCCGCGAGCTCTGCTTCACCTGCCCCGTCCGCACGGCCTGCCTCGTCGAGGCCCTGGAGACCGAGACCGAGTTCGGCGTCTGGGGCGGGATGACCGAGCGTGAGCGCCGCGCCCTGCACCGTCGCCATCCCGACGTCACCGACTGGGCCGCCTGGCTCGCCGAGAACGGCCACGAGATCGAGACCCCGTCCCTCAGGTCCGCCCGGACACGGGCGGCACGGGCGGTCGCCAGCTGACGGCGCCGAGATGGCGGCCGCGATCGACACCGAGCTGTGGCGACCGGGTGCCACCGCGCTCGCGGGCCTCATCAGGTCCGGGCAGGTCTCGGCCGTCGACGTGGTGGAGGCGCACCTCCGGCGGATCGAGCAGGTGAACCCGGCCGTCAACGCCGTCGTCCACGTCATGGGGGAGGAGGCGCTCGACCGCGCGAGGGAGGCCGACCGCGCGGTCGCGGCCGGCGCCGAGCTACCGGTGCTCCACGGGGTGCCGTTCACCGTCAAGGAGATGATCGACGTCGCCGGCACGCCCGCGACACAGGGCCTGACGGCGTTGGCGGACGCCTACCCGGCCCGGGACGCCCCGGCGGTCGAGCGGCTGCGGGCCGCCGGCGCGATCCCGATCGGCCGGACGAACATGCCGAGCGGCGCCGTGCGGTGGCACTGCGAGAGCGAGCTGTGGGGCGCCACCCTCAACCCCTGGGACCGCACGCGGACGCCCGGTGCGTCCAGCGCGGGCGAGGCGGTCGCCGTCGCGACCGGCATGAGCCCCCTGGGGCTCGGCACCGACGGGCTGGGGTCCTTGCGCCACCCGGCCCAGTGCTGCGGGGTCACGGTCCTGAAACCCACCCTGGGCCGGATCCCGGCCGCCAGCTCCGTCGGGCCCGGGGAGATGACCACCATCGGCATCCAGCTGACCGGTGTGACCGGCCCGCTGGCGCGGCACGTCGCCGACCTGCGGGCCGCCCTCGAGGTCATGGCCGGGCCGACGTGGCGCGACCCCTGGACCGTCCCGGCCCCGCTCGCCGGTCCCGCTCGCGCCGGCCCGCTCCGCGTCGCCCTCGTCGTCGACCCGGGCGGCCGGGGGACCGCCGAGCAGGTGCAGGACGGCGTCCGGCGGGCGGGAGAGGCCCTGCGCGACGTCGGCTTCGCCGTCGACGAGATCGAGCCGCCGGGGATCGACGCCGCGGCGGACGCGCTGCTGGTCATGCTCAGCACCCCGGGCACCCGTCTCGGCTACGAGCAGGTGATGGAGCCGCTCGCCCCTGCTCCGGTTCGCCGCTTCATGGCGGAGTTCTTCGAGGCCGCCGGCCGGCCGGACGAGTCGGCGGCGGAGCAGGCGTTCATGACCCGGCACGCGCTCCTGCGGCAGTGGGGCGAGTTCCAGGAGACGCACCCGCTCGTCGTCGCCCCGGTCGCCACCGACGTCCCGGCACCCGCCGGCACCGACCTCGAGGAGGGGCAGGTGGCGGAGACGATCCGCGCGATGCGCATGACGATGGCCGTCAACACCCTCGGCCTGCCCGCCGTCGCCCTGCCCGTCGGAGTCTCGGGCGGCCTCCCGCAGGCGGTCCAGGTGATCGGGCCCCGCTACCGGGAGGACCTGTGCCTCGACGCCGCCGCCGCGATCGAGGACCGGCTGGGAGTCCTCACCCCGATCGACCCGAGATAGCGGCGGTACGTCATGCCGGTCAGACGGTTGAGCCCGGAGGACGAGCTGATGCTGCGGCTGGACGCGCGCTGGCCGCAGGACATCGGCGCGATCGCGATTCTCGACGGCGAGGGCCTGCTGGACGCTGACGGTCGCCTCCGCGTCGAGGTGCTCCGCAAGGCGATCGGCGCCCGGCTCCACGGGGCGCCGCGCTTCCGGCAGCTCATCCACCACCCCGGCCGGTTCCAGGGCGGCCCGGTGTGGGTCGACGCCCCCGTCGTCGACCTCGACCACCACGTCCGGGTCCTTCCGCTCCCGCCGGGCAGCGGCGAGGCGCAGCTGCTGGACGCCGTCGAGAAGCTGCGGGCCCGACGTCTCGACCCCTCACGGCCGCAGTGGGAGATGTGGTTCCTCCCGGGCCTGCCGGGCCGCCGGGTCGGGCTGTTCGTCAGGTGGCAGCACGCCCTCGCCGACGGCCGGGCCGCCATGTCCCTGCTCGCGGCGTTCCTGGACCCGGCACCGGACACGGTCGTCCCGCCGGTTGCGTGGGCGCCGGCGCCCACGCCGACCACGGCTGAGCTCCTGGTGGACAACGTGCGCCGCCGCGTTCGTCGGCTCGCCGTCGTGCTCAAGACCCTGACCCGGCCACGGGCCACCGCGCGTCGTGTGCGCGGCGCCCTCCCCATGGTGCGCGAGACGCTCGCCCAACAGCCCGGTCCGGAGACGAGTCTGAACCGGGTCGTGGGGCCGGGCCGCCGCTTCGCACTCCTCCGGACGACGCTGGAACAGGTCCACCAGATCGCCGCCGCGCACGGCGCGACCGTCAACGACGTCCTCCTGGCGGTCACCGCCGGAGGGCTTCGCGCGCTCCTGTCGGCACGGGGCGAGCCGGTCGGGAGCGTCCCCGTCTACGTCCCGGTCTCGCTGCGCCGCGGCGGTCAAGGAGGGACCGAGGGAAACCTCATCAGCCAGATGGTCGTGCCCCTGCCGCTCGGCATCGCGGATCCGGACAGCCGGTTGCGCCGGATCGCCCAGGAGACCGCACGGCGGAAGTCGGTGGCCCGGCCCTCGCTCGGCACCCTGTTCCGCAGCCGGTGGATCAGCCGGCCGATGCTGCGGGCGGTCAACCGGCAGCGGGTCAACGTCGAGACGGGCAACGTCGCCGGACCCGCCCGGCCGGTCTACCTCGCCGGCGCGCGACTGCTCGAGGTCTTCCCGGTGCTCAACCTCATCGGCAGCGTCGGGCTGGGGGTCGGCGCGCTGTCCTACGCCGGCGCGTTCGAGATCTGCGTCACCGCCGACCGGGACGCCTGTCCCGACCTCGACGTCTTCGTCGACGGCGCCCGTGCCGAGCTGGACGACCTCGCCGCGCGCGCCTCTCAGAACCGTCGGTGACGCCCTGGTCGTCGCCACTTCCAGCGCCACCGTTCGCTACGAGGTCGGCTGCTCCGCGTCGTCGGCCGGCGTGGCCTCCCGCCGGGAGGTCTTCGTCGGAGGCCGCCGGACGAACGGACGGTGCACGGGCACCGGCTGGACCCGCGCCGGGTGGGCGGGCATCCGTGAGCCAACTTCTTGTTCCCCGGACCCGGCGTCGGAGCGCCCCACGCCCGAGCGGCCCGAGCCCGCACCGGAGTCGCCCGTCTCGGAGGCGGCCAGCTCCTCGACGAGGGACCGTCCGTCGTCGGAGCCGCGCCCGCCCCTGCCCAGGGCCGTGCCGCCCCTGGCGGGCGCGGTGGGCATCTCCTCCATGGGCGGGTCCACGCTCCGGATCGCGGAGTACACCGCCCAGGTCACCGCCAGCACCGGGATCGCGATGATGGCGCCGAGCAGGCCACCGAGGAACGTGCCGGCGGTCACGCCGAGGGCGACCACCACCGGGTGCAGGGACACCTGCTTGCCCATGACCAGCGGCTCGAGGATGTGGCCCTCGATCTGCCCGATCAGCGCGACGCCGATGGTCACGATGATCGCGTCGACGAACCCGTTCGCCGCCAGCGCCACGACGGCGGCGATGATCATCGCGGCCGGGGCGCCGATGAGCGGGATGAAGGCGCCGATGAAGACCAGGACCGACAGCGGGGCGGCGAGCGGCACGCCCACGATCGACAGCAGGATGAAGGCCATCACGCCGTCGGCCAGGGCCACGATCATCGTGCCGCGCGCGTAGCCGGAGAAGGTGTACCAGCCCGCCGTCGCGGCCACGTGGGTGCGCTCACGGTTCTTGGTGGGCAGCTGGTTGAGGAACCAGCGCCACATCGAGCCGCCCCGCGCGAGGAAGAAGATCGTGAGGAAGAGGCTCAGGGCCAGCACCGTGAAGACGAGCGCCACCGCACCGGCGTTGCTGAGCACCTGGCCGGCGAGGTCGCCGGCGTTCTGCTGCACGTAGGTGGTCGCCTGCGTGACCGCCTGGTTGATCGCGTCGTTGATCTCGGCCTGGGTGAAGTGGAACGGCAGCGGGCCGGTCTCGAAGAACTGCAGGATCGTGTCGATACCGTCGGAGAACCGGTTCGCCAGACTCTCCCACTGCCCGGCCACCGAGGAGATCACGTAGGTGAACAGGCCGGCGACGACGAGGAACGAGCCCAGCAGCGCCAGCACCGTCGCGAGGCCGCGCGGCACGTATCTCGCGAGCCAGGTGACCACCGGGTCCAGGACCGAGGTGACCACGAGGGAGATGAACACGGCGATGAAGACGATCTGGATCCGGCTCGTCGCGAAGACCACCATGCCGACGACGATGACGATGCCGATGAGCAGCCAGGCGATGGTGCCGTACTTGCGGATCCAGCGGGGGACGCCGTCGGCCGGGGCGTCGGCGTGCGCGGCGCGCTCCGGCATGCGCCGCACGCTCACGCGGGCGGCGTGCGAGGGCCGGAAGCTGCGAACGGGCGTGCCGTCGCCGGGAACGGAACCGCCGGCGAGGCCCCCGGTCGGAGCCGCGGGGCCGAGCGCCGCCTGGGAGACCACCTGGTCCACCGACGTGGTCGGGGAGGGACGGACGCGGCGCTGGACGCGCCTGCCCACCTGCCGGCTCACCTGACCCAGCAGCTTCCGCGGACCACGCCTCGCACTCATCGGCTTCAGTCTGCCCCAAAGAGGCAGGTCACACCGCCAGGCGCGACCAGATCCTGGCCTGCGCGAGCTCCTCCACAGCCGCCGTCCGGTCGCGCTGCTCGGCGGCGCGCCACAGCGCCGACTCCACCGCGCGGGCCATCGCCCACGCCGCGACCCGTGAGGCGTCCAGCCCCGCCGCCGCGCACACGATTCTCGACCGCGCCCGCAGCACCCCGGCGGCGCTCGCCTCCCGGAACGGATCGCCCACCTGCGTCAGCAGCGGCCACGGGTCGAACGCCGGGTCGCCGAGCATCGGCTTGGGGTCGATCGCCACCCACGTGCGGGTGCCGGTCGAGTCGTCGGCCAGCAGGTTCCCGGGGTTGTAGTCGCCGTGGAGGACGACGGCGGAGCCCGCCGTGGCGGGCAGCTCTTCCAGCAGGGCGGCCGCCTCGGCGACCAGGCCAGGGTCGGCGCCGAGCGCGGCGCCGTGGCGCTGGGCGCGCTCGCGCACGAGCACCGCGAGGCGCTCGGCGTAAGCGGTGAGGGGCGCGAGACCGTCGGCGGCGCCCGCGGCCCCGGGCGTCGCCGCGTGCAGGTGGCCGAGCAGCTCCCCGGCGACGGCGAGCCGGTCCTCGACCCGCCGCTCGAGCAGCGCGCGGTCCTGCTCCAGCCCGTGCCCGGGACGGACCCGTCGCAGCAGCAGCGTCCAGGCCTCGGCGTCGTGGTCGAGGAGCTCGGGACCGCCGCGCCCGGACCACAGCCGGAGCGCGGCCGGCTCCCCGGCGGCCTCGTCGTGCGGGAAGACGATCTTGACGACGGCGTCCTCCCCGTCCCGCGTGCGGGCCGGCGCGGTCCACCCGGCGACGCCCGAGGGGAACGGCTCGCCGAGGCGCAGCCCCCAGCGGGTCCGGGCGCGGTCGACCAGGGCGGGCAGGCGCCTCAGCCAGGCGGCGCCGTCGTCCGTGCTGCCGACCTGGCGGCCCAGGCCCGGCGGGACGGTGACCGGCTCCGGGCCGGACCCCGCGGTGCCCGGGTCCGCTGCGTCGTCGGCGATCGTCATGCGCGGTGCGGTGCTCAGGCGGCGGCGAGGACGGCGGCGAGCTCGTCGGCGTCGCGGACGAGGGCGTGAGCGCCCTGCTCCTCGCCCGGTGCGGCGTAGCCCCAGTCCACGAGGACGACGGGGATGCCGTGCTCGGTGGCGCCGTCGACGTCGTGGTGACGGTCGCCGACCATGACGGCCCGGGAGATGTCGGCGCCGGCGGCGTCCAGCCCGGCGAGGGCGTCCTCGACGATCTGCCCCTTGGTGGAGCGGGACTCGTCGGCCGTCGCGCCGCAGATGACGGTGAACTCGTCGGCGAGGCCGGCGTGCTCGAGGATCGGCACGGCCATGTGGCGCATCTTCGACGTCGCCACGGCCAGCGGGACGCCGGCCGCGCGGAGGGAGCGGATGAGCTCGGGCACGCCGGGGAAGAGCGGGACGTCGAGCATGCGCTGGGCGTAGAGGGCCCGGTAGTGCTCGACCATCGCCTCGAGGTCCTCCTCGCGGACGCCGCCGAACTCCAGCAGGCCGTCGCGGATCGGCGGGCCGACGTGGCGCAGGAGCTGCTCCGGCGTCTCGGGCGGGTACCCGAACGCGGCGAGGGTCTCGGCGATGGCGCTGGTGATCGCGGGTGCGGAGTCGGTGATCGTGCCGTCGAGGTCGAACAGCACGGACGTGGCGCGAAGGGCCTCGGGTGCCTCCGTCACGGGCGCGGCGGAGTAGGTCGAAGTCATGAAAGGTCCTCCAGGAGGGGCAGGGATCTACCCCCAGGGTAAGCCGGGGGCGCAAGGAGGCCGGTCACACGGCGGGGTAGGGCCGGCCGTGGTGTCGTCGTGCGCCGACGTAGGACTCAAGTGGCGTCCGAAAACAGGGACGTTGGTGAGGTGTCGTCGGTACTGTCCGGCCATGAGCTCTGACTTGCCTCTGCGCCCCACGCAGGCGCGGACGCATCTCAGGTCGGGAGGATCGGAGCCGAAGCGGCTGCTCCGCGGTGTCGCAGTAGTTCTGCTCGGTGCAGTGATCGTCGGTCTTCCCGCGCACTCGTTGCCGAAGCCCGGCTTTGTGAGGTTTGGGTGGCAGATGTTCGCGATGAGCAGGCCGGCTCCGGAGTTCACGGTGACGGACAAGGACGGGTCGGAGACAGAGATTTCAACGTTCGAGATCGCGGCGAAGGTCCGCCCTGACGTGGACTACGTCGTGCCAGGAGTCCAGTGGATCTGCAAGCACGACCCTGAGGCACTTCACGTGAGCGCCACGATCGCGGAGCAGGGTGTCGGGACCTTCTCATGCGCAGACTTCTGACGGGGGAGGTGCGGCCCGGCGGCTTGGCAGCCGCGAGGATCCTCGTTGCCCTGGCCGCATTCCCACTGATTCTTGAGTGGTGGTTCGCGCTCCATCGGGTGGCCTCGGGTTCGTATCTGGTGATCCCGGTGGTGACGTGGACGCCGGTGCCCACGCCGATCATGGTGCAGGCATTGGTGTCCCTCGCCTTGCTTGCGGCGGTTTTGCTGCTGCTCGGCGTCTTCGCCCGTACATCGGCCGCTCTCACGGCGACGGTGGCCGGAACTGCCCTGCTGCTGGACCAGCAGACGTACAGCAACCATCTGGTCTTGTTCGTCTCCCTAGCGGCACTGCTCTCGTGCAGCCGGTGCGGCGAAGTTCTGACGTTCCCGCGACGGCGGGGCCTCTCATGGGTCCCGTACTGGCCTGTCTTCCTCATCAAGCTCCAGATCTCAGCCGTCTACGCATACACGGCGACGTCAAAGATCAACGAGCAGTACCTGTCTGGCGAAGTCATCGGGATCCACCAGAACGGCGTGATCGAGTTCCCTGACGCGTTTCTCCCGATCGTCGCCGTCTCCAGTGTTGTGGCCGAATACGTCCTCGCTGTCATGCTGTGGTTCCCTCGCGGGAAGTTCGTCGCGACCGCGATCGGCGCCGGACTGCACGGTGGAATTCTGCTGGTCTTTCACGACCCGATCGCCCTGGTTCCTTTCGCCATGCTCATGGCGGCCGGGTACATCCAGTTCTGGGCTAAGCCCTACGAGCCCGGCTCACCAGAGATTGGAGCGCGCCGGACGGCGGGAGACGTGTTCACAGGAGACCGGCCGGTCGCGCCCTCTACCGCCTGATCTCCTCCGCGGTTCCACATGGACCTCCGTGCCTGCGCGGTTCTGCGGGCGCCGTGGCACGCTGGAGGCCGGACGTCATCAGGGAGGGAGACCATGGGTAAGTTCTCGGCACTGGTCAAGTTCGCGGCGGTCGCCGGGCCGGCCGTGGTGAAGGTGGTGCAGAAGTACGGACCTACCCTGACGGAGCTCAGGAAGAGCAACCCCGAGGTCTTCGACGCCGTTCAGAACCAGGTGCGCAAGATGGCCGAGGCCCGCAAGGCGGGCAAGAGCCCCGAGGTCCTGCACCGCCGCATTGCCGCCTTGCGTGACCAGGTCGCCTACCTCCGTCAGTCCGCCGACGACGAGGGCGAGCGCCAGCGCGCCGAGGACTGGCGAGTCAAGCTCGACAAGATCGAGGCGTCCCTTCCGCTGCTTTCGGCGATGAGCTCGAAGGCGGCGGCGCGCGAACGGGCCCACATCGACGCCCGGATCGACGAGCTGTCCAGCGAGATCCTCTCCGCGTACATCGACGAGCAGGAGGAGGACGCGCGCCAGCTCGAGAGCTGACGCGGTCAGGAACTGGCGGTCGGGCAGTCCGGCGCGCTCAGTGCCGGCGGGCAAGTTCCGACAACCGGATGGTCGGCCCGGTGCGGCGGGGCTACGTTCGGGGCATGACCTCCTCGCTGATCGCCGTCGATCTTCCGTCGTCCGTCAGGCTCGTCAAGGGTGAGGGCGGGCTACCCGCCCTGGACGTCTCCACGCCCGTGGCCGCCGGGCGGCTGTACCTCCACGGCGCGCACGTGACCGCGTGGACCCCCAGCCGGCAGGACCCGGTCATCTGGATGAGCAGGAAGAGCAGGTTCGCGGAGGGTGAGCCCATCCGCGGCGGCGTCCCGATCTGCTGGCCGTGGTTCGGTGCCGGACGGGAGCCGGGTCTCGCGCCTGCCCACGGCTTCGCCCGCCTCGCCGACTTCACCCTCGTCGGGGCCGAGGTCGACGCCTTCGGTGCCGTGACCCTGACGCTGCGCCTCACCGACGCCGACGTCGCCGGCCTCCCCGGCGCTGAGCACTTCACCCAGCCGTTCGAGCTGACCTACACCGTGACCTTCGGTGCCGAACTGACCCTCGCGCTGACCGTCCGCAACACCGGCTCGGAGGAGTTCTCCTTCGAGGAGGCGCTCCACACGTACCTGGCGGTCAAGGACGTCACCGCCGTGACCGTCGAGGGCCTCGAGGGCGTGCGATACCTCGACAAGGTGCCCGGCGCGGGTCAGGACCTCGTCACGCAGACCGGCCCGGTCACCTTCACCAGCGAGACCGACCGCGTCTACCACTCCACGGGGTCTGTCACCGTGGTCGACCCGGCGCTCGCCCGGACGGTCACCGCGGTGAAGGAGAACTCGGCGAACACCGTCGTGTGGAACCCCTGGACCGCCAAGGCGGCGGCGATGCCGGATTACGACGACGCCGAGTGGCCCACCATGGTGTGCGTCGAGGTCGCCAACGCACTAGAGAACGCCGTCACCCTGGCCGCGGGGGAGAACCACACCATGACAGCCCGGTACGCCGTCGGGCCGCGCGTCTGATGCTGGGACTCCCGCCCGACCACAGAACCACCGACCCACACAACCACTCGACGGACCCACGACCGGACAGGTTGTGGGTCCGTCGTTCTATGGTCTGCGCTGGTCCCACTCATACGGACGGACATCGTCACCTGAATCGGTTCTGAAACTTGAATAGTTCCAGAAAACCTGTTTTGATGACACCATGTCCGTTACCCACACCGAGCTTCTGCGCGAGGCGCAGCTGCGGGTGACGGCGCCTCGTCTGGCCGTGCTGGCGGAGGTCGCC
The DNA here is from genome assembly GCF_002563695.1 of Georgenia soli. Lineage (NCBI taxonomy): Bacteria > Bacillati > Actinomycetota > Actinomycetes > Allobogoriellales > Allobogoriellaceae > Georgenia > Georgenia soli. Next base: position 481,806 of record NZ_PDJI01000004.1, on the reverse strand, counting down.
GAGCACCCGCACGCAGATGCCGAGTCCATCCGGGCCGGCGTGCACGCGCGGCTCGGGACCGTCTCCACGCAGGCGGTCTACGACGTCCTCCACGCGCTCACGGGCGCGGGGATCCTGCGCCGCATCGAGCCGGACGGCTCGCCCGGCCGCTACGAGCTGCGCCGCGGCGACAACCACCACCACGTCGTCTGCCGCAGCTGCGGCGCCGTCGCCGACGTGGCCTGCGCCGTCGGCCACGCGCCCTGCCTCACCGCGAGCGAGGACCACGGCTTCGTCATCGACACCGCCGAGGTCATCTACTGGGGCACCTGCCCCTCCTGCCTTTCCGCACACGCACCATCGAAGGAGATCTCTTGAGCGAGACCACCGGCTACCAGCCGCCCTCGACCACCCAGTTCGGCGCGCCCGCCGTCTCGGACCGCAACTCCCTGAGCGTCGGGTCCAACGGGCCCCTGCTGCTGCACGACGTGCGCCTGGTCGAGACCCTTGCCAGTTTCAACCGCGAGCGTGTGCCGGAGCGCAACCCGCACGCCAAGGGTTCCGGTGCGTTCGGTGTCTTCGAGACCACCGAGGACGTCTCGCGCTACACCAAGGCCGCGCTGTTCCAGCAGGGCGCCCGGACGGACATGCTGGCGCGCTTCTCCACGGTCGCCGGGGAGCAGGGCTCGCCCGACACCTGGCGCGACGTCCGCGGCTTCGCGCTGAAGTTCTACACCACCGAGGGCAACTACGACCTCGTCGGCAACAGCACCCCGGTGTTCTTCGTGCGCGACCCCATGAAGTTCCCGCACTTCATCCGCTCGCAGAAGCGCACGCCCGCCTCCGGCCTGCGCAGCGCCGACATGCAGTGGGACTTCTGGACGCAGAACCCCGAGTCGGCCCACCAGGTCACCTATCTCATGGGTGAGCGCGGCCTGCCCCGCACGTGGCGCCACATGAACGGCTACGGCTCGCACACCTACATGTGGGTCAACGAGGCCGGCGAGAAGTTCTGGGTCAAGTACCACTTCCACACCGAGCAGGGCATGGAGTTCCTCTCCAACGAGGAGGCCGAGAAGCTGGCCGGCTCGGACGCCGAGTTCCACCGCCGCGACCTCTTCGACGCCATCGAGCGCGGCGAGCACCCCAGCTGGACCCTCTCCGTACAGGTCATGCCGTACGCGGACGCCAAGACCTACCGGTTCAACCCGTTCGACCTCACCAAGGTGTGGCCGCACGCGGACTACCCGCTGATCAAGGTCGGCCGCATGACGCTGAACCGGAACCCGAAGAACTTCTTCGCGGAGATCGAGCAGGCCGCGTTCGCGCCGTCGAACACCGTCCCGGGCATCGGCGTCTCCCCGGACAAGATGCTGCTCGGCCGCGTGTTCGGCTACGCCGACGCCCAGCGCGCCCGCATCGGCACCAACTACCAGCAGCTGCCGGTCAACAAGCCGATCGTCAAGACCAACGACTGGACCTTCGACGGCAACATGACGTTCGAGCACTCCGGTGACGCCCCGGTCTACGCCCCGAACTCCTTCGGCCGCCCGTGGTCGGACGAGCAGGGCGCGACCGACGACGGTTGGGAGTCCGACGGCGAGATGGTCCGCAGCGCCTACGCCCTGCACGCCGAGGACGACGACTTCAGCCAGCCGGGCACCCTGCTCCGCGAGGTGTTCGACGACGCCCAGCGGGCTCAGTTCGTCGAGACCGTGGCCGGCGCCCTCTCCGGCATCACGCACGACGTCGTCCTGCAGAACGCCTTCCAGTACTGGAAGAACGTCGACAAGGAGATCGGTGACCGCATCCAGGCCACCGTGCTCGCCGGCAAGGGCGACCCGCAGGTCGGCATCGACAACGAGGCTGCCGAGGAGCCCCTCGGCGTCCGCTGACGATCTCACTCACTCACGAGACGTCACGACCTCGCGCGTCCTCGGGCGGTGAGACGTCAAGTTCTCCGTGGGTTGTCAGCAAGGCTCTGGCACGCATGGGCCCGGTGACCGTTCCGACGGTCACCGGGCCCGTCGCCGTTTCAGAGTCGCTCGCGGTCCCAGCCGTTGCTCGCCCAGGCGCTCCGCGCGCGCTGCCTGTCTGCGGCGAGGATGCCGTGCTTCACGCCCATGCGGATGATCCAGTACTGGATCAGCAGACCCAGAACCGCAGGCACGACAAGGAGCACCACAGTGACCGCGCCGAACCAGGCGAACGGGTCCGGTGACAGGGTTGAGCTCATCAGCAGCATTGGTGTCGTCCTCCGACCGAAATAGCGGGCTGTGGTGGAGCGTATTCGTGGTGCCTCTCGGCGTCCGGAGAATTGACGATCCAGATGGCTCCGCGGCAGCGCATGCACGACGGCGGTACGGTCGGTGACGGCACCGACGAAGGGATCCGGCATGGCCGAGCTCGTTCACCTCGACGTCGACGGCGGGGTCGGCACCATCACGTTGGACTCCCCGGAGAACCGCAACGCCCTCTCAGCCGGCTTGCGCCGCGACCTGAACCGGCACCTGGCGACTTCGATCGACGACGACGCCGTCCGTGTCATCGTTCTCACTCACACCGGGACCGTCTTCTGCGCCGGGGCCGACCTCAAGGAAGCGCGGGGGACCGACGCCGAAGCACAGGGTGTCGGTGAGCTGCCTGACCTGCTCGTCACGCTCATGAACGCACCCAAGCCCGTGGTGGCCAAGGTCGCCGGAACGGCAAGGGCCGGTGGCATCGGCCTCGTCGCCGCCTGCGACCTCGCCGTCGCAGCCGACGGCGTCACCTTCGCCTTCCCCGAGGTTCGGCTCGGTCTGGTGCCCGCCGTCATCTCGGTGCCGCTGCGCCGTCGGGTCCAGCAGCAGGCCCTGCGTCGGCTCTTCCTCACCGGGGAGGTCTTCGACGCGACCGAGGCCCAGCGGATCGGCCTTCTCGACGCCGCGGTGGGCCGCGACCGCCTCGACGAGCAGGTCGCCCGCTACACCGACGCTCTCGTGCGCGGGGCGCCGCGGGCCCTGGCCGCCACGAAGGCCGTGCTCGCCGATCCGCCGGAGGACGACGCCCGCGAGCTCGAGGTGCTCGGCCGGCTCTCGGCAGCGCATTTCGCCTCGGCAGAGGGGCAGGAGGGCCTCGCGGCCTTCGCCCAGAAGCGTCCGCCGTCGTGGGCACCGACGAACTGAACGGCGTGTTCCCTACCACGTGCGCGGTTCTCGGCGCCGTGCGTGCCATACGCTTGCCGGACGGGCCCGGGTAGTTCTTCCGAGGGAACGGCTCTGAGTGGAGGACTCCTGTACACCGAAGACCCCGCCTCCGGCGGCGACGTCGCCTTCCGGACGCACCGCGATCCCGGCCGTCCGCCGGCCGGCATGCCCGACGCCTACGCGCTCGACGCGATGGCGCGGGCCGGCATGGGCGCCTACCGTGCGGACCTCTCCTCGTCCGTGCTCTGGCTGGACGATCGCGCGGCCACGCTTCTCGGGATCCCTCCCGTCTCGGGTCCCCTCCCCACCGGCACCGTCGAAGCGCAGATCCACCCCGACGACCGTCCCGTCCTGGGCGAGCTCGTCACCGGCGCACTCGACGCCGGTTCGTTCGAGGCAGAGTTCCGGATGGCCGGCTCGCCCGACCGGTGGATCGCCACCCGCGGTCGGGTGACGTGCGAGCCGAGCACGGGTCACCTGACCGGCGTCGCCGGCGTCATCTTCCCCCGGGTGCGCACCAGCCTCCACCATGCCGCGGAGCTGGTCGAGGACCTGCCCACGACGTTCTTCTCCCTGAACCGGAACTGGCGGTTCTCCTACGTCAACACCGAGGCGGAGCGCGTTCTCGGCCGGCCGCGTGCCGAGCTTCTCGACGGCGACATCTGGGAGCTCTACCCGGCCGCCCTCAGCAACGCCTTCGAGACCTACTACCGTCGCGCCATGAGCTCCGGCGAGCCGGTGAGCTTCGACGCGTACTACCCCGAGCCGCTGAACGCCTGGTACGAGGTCCGGGCGATGCCCACCGCCGAGGGCCTGTCGGTGTACTTCTTCGACGTGACCGAGCGGCGCCGGCTCCAGGAGGAGACCGAGCGCATCGCGCGGCGCGCCCAGCTGACCGCGGCCGTGACCACCTCGCTCGCGCAGACCCTCGACGCGGAGGAGGCCGTCGCGGCGCTCGCCCGGACGCTCGTCCCGCAGCTCGCCGACTGGTGCGTCGTCACGCTGCTCGACGCCGACGGCGCGATCAGGCCCTCGGCGATGCGGGACATCGGCTGGTGGCACGCCGACCCCGCCGCTCGCCCGCTGGTCGAGGAGTACACCCGCCACCGCATGGATGCGCTCATGGGTGAGTCGTTCCTGATGCGCACGCTCCGCACGACCGACGTCGTCCGGGTGCCCGACGACGCCGCCGCCCGCATCCGGGCCGTGCTCCGGCCCGGCCGCGCCCAGGACCTCATCACCGAGCTCGCGCCCGAGTCCGGAACAGTCCTGCCGCTCCGCGGCCGCGGCCGCACTCTCGGTGCGATCACCCTGTTCAACGGCGCGGACCGTCCGCCGCTCGACGGTGCGGACCTGCTCACCGCCCAGGACATCGCCGCCCGGGCCGGCCTGGCGCTCGACAACGCCTACCTCTACGCCAGCCAGCGCGGCGTGGCCGAGGAGTTGCAGCGCTCCTTCCTCACCGAGCCGCCGCAGCTGGACCACCTCGACGTGGCGGTGCGCTACGTGCCCGCCGCGCAGGCGGCCAAGGTGGGCGGCGACTGGTTCGACGTCTTCCAGCACCCTGACGGGCCGACCGTCGTGGTCATCGGCGACGTCACCGGTCATGACCTGCACGCCGCCGCCACGATGGGGCAGCTGCGCTCGATGCTCCGGGGCATCGCGACGACGACGGTGCCACAGCCCGCCGCGCTCCTCACCCAGCTGGACCGGGCGATCGAGGCCGTCGCTCCCGGGACCGTAGCCACCGCCGTCGTCATGACGCTCGAACCGGTGGGGCCCGACGGCGACGTGCTCGTGCGCTGGTCCAACGCCGGCCATCCGCCGCCCATGCTGCTGGACGGCGAGGGCGACGTCGTCACCCTCAGCCGGACGAACCTTCTCCTCGGCATCCGTGCGGAGACGGTGCGCACCGAGCAGACATTCGCGGTCCGCCCGGGCAGCACGCTGCTGCTCTACACCGACGGTCTGGTCGAGCGCCGGGACGACGGCGGTCTCCGCGGGGGCCTCGACCGGCTGCGCGCGACGTTGCGCGACCTGCGAGGCGAGCGCGGGACGGACCCGCTGTGCGACGAGCTGGTCCAGCGGCTCCTGCCCGCGGCGCCCGAGGACGACATGGCCCTCGTCGCGGTGCGGCCGCGGCGCACCGCTGGCTGACCCCGTCGCAGCACCCGCGGGCGCCTGAGCACTACAACACTCGCTGAGCCGGCACTCCGGTCGCCGCGCCCAGGGCCGCGACGGCCATGTCGTGGAGCAGTCGCGTCATCTCGGCACGGCCGACGCGTGCGCTGTGCGGGGTTGAGTTGAGCAGGCCGAAGGTGGCGTGCGCGGCTGCCCGGGCGCGCTGCGCGTCGAGACCGGGGGAGCGGCGGCACAGCACGTCCACCCACGTCTCGACGTAGTCGTGCTGCAGCCCGCGCACCCGTCGGCGCTCCGATTCGGCGAGCCGGTCGAGGTCCCGCGACTGGATGGTGATGAGCGCCGGGTGGTCGAGCGCGAACGACACGTGCCAGTCCACCAGCGCCCGCAGCGCCGCCTCCGGGTCGCCGTCGGCCGCCGCCACCCGCGACCGGCCCTCACGCAGAAGCTCCTCCGAGATCCCGACGAGCAACTCGGTAAGGATCGCTTCCTTGCCCGGGAAGTGCTTGTAGAGCGCCGGACCGGAGATGCCGACGGCGGACCCTATGTCGCCGACGGAGACGCCCCCGAACCCTGCACGGGCGAACAGGTCCGCCGCGGCTGCGAGGATCTGCTCCCGCCTCGAAGGCTTGCCGTCCGGCTCCGACATGGGCACGATGGTACCCACGCAGGTTAACGATCGTTAACAAGAGTGGTTCTTCGACGGGGAAGGACGCCGATGGCGACAGCGACGCCGACGACCTCGCCGGGGCTCGCCGACCTGACCGACGAGCTGCGCGAACGTCTCGCCGCCGTGCGCCTGGGCGGCAGCGAGAGCGCCCGGAAGCGTCACGTCGAGCGGGGCAAGCTGCTCGTTCGCGACCGCGTCGACCGCCTGCTCGACCCCGGCTCGCCCTTCCTCGAGCTCTCGCCGCTCGCCGCCTACGGCATGTACGACGACGAAGTCCCCGCCGCCGGCATCGTCACCGGGATCGGGCGGGTGGCCGGGCGCGAGTGCGTGGTCGTCGCCAACGACGCCACCGTCAAGGGCGGCACCTACTACCCGATGACGGTGAAGAAACACCTGCGCGCCCAGGAGATCGCCGCCGAGAACCGGCTGCCGTGCCTGTATCTCGTCGACTCCGGCGGCGCTTACCTGCCCATGCAGGACGAGGTCTTCCCCGACCGCGACCACTTCGGCCGCATCTTCTACAACCAGGCACAGCTCTCGGCCCGCGGCATCCCGCAGCTCGCCGCCGTCATGGGGTCGTGCACCGCGGGCGGCGCCTACGTCCCCGCCATGTCCGACGAGACCGCCATCGTCCGGGGCCAGGGCACGATCTTCCTCGGCGGCCCGCCACTGGTGAAGGCCGCCACCGGCGAGGTCGTCACCGCCGAGGAGCTCGGCGGGGGAGACGTTCACGCCCGCCGCTCCGGCGTCGTCGACCACCTCGCCGACGACGACGCCCACGCCCTCGCCATCCTCCGCTCCGCCGTCGGCACGCTCGAACGCCGCGAGCCGCCGTCGCTGCGGCAGGAACCGCCCGAGGAGCCGCTCGAGGACCCGGCGACCCTCTACGACGTCGTCCCCGCCGACACCCGCACCCCGTACGACGTGCGCGAGGTGATCCGCCGCATCGTCGACGGCTCGCGGCTGCACGAGTTCAAGGCCCTCTACGGCGAGACCCTGGTGTGCGGGTTCGCCCGCCTCTGGGGCTACCAGGTGGGCATCGTCGCGAACAACGGGATCCTGTTCAGCGAGTCCGCGCTCAAGGGCGCGCACTTCATCGAGCTGTGCAACAAGCGCGGCGTCCCGCTCGTGTTCTTGCAGAACATCGCCGGCTTCATGGTCGGCCGGGACTACGAGACCGGCGGCATCGCCAAGGACGGCGCCAAGCTCGTCACTGCCGTCGCCACCACAGTGGTCCCCAAGTTCACCGTCGTCATCGGCGGCTCTTTCGGCGCCGGCAACTACGGCATGGCGGGCCGCGCCTACGACCCGCGGTTCCTGTGGATGTGGCCCAACGCCCGCGTCTCCGTCATGGGCGGCGAGCAGGCCGCCTCGGTGCTGGCGACCGTCCGACGCGACGGCCTCGAGCGCGCCGGGCAGGAGTGGTCGGCCGAGGACGAGGAGGCGTTCAAGGCCCCGATTCGCGAGCAGTACGAGCGCCAGGGCTCTCCGTACTACTCCACCGCCCGCCTGTGGGACGACGGCATCATCGACCCCGCCGACACCCGTCGCGTTCTTGGCCTGGCCCTCGCCGCCGCTGCGAACGCGCCCGTGCCGCCGCCCGTCGCCGCCATCTACCGGATGTGAGCGGCGTGTTTACCTCCGTCCTGATCGCCAACCGCGGCGAGATCGCCCTGCGGATCATTCGCTCAGCCCGCGCCACAGGTCTGCGCACGATCGCCGTCTACTCCGCCGCCGACTCCGGTGCGCCGCACGTGCGTGCCGCCGACGTCGCTGTGTGCCTCGGCCCCGCCCCGGCGGAGGAGTCCTACCTGTCCATTCCTGCCCTGCTCGACGCCGCCCGCCGCACCGGCGCCGAGGCCGTCCATCCCGGGTACGGGTTCCTCTCCGAGAACGCCGACTTCGCCGCGGCCGTCGAGGACGCGGGGCTCGTGTGGATCGGGCCGCCCACGGAGGTCGTCGCCCGCATGGGCCGCAAGGACGAGGCCCGCCGCCTCGCTGTCGCCGCCGGCGTTCCCGTGCTTCCGGCGGTCGAGGGGGACGACGACGCAGCCCTCCTCGCCGCGACGGCGGACCTGCCGTTCCCCGTCCTGGTCAAGGCCGCCGCTGGGGGCGGCGGAAAGGGCATGCGCGTGGTGCACGACGCCGACGCCCTGCCAGGCGCACTGGCTGCCGCCCGCCGTGAGGCCCGCGCCGCGTTCGGCGACGACACCCTATTGGTGGAGCGGTACGTCGAGCACGGCCGTCACATCGAGGTCCAGGTGCTTGGCGACACCCACGGCACGGTGCTGCACCTGGGCGAGCGCGACTGCTCCGTGCAGCGCCGCCACCAGAAGGTGGTGGAGGAAGCTCCTGCCGCAACCATCTCCGACGCCGTTCGCGACCTGGTCACCCACGGTGCCGTGCGCCTGGCGCGCGAGGTGGGGTACGTCGGTGCTGGGACGGTTGAGTTCCTGGTGGCGGGGGAGGAGGCGTACTTCCTCGAGATGAACACCCGCCTTCAGGTCGAGCACCCGGTCACCGAGCTCGTCACCGGGCTGCACCTGGTTGCCCTGCAGCTCTCGGTCGCGCAGGGAGAGCCGCTGCCGCTGGCGCAGGAGGAAGTCGAGCTCCGCGGTCACGCCATCGAGGCCCGGGTCTACGCTGAGGACCCGGCGGCGGGTTTCCTGCCGCAGGCCGGGACGGCGGTTGCGGTGCGCTGGTCAGCGCGGGCGCGGGTCGACGCCGCGCTCGAGAGCGGCCAGGAGGTCACCACCTGGTACGACCCGCTGCTCGGCAAGATCATCGCTCACGGTGCGACGCGCGAGGCGGCCCGCCGGTCTCTGGTCGCCGCGCTCGACGACACCGCCGTCCTCGGGCTCACCACCAACACCGGGTTCCTGCGCCGGCTCGTGGCCTCCGACGAGTTCCGCGACGCCGCGATCGACACCGCCTGGCTCGACCGGACGTCCAACGCCTTCCCGGCCGCGGCCGACGATGTCGCTCTGTGCGCGGCGGCGTGGGTGTTTGCCGAGACGTTGCGGCGGGCGGTGCCCATGCACCCGTTCGGCGCCGGCGACGGCTGGCGCCTCGGCGGCCCGCCCGCGCCCGTGGTGCTAGAACTCGAGCACGACGGCGTCCGGGAGCAACTGCGCGTCGACCTCACCGCCAACTGCGTCGCGACGGGCGAGAGGTCGTGGTCCGTGCGCGTCATCGCCCGTGACGGCGTCGTCTGGAGGTTCCAGATCGAGGGCCTGACTCGGGACGTCGTCATCGAGGTCGACGATCTTGGTGTCTGGGTCGCGCAACAGGGGCAGTCCCGCCACTTTGCGGTACCCGACCGGCTGGCCGCTACGGCGTCCCACCACTCCGACGGGCTCGTCACGGCACCGATGCCCGGGCTGGTGCGCGACGTGGCCGTGCGCGAGGGGCAGCACGTAAAGGCTGGAGAGGTCCTGGGTGTTCTCGAGGCGATGAAGATGGAGACCTCGTTGACCGCCCCACACGCGGGCGCTGTCGTTGTGCAGGTCCGCGCCGGCGACCAGGTGACGCTCGGGCAGACACTCTTCGCCGTGGGGGAGGACTGATGACGGTTCCCGCGACGGACGGCACCCCGACCGCGCACCCCACTGCGCCCGCAGGTGCCATTCCGTCGGCCGCCGATCCCGGCACCCGGCCCGTGCCGGTTCCTCTCAGTGGCCTTCCCTCACGTGTGGAGATCTACGAGGTCGGCCCGCGTGATGGACTGCAGAACGAGGCGACGATCCTTTCCGTCGAGGTCAAGGCGGAGTTCGTCCGGCGCCTGGTCTCGGCAGGGCTGCGAACCGTGGAGCTCACGAGCTTCGTCCGGCCCGGGCTGGTTCCCCAGCTCGCAGATGCCGAGGAGCTGCTCGCCGCCGTTGGCCGGACAGACGGGGTGCGGTTCCCCGTCCTCGTGCCGAACGAGCGTGGGCTCGATCGCGCGCTCGCCAGCGGCGTCAGCGAGATCGCGATCTTCGGCTCGGCCACCGAGTCCTTCGCGCAGCGCAACCTCGGCCGCTCCGTCGACGAGTCCCTCGCGATGTTCGCGCCCGTCGTCGACCGAGCCCGTGCCGAAGGCTTACAGGTCCGGGCCTATCTCTCGATGTGTTTCGGCGACCCGTGGGAGGGGCGCGTGCTGATCGCACACGTTGTCGCCGCAGCAACGCGTCTCATGGGACTCGGCTGTACCCAGCTCTCGCTCGGCGACACGATCGGCGTCGCCACGCCCGGCCACGTCGTCGCGCTCATCGACGCCCTCGCCGAGGCGGGTCTCGGACCGGATCTGCTCGCGGTGCACTTCCATGACACCTATGGTCAGGCGCTCGCCAACACCGTGGTCGCCCTGCAGCACGGCGTCACGACCGTCGACGCGGCCGCGGGCGGACTCGGCGGCTGCCCGTTTGCGAAGAGCGCGACTGGGAACCTCGCGACTGAGGACCTCGTCTGGCTGCTTCACGGCCTCGGCATCGACACCGGTGTGGACCTCGCAACTCTCGCACGTACGTCCCTCTGGTTGGCTGAGCAGCTCGATCGCCCTAGCCCTTCGCGCACCGTCCAGGCACTGGCACCCCAGTTGTCGACCACCGAGCGGCGCCACCCCAGCCGCGCGTCCTGAGGAGAGAAAGCGAATATGCGCACTGCCTTCACTGAGCTGGTTGGTGTCGAGCACCCGCTCGCCGGTTTCAACCGCACCCCCGCCGTGGTTGCCGAGGTCTCACGGGCCGGTGCGCTCGGAGTGCTGGGAGCCACGATGTACTCCCCGGAGGAGCTCGACGAACAGCTCACCTGGATCGAGGAGCAGCTCGGTGGGCGACCCTATGGCGTAGATCTGATGGTGCCCGCCAGCACCACTCAGCAAGACCTCAACACGCTGGTGACCGATCTGCGCAGCCAGATCCCCGACGATCACCGCCGGTTCGTCGACGGGCTCCTGGAGAAGTACGACATCCCGCCAGTGAGTGAGAACGATGCCCTCGACCGGCTCGGCCGGATCGATGCCAGCCTCGAGACCAACATGGACACCGCGATCGTCTCGGAACTTCTCGACGTGGCGTTCTCCCACCGCATCGCGCTGGTCGCCAACGCCCTCGGTACGCCGCCGCCGGCGATGCTCGAGCGCGCGAAGGCGCAGGGGGTGCCGGTCGCGGCCCTGGTGGGCAAGCGTGAGCATGCCGAGAAACAGCTCGCCGCCGGCGTCGACCTTATCGTGGCCCAGGGGACTGAAGCCGGCGGGCATACCGGCAACGTCGCCACCATGGTGCTCACGCCGGAGGTGGTCGAGATCGCCGGCGACGTGCCGGTGCTCGCCGCGGGAGGGATCGCGAGCGGCCCGCAGCTCGCGGCCGCACTGGCGCTGGGTGCGGCCGGTGGGTGGGCCGGTTCCGTCTGGCTCTCCAGCCACGAGGACGCCGCAAGCCAGGTGATCAAGGAGAAGCTGCTCGAGGCGACCAGCTCGGACACCGTCGTCTCGACGACCCGGACGGGCAAGTCCGCCCGGCAGCTGCGCAGTGCGTGGACCGACGAGTGGCAGGCGCCGGGGGCGCCGTCCCCCCTGCCGATGCCGCTGCAGTCCATGCTCGTCCGGGAGGCGTGGGAGCGGATCGACGTCACCGCCGAGAAGGGGAGTGGGCCCGCCCGCGAGCTGGAGTCCTTCTTCGTCGGGCAGGTGGTGGGCAGCTTCCGAGGGCTCCGGTCGACGGCCGAAATCGTGCAGGACATCGTCGAGGTGTGCGAGGCACGGCTCGCGGAACTCGGACGGCTCGTGGAGCCCGTCCAACGCTGAAACTGCTAGGCGCAACTGCCGCCGGACGGCGTGTTCCCGGGGCGCACTCGACCCTCGTCCTTGCTGTGGTTACGTCCGCCTGCAGCGCCCAGCGCAGCGATGGACGCCACGTCAACAGGCGAACCACTTGGACTTAGCTGGGGCGGCGGTAGTGCATTCGGTCCGTGACGGTGAGGTAGCAATTCCGACGAGTGAGGCGCTGAGGGCGGATGGCGGGCGCCGTTTCAGTTTGTGAACACCTGGATCATGTTCATCGCGACCGGGCCGAGGAGCACGATGAACAGCACGGGGAGGATGCAGACCATCAACGGGAAGATCACCTTGACGGGGATTTGCATCGCCTTTTCCTCCGCCCGCTGGCGCCGTTTCATCCGCATCTCCGATGCCTGGGTGCGGAGCACGTCAGCGATGGCGATGCCATAAGCGTCGGCCTGGATTATCGCTCGGATGAACCGGCGAAGGTCTGGGACGTCGGCACGCCTAACGAGGGACTCGTAGGCCTGCCGGCGGGACTGCCCCAGCTGGATGTCCTGCAGCGTGCGGACGAGCTCTTCAGCGAGCGGGCCTTTGCCGTTCTTCCCGGCTCTGGCCATCGCTGAGTCGAAGCCCAGGCCCGCTTCGACAGCGATCATCATCTGGTCCAGGGTGTCGGCCAGTTCCAGGGTGATCTGCTCCTGACGTTCGATGCTGCGACTGTAGAGCAGGAGCTCGGGCAAGAAGTAGCACACGATCATGACGGCGATGCCCAGGAGGAGCAGGATCGGTTTGCTCGCCAGAAGCAGGGTCAGCCCCATGCCGGCCGCCGGCAGCACGATCTTGGCCACGAGCAGTCGCTCCATCGGCCATGCCGCCGGCCGCCCTGCACGGCCGTGGAGGTTGTCCAAGTGCCGCGCAATACCGGCCGGAGTGAGCCGGCGGGCTAGCGAGGCCAGACCGCCTGGCTCGTTATCTCGTACCTCTGCAGCCGTGGATTTCGCGTCGCGATACAGCCCGCGACGGAGGTTGTTCACCACGCGCTGGCGGGTCACGTCCGGGCCCGCGGTCAGCGCCCAGACCAGCACGCCTGTCGAGACGCTTGTGACGACGGCGGCCAGCAGTATCAGCGGCGGCACGCTCGGCACTCCTTTCCAGCTCGGGCGGTCAGAACTTGATCCTGACGGTCTTGCGCATCCACACGCCTCCGATAATGAACAGCACGACGCACATCCCCAGCAGACCGTAGCCAATAACGCTCTCGGTGAAGGGAGCCATGTAGGAGGGATTGGTGACCCCAAGGAAACCGGCGATGCCAACAGGGAGGGCCATGAGGACGTAGACGGAGATTTTTCCCTCGGCTGCCAGCGCCTTTACCTGACGGCGTATCTGGTTGCGTTCTCGGATCGTGTGCCCGACGCCGTCGAGAACCTCGGCGAGGTTTCCACCGACCTCCCGATTAATCGCGATGGCCTGGGTGACCCAGGTGAAGTCCTCGCTGCCCATGCGCTCGGCCGTCTCATCGAGGGCGTCGTTGAGGGGACGGCCCACGCGAGTCTCATTGATGATGCGCGCAAACTCGACGGAGGTCGGTTCCTCCGCCTCGTTGGCGACCGAGGCCAGAGCCTGCAGGAGGCTGTGACCGGCCCGCAGGCTGGAGGCCATGAGCTGCAGGGAGTCGTCGAGCTGGTCGGCGAAAGCGGCACGCCGCCGGCCCGCGAGCACGCTGAGCCAGATTTTCGCCGCGAGCGGCGCTAGCGCGGCGACCAGCAGTGCGACGAGCGGGCCCGCCAGAAGCAGACCGGTCGTGGCGGCGACGAGGCCGCCGACGCCGACAAGGAAGGCAAAGTCCTGTACACGCGTACTCAGGCCTGCGCCTTCCAGTGCTGCCGCGATCTTGTCGACAGCACCCCGGCGCCGCAGGACCTGATCCACAAGGTTCGTGGCCGTGGAGGCGGCGCCCGTCAGGGCACCGGGACGCGATGCCGTGGCCGGTCTGCGCCGTTCCCGAGGCAGTCCCGGCGGACCTGGACTGATGAGCAGGTACACGCCGATGAGGAGCGCGATGGCGCAGGCGATAACCCCAACGACTGCCGTTGACGACAGGACCTGGGTCACCGGAAGCCACCGCTGTTGGCGGGAACGCCGAAGACACCGGGGGAGAGCGTGATGCCGAGCTCGGCGAAGCGGTCGGTGAAGGTCGGGCGGATGCCGGTGGGCATGGGTTTGCCGAGGAACCTCCCGGAGGGATCCACTCCAGCGGAGTAGTCGAACAGGAACGCGTCCTGCAGGGTTACCGTCTGGCCCTCCATGCCCTGGAGCTCGGTGACCGCCGTGACGCGGCGGCTCCCATCACGGAGGCGCGTGAGCTGCACGATCACGTCCACGGCCGATGCGATCTGCTCTCTGATGGCACGCAGCGGAAGGTCCATGCCGGCCATGAGCACAAGGGTCTCGAGGCGGGCGACGGCATCGCGGGGGGAGTTAGCGTGGACGGTGGAGAGAGATCCGTCGTGGCCTGTGTTCATCGCCTGAAGCATGTCAAGGGTCTCCCCGCCGCGGACCTCACCGACGACGATGCGGTCTGGGCGCATACGCAGAGAGTTCCGGACGAGGTCGCGGATGCTGATCTCCCCCTTGCCCTCGATGTTGGGTGGGCGGCTCTCGAGGCGGACGATGTGCTCCTGCTGGAGCTGCAGCTCGACCGCGTCCTCGATGGTCACGATGCGCTCGCCCTCGGGGATGAAGGACGAGAGGACGTTGAGCAGGGTGGTCTTCCCCGTCCCGGTGCCGCCGGAGACGATGATGTTGAGTCGGGCCTCGACGCACGCCTGGAGGAGCTCTGCCATCTCCGGGGACAGAGTGCCGAAACCGATGAGGTCGTTGACCTTGAACGGGTCCTTGGCGAACTTCCGGATCGTCAGCGAGGACCCGCTGAAGGCCAGCGGTGGGATGACGGCGTTGACGCGGGATCCGTCGGCGAGGCGCGCGTCGACCAGCGGGGAGGACTCGTCGATTCGACGCCCGACGCGGGACACGATGCGCTCGATCACGCGCCGCAGCTGCTCTTCGGAGGTGAAACGGGTGTCGCTGCGCGTGAGTTTGCCCTGGTGCTCGACATAGACCATGTCGGGGCCGTTGACCATGATCTCGGTGATGTCCGGGTCGTCGAGCAGTCTTTGGAGAGGGCCGTGGCCGAGCACGTCGTCCTGGACCTCGCGGATGAGCCGTTTCCGCTCGTCCCCGGAGAGTGGAACCTTCTCCTCTTCCACGACCTGGTTCAGCTCGGTGCGGACGAGCTGGTGGAGCTGATCCTCGCTCAGCGAGGGGTCGTTCAGGCGGGCGCCCATGCGCTCGAACAACGCCGAGGCGGCGCGGTCCTTGAGTCTGGCGAGCGCGTCGTTCCCGGATGGCGTCGGCGCAGATGTCCCGCGCGGCGTCGGGCTCACGGAGGGCCGTCGCGGAGGCATTCGCGTCCCGGCAGCCACGCGACTGACCGCCTGCGGCTGAGGTGTCTGGCGCGTCGAAGCGGGCCCGGCTGGGCGGGAAGCGGACGCGGGTTGCTGACCGCGCGCTGCCTGCAGCCGTTCGGACAGATTCATCGTGCGTTCCCTCGTCCGCCGCGGTGACGGGGCAGCCGCGGTTCAGGTCCAAAGCCAGCAGGATGGGGGTGGTCGGCCGTGACGCGGTCAACGAGTAGCCGTAGCTGTTTCGTGACGGAGCCGCGCCCTCCGGACTGCAGAAGCGGGATCCCCTTGTTCATTGCAATCCGGACCGCAGGTGAGACCGGCAGTTGGACGTCCACCTTGGTCCCGATGGTCGCCTCTACGTCGGCAACAGAGAGTCCACCGCGGTTGTCGGCGAAGTTTATGACGACATGCCGGGCGGGCGTGAGCATGCCGAGCTCGGTGAGCGTGTCAAGCTCTTTACGCAGTCCCCTGACGCCGGGTACGTCCATGCTCGTGAGCAATATGTGGTCCGTGGTGTTGTCCAGGGCGGCCAACGTGTGCTCTGACAGGCCTGGAGCGGTATCGACGACGACGTAACGAAATTCAAGAGCGAGCATCTGGAGCAGGCGTGAGACGTCCTCACCCGTGATGGTGTCGGCCGCTGCGGGAGAGTCCGGGCCACAGATGACGTACAAACCTGTTTCGTGCAGCGTGAGGAAGGTCTTAAGGACCATCGAGTCGCGGGTGGCTGGGCCGTGCGCTGCGTCGATAAGGGAGAACTCCGGTGCCAGATCTAGGGCGGTGGCCACGTCGCCGAACTGGACGTCCAGGTCGACGAGCACGGTGGAGTTCGGAGCGCTGCGAGCCAGTCCCACGGCAAGGTTCGTCGCCACGGTAGTCTTGCCAACGCCACCTTTGGGGGAGACAACGCTGATTACGCGGCCTGTTGCCGCCGGGGCACTACCCATCACGGCCGGGGCGCCAACCTGTGTGCGGGTTTGGGCAGCTACTGCTGCACGGTCCAGCACCCCCCGGATGTCCGCGAGGTCCGCTGTAGGGTGCAGGAGATCACGGACGCCGACGCGCATCGCGGCCAGGCTTAATTCGGGCCCCTGGTCGGTGACCAGCACCACGGCGATCTGCGGGCATTGCTCGTCGAGCAGGCCAGCAAGGTCGAGGGCGTGTTCGGCGGCCAGCTCAGCGTCCAGCACCACCACGTCCGGTGGGGGGGCGCCGTTCAGTAGGGCGAAGAGGTGCGCAGGATCGTTTGGGAGCGGTGCCGGCGGCAGGGCAAGGAACGCTCCGCCGGTGGCGGCGTGGAACCTGGCTTCAAGGTCGGCGGAGGCGGTGGCCAGCACGATACGGGTCATTCGTAGAGGTTCTCTCGTGTCACGATCCGGGTGCCGGTCTCTGAGGCCTCGGCGGCCTCGATCGACAGCCAGATCCGCTCGTACTCGGCGGCGTAGACGATCTCCTCCGCTGCAGCCGCGTCGAGAGCAAGTGTCACCATGATGCTCTCGGCCGGTGCAGCCGCGGCCGCCTGTGCGGTGTCTGACTCTGACTCGTCCGCTGGCACTGGCGGGGTGATTCCGCCCTGCACGCGTGTCACCAGTACCTTGTGGTCCATCAGGTGGGTCTGCGGGGACTCGTCGTCGTTGAAGGAGACGAACACCCCGACTGTGTCACCGGCGGTCAGGTGCCCACCGATCACTCGTGTGCGGTCGAGTTGGACCGTAAGCTGGTGCATCCCCGCGGGCACCTCCACCTCATCATCTGCCTCGAGGCTTTCCGGCTCGACAAAGCGGTGGGCGAGCAACTGCTCACCGGGCACGAGGTCAGTCTCGGCGACCCGGCCCGCGATCTCGTCCAGGGCCGCCATGGCACCTGGTGCGACGGCCGAGGCCGGCACCGACTCGAGGGCGACGTATTCTGCCAGGTCCTCCGCCGGTGTCCCCTCCGGGACGGGCTGAGTGACGAACAGCACCTGTGTGGGTTGCAGGTCCGCCATGGCTCGTTGATCCGCGCCACCCACATAAGCCACGATCAGGACCGTGCCGACCACGGCGAGCACAATGGCCGCAACGGCGGCGACAATACGACGAGACACAGTCGACGGTTCCTCTTATCCGGTCAGGGCGACGACGGCGGCACCGAGCTTCGGCGCGGTCGGGCTGTAGTCGAACGCGTCCGTGAGGTCCACGAACTGGGTGAAGTACCCTCTGATGCAGCGGTTGTCACCAGTGCACGGCTCATTCCACTTGTACGAGCCAGCGAAGTTGTAGCCGGTAATCTTGAATGCGGCATAACCGTAGACGCGATACGTGGCGCCAGATCCCGTGCCTACCGCATTGTCGAAGATCGGTAGGAGCACCGTGACGTTCCGCAACGCGACGAGGTCCGCAACCGTACATCCGTTCGATACCGAGACGCCTGGGTCTGACAAGAGAACCTGTGAAATCACGGAGGTGGCGCTGCACGTGCCGTCGGTGGCCAGCCACCCAGCGCCGCCGGGCACGGTGCCGGACGGGCCCGGACACCCAGGAGTAGGGCCTCGGCCAGCTAGGTAGATGGTGCGCGGCGTAGTGCCGGACGGGGTTCCGCCGCCGGTCTGACCCCACCACTCGCAATACGACAGTGCCAAGGGCAGCACAGAGATGCCGCCGCTGGGGTAGCCCCAACGCGCAGTGCTCTCAGCGGAGACCAGGGTGCTATCGTGCCCGAGCACGGGAGCGAACCAATGCTCGCTCGTGCCCTCGTTATTCACAGTGACCTCACCCGCCACGGGGTCAAAGCTAACGACAGTGGCGGTGGGGTCGCCGTCGTTGCTGTTAGGCACGGCGAGGTTCTGTGCCGTCACACCGGGGTCACCGCAGGAGTCCCGGGCACAGTCTTGCGCGATGGCTAGCGCAGCGGCGTCCGCGCCCGTCTGCAACTGCTGACGCTCGGCGTAGGTGGCAGCGACATCGATGGAGATGGCTGCGAAGCCAATCAACGCAACCATGAGTAAGGCAAGACTCACGGCGACAGCGCCGCGTTCGTCGGCTTCGCCTCGAGTTAACCGTTGCATCGCATGGTCCCCTTACCGGTGAGGGTGACGGTGAAATCGTCCGGGAAGAGCATGAGATTCATCTCGTGCTTGATCGTCACCGTGGCGGTGGCCGCAGGTGTGGCTGCGGTGGTCACACAGTTGGTCGGGGTCACGGCGATCTGGGCGTCCGTCAACGTCAGGAGCGGCGAGGCGGACGCCTTGGCGGTCGCACGTGCGTCCGCCGGCTTGTTTTGCAGCGCCATGACGCGCACGCCGTCGCGAGCGGCGGCAGACAAAGTGGTCTGGATGTTGTAGGCCCGCCCGAACTCGGCGATACCTAGAACCAGGGCGACCAAGAGGGGGAGGACGAGAGCGAACTCCACGGCCGCCGCCCCGCGATCACTCCGAAGCCTTTTCACACGCCGCTCCAAAAGTCGGGACCGGCGCAGTAACCACAAGGCCACTGCGCCGGTGTCCGCTTTGAAGGTTGGGGGATCAGGTGGCCGGGATCTCGTTGGTGACCTTCTGGAACAACCCGTCGAGCTTGGGGCCAAGGATCACAAGCGTTCCGATGATGGCCACGGCGATCAGACCAACGAGCAGGCCGTACTCGACGGCTGTGGCGCCACGCTCCTTGCGGTTCTCGAAGCGGTCGCCGATGGCGATGAACATGGTTGTGAAGAATGCGGCTGCACGGTTCATTTCTGAACTCCCTGTATGAGGTTGGTCAGCCCTGGAGGGAGTCCAGAGCCGGGGATGCACGCTGGAGCAGGGGGTGACCGGCGTGACAAGGCGACATTTGCAGAACTTTTCGGTTCCTGCAACCACTTTGGGCGTGTGAACTTGCGGACGAGGCAACGTCTGCTACGAGTCTCACCCCGGCCTCACCCTCCGTCGCCCTCGCCTCCCACGGCCGCAGCTCGCATGAATCCGCGGCTCCGGGCGCGAGACGGTGGAGCCCCACCTCTGCTATCAAGGACCTACGCGCAGATTCGATGTAAGCAACGCAACAGCGCGCCTGGTGGGACCAAAGGCCTGCTAGCCCCGGGGGAGACGTCATCTTCTGGCGTCGAGGGAGAAGTGCCGATACCGAACTTCCACCCGGGAGGAACGTCATGAGTGACTCCGGCGAGATGGGGCTGCGTGCGCTGAAAAAGCAGATGACCCGCGAGGCCATCGCTGAGGCCGCGCTGAAACTCACCATCGAAAAGGGTCTTGACCACGTCACGATCGACGAGATTGCACGGCAGGCCTTCGTGTCGCCGCGAACCTTCTCAAACTACTTCTCCTGCAAGGAGGAGGCGGTCATCGCGGCCGACGACCACTACACGGATGACGTGGTTGCGGCTCTCCACCGACGGCCGGCCGGCGAACCACCGCTCGAGTCGCTCAGACACATCCTCGTCGATCTCGCCCGCTCCCAGTCCCGTCAACAGCTCCGCGCCTACGTCGAGCGGGTCGAGCTCGAGGAGCAGTACCCAACACTCCGCCCGTTCCGCATGGCCCAGTACGACCACCTCGAGGAGGAGCTCCGTAACGCCGTCGCCCAACGCACCGGCACCAAGGTTGCTACGGACCTCTATCCGTGGCTCGTCGCCGCCGCAGCCGTCAGCATCGTCAAGACGACCACCCGGCTGTGGGCCAAGCCGAGGTCTCCGCGCGTGCGCCTGATCGAGAAGATCGAGGACGCGTTCGACCAGGTGGCGGCCGGCCTGCCCGGACCCGCGCCGGCCAACGACGCGACCTGACCAACGACAAAGCCCCCGGCCGCGTTTCCGCGGGCCGGGGGCTGTGTCGTCGCTGTCTCGAACGAGTGTCCGGAGGGGGACTTGAACCCCCACGCCCGATAAAGGGCACTAGCACCTCAAGCTAGCGCGTCTGCCTATTCCGCCACCCGGACAGGTGGTGCTTCGCCTCGCGAACTGGCCTTGCGGCTTCGTTCGCCCGGCTGGGCAACGACGAAAAAGATAGCACGGTGGAGGAGGGCCTCTCGACCACCAAAGGCCGCTCCGGCGTCGTTCGTGAGGGAAGCCACAACCTAGAAGACCGGCTTGCCTCCGGTCACCCCGAGGACGGTGCCGGAGACGTAGCTGGCCTCGTCGCTCGCCAGGTACACGAACGCCGTCGCCACCTCGATCGGCTGCCCGGGCCGCCCGAGCGGGGTGTTCATCCCGAAGTCCTTGACGCTCGGCTTGGTCGAGGGCTGCAGCGGCGTCCAGATGGGTCCCGGCGCCACGGCGTTGACCCGGATGCCGCGCGGGCCGAGCTCAGCGGCCAGGTTCACGGTCGCGTTGTTGATCGCCGCCTTCGTCGAGGCGTAGTCGAGCAGCGTCTCCGACGGCTGGAACGCCTGGATCGACGCGCAGTTGATGACGCTCGCGCCCTCCTTGAGGTGGGGGAGCAGCGCCTTGGTGAGGAAGAAGATCGAGAAGATGTTCGTCTCATAGGTGCGGCGGAGCTGCTCGTCGCTGATCTTCGCGAGCCCGTCCTGCGCCATCTGGTAGCCGGCGTTGTTGACGAGGATGTCGATGCCGCCGAGCTCCTTGACCGCCTTCTCGGCGAGCTCGATGTTGGCCTGCTCGGTGCGCTGGTCGGTGGGGCACAGCACGCATGTCCGACCGGCCGCCTCGACCTGCTTCCTGGTCTCCTCGGCGTCGTCCTGCTCCTGCGGCAGGTACGCGATGGCGACGTCGGCGCCCTCCTTGGCAAAGGCGATCGCCGTGGCGCGGCCGATCCCGGAGTCGCCGCCGGTGATCAGCGCCTTCTTGCCGACCAGCCGCTCGCGCCCGCGGTACGACTCCTCGCCGTGGTCGGGGACCGGATCCATCTGGTCCGTGCGGCCGGGCCACTCCTGGCTCTGCTCGGGCAGGTTCTTGATCGACTCGGTGTCCACGTTCATGGCCCCAGCCTCCGGGAGGTCCGCGAGCCGCGCACGCCGAGCGGGAGTGTCCCCGGCACGCACTACGGTCTTCTTCCATGGACCGCTTCGACCTCCGCTCGCCCGACGGCACCCTCGTGCTGTCCGCACCCACGCCTGACGACATCGACCGCGTCACCGAGATCTGCGTGGACCCCGAGATCCAGCGCTGGACCACGGTCCCCAGCCCCTACACCCGCGACGACGCCGTCACCTTCCTCACCGAGGTTGTCCCGGAGGCGTGGGACAAGGGCGCGCCCACCTGGACGATCCGCACCACGGCCGACGACCGCCTCGTCGGCATGGTCGACCTGCACGACGTCGCCCACGGCCGCGGCGAGATCGGCTACTGGATGGCCCCGGACGCGCGCGGCCACGGCTACCTCACCCGGGCCATCGAGCTCGTCCTCGACGCCGCCTTCGGCCCGATCGGGCTCGAGCTGGTCCACTGGCGCGCCGACGTCGGCAACTGGCCGTCCTGGCGCGCCGTCTGGCGGCACGGCTTCCGCAAGGAAGGCACCGTCCGAGGCCTCAACGTCCAGCGCGGCGAGCTCAGGGACTCCTGGATCGGCTCGCTGCACAAGGACGACCCGCGCACGCCCGTCGCCCCCTGGGACGGCCCGGAGACGACGGCGGAGCCGGAGACTTCCCTGACCGCAGACCTTCCGAGCACGACGGCGGAGCCGGTGGCCGCGGGCGCCTCGCCGTCGCCGCGGGACCCGGAGGCGCTCGTCCGCCAGTTCCACGACACCTACGCCCTGCCCGTGGTCGCGGACCCGCCGAGCGTGGACCGCGACCGCGTGCACATGCGCATGGCGCTGGTGGCCGAGGAACTGGCCGAGCTTGTCGAGGCGGTCTACGGCAAGGCAGCCGGCGCGGAGATGTCAGCCGCGTTCACCCGCGCCATGGCGGCCGACGACGGCACCCGCGACACCGTCGAGGCCGCCGACGCCCTGGGCGACCTCACGTACGTCATCTACGGCATGGCGCTCGAGTGCGGCATCCCGCTCGAGGACGTCCTCGCCGAGATCCAGGCGTCCAACCTGTCCAAGCTCGGTGCGGACGGCAAGCCGATCTACCGCGAGGACGGCAAGGTCCTCAAGGGCCCGGGCTTCTTCCCGCCGGACATCGCCGGGGTGCTGGCCCGCCACGGGTTCAAGCCGCGGTCCTGACGGGCGTCTTGCGCCGTGGACGCTGGTGCCTGAGCAGCGCGTCGCCGAAAGTCGTATTTCTCTCTTGTGTCGGAAGATATGTTCTTCGTGTGCCCCAGGAGACCAACATCGCCGTCGACGAACCTCGCACGCTGCGCGCAGTTCTTTTCATCGACTTCGACAATCTCTACTCGGGTCTGCGCCAGCTTAATCCTGCGGCCGCTGAGCTCTTCGCCACCGAGCCGGCACGTTGGGTCGCCACCCTCGGGGATGTAGGCCAACAAGAGGGCGTTGGGCGGCGCTTCCTGATCCGTCGTTGTTATCTGAACCCGCGAGTTCACGGTCGCTTTCGTAAGTTCTTCACCCGAGCTGGGTTCAGGGTCATCGACTGTCCGTCCCTGACCCAGCAGGGTAAAAGCAGTGCAGATATCAACCTGGTGCTAGACGTGGTCGACGCGCTGTCCGCTAACACGCGGTACGACGAGTTCATCATCGCGTCCGGCGACGCCGACTTCACGCCGCTCGTCGACCGCTGCCGCGCATTCGATCGCAGGGTTGTCGCTATCACGGCCGGCCCGTCCGCCAGCGCTTACAGGGCCGTGGCGGACGAGGTCATGGCGGCCGATCGGCTGGTGGAGGCGTCCGTCCCTCAGGTGCGCGGGTCGGACGGAACGCTGCCGAAGCAGGTGCCCAGTCACGAACGGACAGTTCCTGACGAAGGGCGAGTATTCGGTGGACCTGGAGGCAATCCGATCCTCGCAAGCGCGGATTCGCGGGTGGACACGGCTGCCGTTGAAAGGGTACTTACGGTCCTTCGAACGGCCCCCGGACCGGTGTACAGCTCGGTAGTAGCCCAGGCGGCCCAGGACGCGGATCCCGGTCTCCGGCCTGCGAATTGGGGCGGCATGGGGACATTTGGGGCGTGGCTCCGAAGTCGTGTTCCTGGAGCGGGCTATGCACCCAGGCCGGGCCCGGGATACGTCTGGGACGCCCAGCGGTTCACGGAGGACGACATTCCCAGAAGAACGCCCGCTGGCGTGGCCCCGTAAGTCTCGACGCCCGTGCGACAACGGATCGCTCGTCGTTCTTGAGTCGACGGAGCCTCGGTGCCGTTATCGCTGAGAGCGGCGTGACCTGAAGTAGACATCGTTGGGTGGACGACGGTGACAGGCGGCACAATGACCCGCATGTCCGACGTCACGGCCACCACGGCCGCAACTCAGCTCGACCCTGCCAACCCGTTCGCTGCGCCGTCGTCGTTGCCTTACGGGCTCCCCGACTTCGCGGCCGTGCGCCTCGAGCACTTCCGGCCCGCGGTCGCGGCCGGGATCGCCGCGCAGCGGGCCGAGTGGGAGGCCGTCGCCACGGACCCGACCGTGCCCGACGTCGTCAACACCCTGGACGCGCTCGAGCGCTCCGGCGAGCTGCTGCGGCGCGTGCTGGCCGTGTTCTACACGCTGGCCTCCTCGGTGGGCGGGGACGAGATCCACGCCATCGAGTCGGAGATCGCCCCGCAGCTCGCCGCGCACCGTGACGCCTTCTGGCTCGACCGCCGCATCTACGCCCGGCTCGAGTCCCTCGCCAGCGCCACCCCGCTGCTCGACCTGGACGAGGAGACCACCTGGCTGCTGGAGAACTACCGCAAGGACTTCGTCCGCGCCGGCATCCGCCTCTCCGACGCCGAGATGGAGCACCTCCGCGAGCTCAACGCCCGCCTGGTCACCCTGGAGACCGAGTTCTCCCAGCGCGTGGTCAAGGGCATGGAGTCCGGCGCCGTCGAGGTCGAGGACCCGGCCCGGCTCGGCGGGCTCGACGAGGGCACCCTCGCCGGGCTGGCCCGCAACGCCCGCGACCGCAGCGTCGCCGTCAACCACCTCATCACCCTCGTGCTGCCCACGCAGCAGCCACTCCTCGCCCGCCTGCACGACCGCGAGCTGCGCACACAGCTCCTGGAGGCCTCCGAGCAGCGGGGGACCGGCCTCGACGCCGAGTCGGACGCCCGGGCCATCCTCCTCGAGGTTGCGCGGCTGCGCGCCGAGCGCGCCCAGCTGCTCGGGTACGAGCACCACGCCGCCTACGTCGCGGAGGACGGCACCGCCGCCACCACCCCGGCGATCAACGAGATGCTCGCCCGCCTCGCCGCCCCGGCCGCCCGCAACGCCGGCAAGGAGGCCGCCGAGCTGCAGGAGATGCTCGACGCCGACCCCGACGTTCCCGGCGGCGCCACCCTGCGGGCCGCGGACTGGTCCTACTACGCCGAGCGCCTCCGGAAGGAGCGCTACAGCATCGACGACGCCGTCCTCGCGCCGTACCTCGAGCTCGACCGGGTGCTCAACGACGGCGTCTTCTACGCCGCCAACCGCCTCTTCGGCATCACCTTCCACGAGCGCACCGACCTCGCCGGCTACGCCGACGGTGTGCGCGTGTGGGAGGTCAAGGAGGAGGACGGCACCGGGCTCGGGCTGTTCCTCGGCGACTTCTACGCCCGCGCCGGCAAGCGCGGCGGGGCGTGGATGCACAACCTCGTCGACCAGTCCCACCTGCTCGGCCGCAAGCCTGTGGTGGTCAACAACCTCAACGTCACCCCGCCGCCGCCCGGCGAGCCGACCCTGCTCACCTGGGACGAGGTGCGCACCTGCTTCCACGAGTTCGGGCACGCTCTGCACGGGCTGTTCTCGGACGTGAGGTACCCGACGCTCTCGGGCACCAACGTGCCGCGCGACTTCGTCGAGTTCCCCTCGCAGGTGAACGAGATGTGGATGTCGAACCCCGACGTCGTCGGCCGGTTCGCACGCCACCACGAGACGGGCGAGCCCCTGCCCGCCGAGCTGCTCGAGAAGGTGCTCGCGGTCGCCGAGTACGGCGAGGGCTTCGCCACCACCGAGTACCTCGGCGCCGCCCTGCTCGACCAGGCCTGGCACCAGGTCACGCCCGAGCAGGTGCCCACCGAGGCCGAGGACGTGGCGGCGTTCGAGCTCGAGGCGCTCCAGCGCGCCGGCGTCGGGCTCGAGCTTGTGCCGCCGCGCTACCGCTCGACGTACTTCAACCACACCTTCGGCGGCGGTTACGACGCGGGGTACTACTCCTACATCTGGTCCGAGGTGCTCGACGCAGACACCGTCGAGTGGTTCGAGACCGAGGGAGCGGTGGACGGCGACGGCGGGCTCAACCGGACCGCCGGGCAGCGCTTCCGCGACGCGCTGCTCTCGCGCGGCTACTCGCAGGACGCGCTGCAGTCCTTCCGGGACCTGCGCGGCCGCGACGCACGGATCGACCCGCTGCTGAAGAGGCGTGGCCTGACGGACTGACGACGGACGTCGGCCGGCCGGGACGGTGCACGTACCGGCCGGCTGGTGCGGCGAGTCAGGGCTTGAGACGGAAGCCGCCGATCGAGCTTTCGAGCGTCACCTTCGCCGGGGCCTCCGCTTCCACCAGGACGCAGCCGGCGGTCCTCACGACTCCCTGGTACTCGTCGCCGAGGCACAGGTAGCGGCCCGGCTCCGGCCACGGCACCTGGAAGCGGCCTTCGCTGACCTCGGCGACGCCGCCGGGCGGGAGGTCGTCGACGTTCACGTTCATCCCCACGTATGCGATGTCGTGATCGTCCGGTGCGTCGCGCCCTGGCCAGGTGGTCTCGAACGCGGCGAGCAGCTCGTCATGGGTGAGGACGATCACGCGGGACCACGAGTCGACTGTGCCGCCGTCGAACGGCATGGGGTGGTCGCCGCGCGAGACCACCACGGCGCTGAGCTCACCGGCGGCTGGTTCCGCGGGCGAGGGACTGCACGCGGCCAACAATGTGGTCGCTACGCCGACAAAGACGACGCTGAGGGCAACGTGAGGACGCCTCCGCCGCGCATGCTTCCTCGAAATGTCCTGGATTCTTCCGCGCATCGCGCCTTCCCCCTGCGGGTTGTTGGATTGGCCTGATTGCAGATCCAGCGGTCGGTATGGCGACCAGTTCACTCGACATTCACGCGTGACGTCCCGTATTTGGATGCCGCCGTCGTGGTAAACATCTTCGTGCTGGTCGATTTCTCGCCGGACGTCCGGGTCGGCCCGGCCCCAGGAAGCGCCGATGGAGGAGAACGTGAGGCGTCGCTGGACCTGGCGCTCTACGTGCGGGACGCCCTCCGGCTGGACACGTCCACCGACCCGTTGGCACCGCCGCCGTTGACGAACCCTCCACCGGACCGGAGCGACCTGCTCGACGACGCTGACCCTGTCGCCGTCGGCGAGCACTGGGCGGCGTGGTGGCGGACCGCCCTGGCGTTCGAGGCGCGGTGGTGACGCCGGACGCCAGGACCCAACTTCGAGGGCTGGGTTCGCGAACGGGCAGAGGATCGGGCACGAACGGTCGGCGAGCCGCCGAACTTCGTGGCACTGGCCGACGGTCCCGCGTTACGCCAGACAGTTGTCGCGCTGCACGAGGAGGCCAAGCGGTGGTCCGCCTCGAGCGACCGTAAGGAGGTCGAGGGTGGAGCGCCGTACGACCTCGTGCGCGCAACGGCCGAGGAGACGATCTCGCGCCACGGCGTACCACCCGACCAGGTCAGCGGCATCGTGTTCGTGGTTGATGTCGACGGTGCCTGGTGGCGGCTGGTCGAACCCGGTGTCGTGGTGTGCTCTGCGTCAGCTCTCCGCGATCACGCGACCGCAGAAGGCCTCCTGCGCGAGGTGTTTGAGTCGGGTCTGGACATCTGACCTGCTCCCGTGAGGGGCTCTCGGGGAAGCGGAAGCTAGGTGACGAAGCGGGGCTTTCTGGAGCGGCGCGGCAGCGCCTTGCTGGCGGTCAACGCCGCGCTGACCTGGAGTGATGTTGCCGTTTAGGACGTTGAACGCGGGAAAGGCTGTGCCGAAATTGGTGACGATCTAGCGTCAGGATGCGCCCTCCCCCCGGGCTCTCTCGATGATGAAGGACTCCCCCCATGCGCAGAACACGACGCCTTGCCGCCACAGCCGCGGCGATTCCACTTCTCCTCGGCTGGATGGCCGGTAGCGCCCTCGCCGACGACATCAGCAACGACCTCGACACCACCATCGATGCGACGGCAGAGATCATGACGTTGAACGTCGGTAGGGCCGTCGGGACCACCGACCTGTACGTGACCCCAAGGAACGGCGACGGGAAGAACGGGTGCAACCTCACGGGTGGCACCAGCCTCGGCCTCGCCGTGTCATCTTCGGATGTTGCGGTGGCCACGGTGTCACCCGGCTCACTCACCTTCACGAGCTGCGGTGACGTCAAGACCCTGACCGTGACGCCGGTCGCCGCGGGTACTACGACCATCTCGGTCCGGCAGACGTCCAACACCAGCGAGGGAACGTTCAACCTGGCGCCCGCGACGTTCACCGTCAACGTCGTCGCTCCCACCCCCGTCAACACCGCGCCGCAGATCGCGGTCGAGGGCGTCACGGGCGGCGCCAACTACGCCAAGGGTGCCGTCCCGGTTGCCATGTGCAACGTCACCGACGCCGAGGACGGTTCGCAGACCTTCGCCGCCACTCTGAGCGCCGTCAGCGGGCCGTACGCGACCGACGGCATCGGCGAGCAGACCGCCTCCTGTTCCTACACCGACAAGGGCGGCCTCACGGCCGAGGCCTCCGTGACCTACGGCATCACCGACCCGACCGCGCCGTCGATCACCCCCGTGCTCTCGCCCGCAGCCCCCGACGGCAACGACGGCTGGTACACCGGTGACGTCTCGCTCACCTGGAAGGTCGACGAGCCCGAGTCGCCCAGCTCGCTGAAGAAGACCGGGTGCGAGGCCCAGAACATCAACGCGGACCAGGACGCCACCGTCTACTCCTGCGAGGCCACGAGCGCCGGCGGTGTCGCGACGTCCCAGACCGTCACCATCAAGCGCGACGGCACCGCCCCGACAGTGACCCTCGGCGAGGTCTCCGGCACCAAGGGTACGAACGGCTGGTACACCTCCGACGTGACGGGCACGTTCATTGCCACCGACGCGACGTCCGGCCCCGCCACCGCCAGCCAGACGGCCACGACGAGCGGCGAGGGCGAGGTCCAGCTCACCAGCCCGGCCTTCTCCGACGTCGCCGGCAACAAGACCCCTGCCGGGGCCGTGACGCAGGCCTACAAGGTCGACCAGACCGCGCCGGCGACGCCGACCTTCGTGGGCGGCCCGACCGGAGACTACTTCTACGGCAGCGACCCGGCCGCCCCCACCTGCACCTCCACCGACGAGGTGTCCGGCCTGGCCTCCTGCGTCGTCACGGGCGGCGGTACGGCCGTCGGCGCGCACAGCTACACCGCGACGGCCACGGACAACGCCGGCAACACCTCGACCGCGACACTCACCTACGAGGTGCTGCCCTGGACCCTGAAGGGCTTCACCTCGCCCGTCAACATGGGCGGCGTGTGGAACACCGTCAAGGGCGGCAGCACCGTGCCGCTGAAGTTCGAGGCGTTCGCCGGTACGGAGCTCACCTCCACGACGGTCGTCAAGAGCTTCACCGTGAAGGCGGTCACCTGCCCCGGCGGCAACGCGCCGGCCGATGAGGTCGAGTTCGTGACCACCGGCGGCACGAGCCTGCGCTACGACGCCACGGCCGGCCAGTTCGTGCAGAACTGGCAGACCCCGAAGAAGCCGGGCACGTGCTACGCGGTCACCATGACCACGCAGGACGGCTCCGCGATCAGCGCCAACTTCCATCTGAAGTAGCGAACGGCCGCACCACGGCTCGCGAGAAGGTCCCCGCCGGTGATCCGGCGGGGACCTTCCCGTTCGTGCCGTCGTACGCCGCCCGGCGGAGACGTCCGCCCCGTCACTCGCCGCGGAGGACCCTGAGCGCGCTGTCCCGGTCGCTGACCCGCAGCTTCCGCAGCACGGTGGACACGTGGACCCGGACCGTGGTCGGGGAGAGGAACAGCCTGGCGGCAACCTCGTCCGTCGACAGCCCGTCGCCGAGCAGCTGCATGACCTCCCACTCACGGGGGCTGAGCCGGCCCGCCGCGGGGGAGTCGCGCCAGAACCGGCGCTTGGCCGGCGCGCGGAACTCGTCGAGGATGCGCGCGACGAGCCGCGGCGGCATGGCGGCCTCTCCCGCAAGGACTCCGCGGAGGGCGTCGGCGAGCGTGTGCGGGTCCGCGTCCTTCAGCAGATAGCCGGCCGCACCGGCCCGGAGAGAGTCGAAGAGGTCGCCGTCCGCGCTGGAGTGCGTGAGCATCACGACGGCGGTCTCCGGTGCGGACTGACCGATCGCCTGCGCGGCCCGGATACCGCTGCCCGGCATCTGGATGTCGAGAAGGGCAGCGTCCGGCCGGTGCTCCCTCACCAGCGCGATGGCACCGTCCGCCGACGCCGCCTCGCCGACGACGGTGCAGCCGCCGCCCTCGAGGGCCTGCCGCACCGACGCCCGCGTCGGAGCATGGTCGTCCGCGAGCACCACGCGAATCGGACCGGCACTCACCATGTCACCGAAACCTCCGTGCCTTCCCCGTGCCGGGACTCGATCGTCAAGGTGCCGGGCAGGGCCGACGCCCGGTCGCGCATGCTGGTCAGCCCGTAGCCGCGGGCCTGCCGGCGGGCCGCCTCGACGTCGAACCCGAGCCCGTCGTCGCGGACCGTCAGCCGCCGGCCCCGTTCGCCGTTCTCGACCGTCAGCACGACCTGCTGGGCTCGGCCGTGCCGCAACGCGTTGGACACCGCCTCGCGGGTGATCCGGACGAGGGCATGGCGCTGCTCGGCGTCGGCGGTGACGGACAGGTCCAGCTCGGTGTCGAGGCGGCCGCCGTGCCGTTCCGACACCTGTCGCGCGGCCCGCTGGAGCATCGCGCCCAGCGGCTCGTCGACGCTTCGCCCGAGCGCGTCGATCGCCCCGCGCGCCTCATCGAGCGCCCGATCCGCCGAGGCGACGATCCGCTCGGCACTCCCGGGGGCGCTGACGCGGGCCTCGGCCCGGATGTAGCCGAGCTCCTGGACGACGCCGTCGTGCAGCTCACGCGCGAGCCGCCGTCGGTCCTCCAGCACCGCCGCCTGCGCCTGGGACGACCAGTACTCCCCGATCTCCCGGCCGGCGCCGACCAGGAGCAGCAGGTAGCACCCCGTCCGAAGCAGGTCACCGGTGTAGAGCCAGTCGCTGTAGAGAGAGGGGAAGAGCAGGTAGTTGAGGCGGGCGCAGGCGCCGAGGGCGAGAGCCGGGCCGACCCATCGGAGCAGCTCGTCATGCCGCCGCGCGGCGTGAACCGCGAACGCGACTGACGCGATGCCGAAGCACAGGGCAGTGAGGCCGTGCGACACGAGCAGCAGCGAGTGCCCGGTGATGACCGGCCGCTGCGCCGACGGCGGAGGGCTGGCGTCCAGGGCCGGGGGCAGCAGCTCGTGGTTCACAGCGAGCAGCCCGAAGACAGCGATCAGCACCAGCCACGGCACCACGCGGCCCCAGACGGCGAAGCCGGGGTGGGCCCTGCGGTCACCGGCGAGGGCCGAAGCCAGGACGAACAGTGCCCCCAGCAGCCGCAGGGTCAGCGCCAGCCAGACGCCGAGAGTCTCGGGGCGTGCGGCGGGCAGGACGTCGAGCAGGAGCGTCAGCCCCAACCCGGCGAGCGCGAGGAGGAACAGGCCCTGGGCGAGCAGGACGTCCTGCAGCCTGCCCGTGCGGACGAAGCGCCCGTGCAGCAGGTACGCCACCAGCAGGGCGACGCAGGCGTCGACCGTGTCCAGCACCAGGTGCAGGGAGGGACTGTGGTAACCGAACACCAGGTACGGCGTGCCGAGGATGAAGGAGGTGACGACCAGCCCGACGCCCCAGCCGCCGGCCGTGAGGGCACCGCTGGGCAGCGCCCGGAAGACGTCCGCGCGGCGGCGTCCCGCGGTCCCCGGTGACCACATGGCCCGGAGTGTAGGGACTCTCTCCGGTCCGAATCCGCCGCTTGGAGACGGTCGTCGCCCCGGTTCGTACCCGCGCACGTGTTCGGGCCGCTGCACCTCCCCGGAGCCGGCCGGAGGTGCCGTCACCCGCCCGGGTGCCGTACCGCCAGTGCGCGTCATGGACCGTCCTTCATCTGTGCGCGGCTGGTTCTCACCGTGACGCGCGTCTGGCGCGGAGCCTTCTTGCCCACGTCGGCAAGTGGTCCGAGTGTGTCCGAGAACGACGCGTTACGGACGTGATTGCGCCGTCATCAGCAGGGGAAGGACGACGGCGCCCCTCACGTGGGTAGCCTGCGACCATGATGACGACGCAGCCCACCACCTCCGCCGAGACCCCTGCCGTGCGCCCCGAGGACGAGGTGGTGCAGATCTGCCGCGACCTCATCCGCCTGGACACCTCCAACTACGGCGACGGCTCCGGACCGGGGGAGCGGGCCGCGGCCGAGCTGGTCATGGAGCTGCTCACCGAGGTCGGCTGGGACCCCGAGCTCATCGAGTCCGCGCCCGGGCGCGCCAGCGTCGTCCTGCGCATCCCCGGCACCGACCCGACGCGTCCGGCCCTCGTGCTCCACGGGCACACCGACGTCGTCCCCGCGGCCGCCGACGACTGGTCCGTCGACCCCTTCGCCGCCGAGGAGCTCGACGGCATGATCTGGGGCCGTGGCGCCGTCGACATGAAGGACATGGACGCGATGATCCTGGCGGTCGTGCGCGACATGGCCCGCACGGGCTGGCGCCCGCCGCGCGACGTGATCGTCGGGCTCTTCGCGGACGAGGAGGCCGGCAGCAAGATGGGGGCCCACTGGCTCGTCTCGAACCGGCCGGACCTGTTCGAAGGGGCCACCGAGGCGGTCAGCGAGGTTGGCGGCTACTCCGTCGAGATCGACGGCCGCCGCGTCTACCTGCTCCAGACCGCCGAGAAGGGCCTCGCCTGGCTGCGCCTCCTCGCCGACGGCACCGCCGGCCACGGCTCGCAGGTCAACCAGGACAACGCCGTCACCCGGCTCGCCGGCGCGGTCCACCGCATCGGCGAGCACTCGTGGCCGCTGAACCTCACGGGTACCGTCCGCCAGCTCCTCACCGGCGTCGCGGATCTGACCGGCACCACGTTCGACCCCGAGGACCCGGACGGCATCGACCGCCTCGTCGACGCGCTCGGCCCGGCGAAGAAGTTCGTCGGCGCCACGCTGCGCACCGGCGCGAACCCGACGCAGCTGGACGCCGGCTACAAGGCGAACGTCATCCCCGGCTCCGCCAGCGCCTCCGTCGACGTGCGGTTCCTGCCGGGGGAGGAGCAGGAGGTCATGGACACCCTCGCCCGCCTCGCCGGCCCCGGCGTGCGGTTCGAGGACATCCACCGCGACAGGGCGCTCGAGGTGCCGTTCGAGGGCGGGCTGGTCGACGCCATGATCGGCGCGATCGACGCCGAGGACCCGGGCGCCACGGTGCTGCCGTACATGCTCTCGGGCGGCACGGACAACAAGGCGCTGTCCCGGCTGGGCATCACCGGCTACGGGTTTGCGCCGCTGCGGCTGCCGGCCGACCTGGACTTCGCCGGCATGTTCCACGGGGTCGACGAGCGCGTGCCAGCGGACGCGCTGCGCTTCGGCTGCCGCGTGCTCGAGCGGATGCTGCGCACCTGCTGAGCCGGCGGGGCGGTGCGGGGGTCAGAGCGTGCTCGGCACCCGCATCGCCTTGCGGCGCAGCCACACCTTCCGCGTGCCACCGAGGTAGAGCCGGGTCCGGGCCAGCTCCCACCGGCCGTACTCGGCCTCGTCGGTGAGGAGCTTGCGCACGTCACCACGGCTCAGGTCGCGGGGGAGCGTGACGGTCCGGTACTCGTAGTAGGCGGTGGACGAGGCGGTGCGGCGCCTCCCGGCGGCCATCTCGTGGTTCTTGCCCGGCATCCCCATATGCTCCCTCGCGTCGGCGGTCAAACTCAAAACTGGGCGCATTTCCGCAGGTCAGAGACGGTGGTGTGCCGCTCCGACGGGACCGCTAGGCTCATGCCATGGCTAACGACCCGCGCGCTGCTCTCGACCGACTCATCGCTGCGTTCGAAGCACACTACGACGCCGTCGCCGCGGCGCAGGACAGCGACGCACCGGCGGTCGTGGCAGCTGCGAACACGCTCATGGATGCATTCGACACCTACGACGACGCGTTGTTCACCGGTTTCGGGGTCGATACCCCGTTCGACATCTACTCCGAGGACGACGACGAGGACGACGACGACCTCGAGTACGACGACGATGACGACGACGACGAGGAGTACGAGGAGGCCTGAGCCCTCTCTCAGCGCAGGTCGGGCAGCCGCGGGTAGGAGATCCCGAGCAGGCCGGTGTGCATGGCCGTCACCCGGCCGTCGGGCCCGCGGCTGAAGGCGACGGGGACGACGCCAGGACCGATCTCGGTCAGGTCGACGCGGAAGAGGTCTGGGTCCTCGCCGTCGGGATGGAGGCGTAGACCCCTGCGCACGGCTGGGACCGGTCGCCGCCCGCGCACCACCAGCCGGCCCCGCCGCACGAGCACCTCGACGGCGGAACCCAGCACCATCCGCGGCTGCGGGTCCAGCAGCGGGCCGGGCCCCAGCGAGTAGCGGCCGCAGAGGTCGCCCCACGTGGCGGGCCGCTGCGGGACGTCCGTCCGGATCTCCGCCGCGGACACACCGAGGAGCTGGCGGAGCACCGCCTCCGCCGCGGGCACGGGCGCCCCGCGAGGGTCGAACGAGCTCGTGTTGCCCAGGGCGACCACCCCCACGCCGTCGTCCGGGGCCAGGAGGAGGTCGGCGAGGAAGCCCTTCCAGATCCCGTCGTGGCCCACCGTGCGGTGACCGCCGACCGTGCCGGGGTAGAAGCCGAGCCCCACGCCCGGCACCCGGGGGTCGGGCTGGTGGTGCGGCTGGAACATCAGGGCCAGGCTCTCCGGTCGCAGGACCCGGCCGTTGCCGTTGGCGCCGCCGCCCAGCAGCGCCGCGGCGTAGCGAGCCAGGTCCCGGGCCGTCGAGTACAGGGCGCCGCCGCCCGCCGTGACGACCTCGAGGTCCTCGACCGGGTGCAGGCCGCGGCGGCGCAGCTCGTAACCGGTCGCCAGATGGGCGAGCACCCGGTCGGACCGGACGACGTCGGAGCTGTCCATGCCCAGCGGGTCGAGGACGTGCTCGCGCAGGTAGCTCGCGAACGGGACGCCCTTGACGTCCTCGACGAGCTGGCCCAGCGCGGTGAACCCGTGGTTGGTGTAGGCCCACTTGGTGCCCGGCTGGACGTCGAAGCGCAGCCCGCCGCGGTAGTACTCGGCGGGCGAGGGCGCCCGGCCGGGCGGCGCGCCCCAGCCGAGCACGGGCCGGAGCAGGTCCGGCGCGGTCCGCACCGCGCGGACCCCGGCGGTGTGGGTGAGCAGGTGGCGCACCGTCGGCGGGCGGAGGTCCGCCCGGCCGGGCACGAGCTCGAACGCGCGCAGGTAGTCGGCCACCGGGGCGTCGAGGTCGATGACCCCGCGCTCCCACAGCTGCATCACCGCCACCGCGGTGAGCGTCTTTGTCACCGAGCCGACGCGGAAGACGGTGTCCTCGTCCACGGGCGTGCCGCTCGCGACGTCGGCGACCCCGTGGTGGTGGGACCAGACCAGCTCGCCGCCCCGGACGGCCGCCACGGCCAGCCCCGCCGTGGGCCAGCGGTTGAGGACCTGGCCGACGGCGGTGGTCAGCTCACGCGTGTCGAGCCGCGGCACGGCTGCCTCCCCGGTAGGCGGTGAGCGGCATCCCGTCCAGGTGCAGCGCCGCGGGCGAGTCCGCGGACGGCGGCGTGAACACCACCCGCAGGCTCCCGAGCTGGGGCACCTCGATGCGGAAGGCGTAGGGGTCGCCGTCGTCGTCGGGGTGCAGGACGAGGCCGCGGTAGAGCGCCCGGACGGGCGTGAGGGCCCGCAGCACGAGCCGGCCGCCGCGCACCCGAAGCTGGAGGCCGGCGCCGACGACGCCGCGCACCCGCACGTCGGTGAGCGTGGCCGGGCCGGGGAGGGTGTAGCGCCCGCAGAGGTCGGCCCAGACGTCCGGGCGCTCGGGGACATCGGCGCGGACGGTCGGCTCCGGTACGCCGAGGAGGGAGTCGAGCAGCGCGCCCGTCTCCGCCGCGAGCCAGGTCGACCCGCCCCGGGTGCCGTTGGTGAACGCGACCAGGCCCACGTCGTCGTCCGGGGCGGCGTAGAGTTGCGCGAAGTACGGCGGGATGACGCCCTGGTGCTCGACCGCGCGGTGCCCGCCGGCGTCCACGCGCCAGAAGGCGAGCCCGAGCCCGGGCAGCCGGGGGTCCGACCGGTACTGCGGGGCGAACATCGCCTCCAGCGACTCCGCCCGCAGCACGGCGCCGTGCTCGTTGCCGCCGCCGGCGAGAAGGGCGACGGCGTAGCGCGCCATGTCCCGCGGGGTGGAGAAGGCGGCGCCGGCCCCCGCCGGGATGTACTCGAAGGCCGGGACCTCGACCGGACCGTGGCGCCCGATCCGGTAGCCGGTGGCCAGTCGCTCCCGGTCCACCTCGGAGGGCAGCATCGTCGTGTCGGTCATGCCGAGCGGGGCGAAAACGTGGTCGTGCAGGTACCGGTGCAGCGGCTGCCCGCTCACGTCGGCGACCAGCTGGCCGAGCGTCGCCGGACCGTGGTCGGTGTACCGGAACCGAGTGCCGGGCTCGGCGGCGAGGCGCAGCTCGCCGCGGTAGTACTCCGCGAGGGACGGCACCGGCCGCCCGGCCGGGACGGTCTCGCCGAAGTTCGGCCGGAGCAGCCCCGAGCGCGGCACCTGCTCGCTGACACCGGCGGTGTGGGTGAGCAGGTGGCGCAGCGTGGCTGGCCGGTGGGCCGGGTCGGCGGGCACGAGCTTGTAGGCGCGCAGGTAGTCGTTCGCGGGGGCGTCGAGCTCGACGAGGCCCCGCTCGACCAGCTGCATGACGGCGATCGCGGTGAAGGTCTTCGTGATCGAGCCGACGCGGAAAACCGTGTCGAGGGTGACCGAGCGGCGGGTGGCGATGTCGGCGAGCCCGTGCGCGGTGAAGGACTCCAGATCGCCGCCGCGGACCACCGCCAGGGCGAAGCCCACCGCCGGCCGCCGGTTGAGGATCTCGTTCACCCTCACCCGGACGCGCGGTTGCTCTGTGGTGAGGTCGGCCTGCTCGACGCTGGGCATGGTGCCTCCTGGGGGTCGGCCCCCGGGCTGCTTCCCATGGTGCGCCATGGCGAGCGCGCGGTGAAGAGGGCTGCCGCGTAAGAGGTTCGCGGCAAGGGAGCGTGGAGGCGAGACCAGCCGAAGTAGCCAGGCCCCTCAGAAGCGCTCGGGGTAGCCGATCTCCGGCGCCGTGACCTCGTCGAGCACGGAGCGGATCGGGGCAGGCAGCTCGAGGTCCACCGCCGCCAGGACGCCGCGCAGCTGGCCCGCGGTGCGCGCGCCCGCGATCGCGCAGCTGACGCCGGGCGCGTCCCGCACCCAGGCGAGGGCCACCTCGAGCGGGGTCCGCCCGAGCCCGGCGGCCGCCGTCGTCACCGCCTCCACCACGCCGTGGGAGCGGTCGTTGAGGTACGGCTCCACGAACCCGCGCAGGTGCGGCGACGCCGCCCGCGAGCTCGCCGGCACCGTGGCGCGGTACTTGCCCGTCAGCACCCCGCGCCCGAGCGGCGACCAGGCCAGCAGCCCCGCGCCCAACGCGCCCGCGGCGGGCACGACCTCGCGCTCGACGCCCCGCTGCAGCAGCGAGTACTCGACCTCGACGGCGGCCAGCCCCGGACCGGACGGCGGCGCCAGCATGGTGGCCGCCTGCGCCGTCGTCCACGCCGGGTAGTTCGACAGCCCGACGTACCGGGTTCGCCCTGTCGCGACGGCGTGCTCGAGCGCGCCGAGCGTCTCCTCGAGCGGGGTGGCCGGGTCGGGCGTCTGGACGAGCCAGAGGTCGAGGTGGTCGGTGCCGAGCCGGTCGAGGGAGTCGTCGAGGCTGTCGAGCAGGGAGCCGCGCGAGGCGTCGACGACGCCTCCGCCGTCGGCCGTGCGGCGCGAGCGCACCCCGGCCTTGGAGACGAGCACGACGTCCTGGCGGTCCACGGACGCACCGAGCAGCTTGCCGATGAGCGCCTCGGACGCGCCGGCACCGTAGGTCGCGGCGGTGTCGAGCAGGGTGCCCCCGGCCTCGAGGAAGACCTCGAGCTGCTCGGCGGCGTCGTGCTCGTCGGTGTCCCGGCCCCACGTCATGGTCCCCAGCCCGATGCTGGAGACCGTCAGGCCCGTCCGGCCGACCCTGCGCTGCTGCATGGCACCACGGTAGTGGGCGGGCGCCGTCCGACCGTACGAGGCTCTAACGCCGAAGTCATTGCGCCATCACATGGAAAGACGCCCTGGGGACCCGGTCGCTATCCATATGCGCCGTCGGTTCGTCCGCTAACGTCTCCGTTGTCATGGCCTTCAGGTCTAAACGGCGTCGCGCATATGAGGCAGACCCAGGTGTGGACTGGTCAGTAAGCCAACGCGCACCTCTCGTCAGGGGTGCTTCGTGTCTGGTTGCCACAAGGTTTCGTATGCAAGTCCGCGGCTCGCGGCCTCTGCGCTTCGCAAGGTCGTGCGCCGACGAACTGCGCGGGGACTCGGGGTGTCCCTGTGGGTGCATCGTTGCTCCGCCTGTCGTGCGTGGCACCTGACGTCCCGCAGACCGTCCGGGAGGTTGGCTCGCCACTGGCAACGGCTGGCTGGGCTTCATCACCTGTCGGGCGTGACGTAATTCGGCAAGCCCGCTATGCGTTAAGACCCCTGCTGGTACGGTTGTGGACGTTCTGTTATGACGCACTGAATACTGGGGACGGACGTGCCGCTGAAGCGTTCCATCGCGCCGGAGAAGCATTACAAAAGAACCGTGCCCGGTGCCGAGGTGTATCTAGACGACATCGAAGTAATCGTGGCGGCGATGGAAAAGGCTAGCGTCGAGGCGCATCGTGATATGGATGCAGCTTTCGCTAGTAAGTACAGCGAACTCTCGGCCGAGGAGCGGGATCAGCTCACTCAACTGATGGGGAAGTTGCCACCGTCGAGTCCAGAAGACGGTGAAGTCCACCGGTGCGTAGAAATTCGTGCCGGTTCAGCCGTGGCGGACAACTCTCACGACCTGAAGGATGCAACTCCAGAAGAGCTTGCAGACGTGCAGATTGCCGTATCCCACCCGTTCGTCACGGTCACGCTTGCCCGTAGTGTTTCTTACATCTGGGCCGTGGCACGTGACCCTGGAGGGCGCGAACTGGCCGACAGTATCGGTGACTACCTTGCTGAAAGGCGCAGCGTGCGCGCAAGTCTCGCCGTCGGTGTCAGGAACCTATGGGTGTTCCTCGTTGCTGGCGCCGTTCTCGGCGCGGCTAGTTTTCTAAGTGCAGAAGAACAGTCCCTGGGGCAGTTGCTGGTCTCCGCGATTCCATTCACTTTGATGTCGCTCACGCTGGTGATGTACGTGTTTTACAAGAATCGCACGTTCGGTGGTGCGCTTGTGCACCCGAGACGCAGAAGTGAAGCGCGGCGGCTGAGCGGCCAGCAGAAGCAGGGCATTGGTATTGCGCTCGTGAGCGCCGTTGCGGGAGGCGTTGCTACCGGAGTGTTTGAGCTGTGGGGCGGATCCTGACCCGTTACGCGGCGTCGAAGACGCCGCGCTTGACTTGATCTAACAACGTAACTCGGGAGGGTCAGGCGGGGTCTGCCTGGGCGTCGGTCTGATGGTCGTCGTATGCGTGTGGCCACTGGCGACGCACCGCTGTTTCATCCCAACCTGCCTGGAGGCGGTTGTACGCCCGGCTTGCGAGAGTCTCCAGCGACAAGACCACCTCGCGCGGGGGCAAGTCGCCCTTGCCGACCATGTACCCGAGCAAGACGTTGACGGCGGTAGCTTCCTTCTGCGTCATCCTGGCCATGGTCAGCACGGTACGGCCCGATCCTTCGCGGCGGCTGCGTTCCGGCACTTCCGGTGGCAAGGGACGCAGCGCCCGCAGGCCGCGCCAGCGGGCGAGGACGAACGGTCCCGCGGCAGCCCTGGTGACCGCTAGTCCGAAACCCTTGCGGCGACTTACGCGACTGTGGTTCGCTGTGCCTGCGGACGTCGACCGACCGGTGACGAGACAAAAAATTGAAAAAGGCCCTGGTCCCGGGGTCTGGCGCGAGTGGCACGGACGGCCACAGGGACCATCGGAGTCACGGGGGCGCGCGGTCCGCAGCACGCGCCACTGCCGATGAACCACGATGACGAAAAAGAGACGCCGGTCTTCCTTGTCGGCGTCTTTTTTGGGGTCATCGTGGTTGATTCAAGTCTCAGTCGTGGCGCGGGTTGGCGTCTGTGGGTGTACCCGCAGGCGGGGGAGGCATCTGGTGCCTTCCGTCCCTCGATCCCGCCGCAGTGTGCGTTCGTGCCAGCGGGTCAGTCCCGTGACGCGCACCGGTCCAAGCAGGTAGCGGGGGGCCGCGCTCGGAAGAAGTTGCGCCTGTACTGCGCGGCTAACCGGCTCAACCGGCTCGGCACACTCACCTACCGTGGCGAGGGGTGCCACGACCCTGCGGCGATCCGGGCGGACCTGGGCGAGTTCTTCCGTACGGTCCGGGACCGGATGGGCGGCGGGGCGTTCCCGTATGCGTGGGTGCCTGAGTGGCACAAGAGTGGGCACGGAATGCACGCGCACTTCGCGGTGGGCCAGTTCATCCCGCAGCGGCTCATCCGGGACGTGTGGGGGCACGGGTTCGTCTCCATCAAGTTGATCGGTGACCTGCCGGTGGGGTCGGGGCCGCTGGAGGAGGCGCGTCGGGCTGCGGGCTACCTGTCGAAGTACGTCGCCAAGGACTTCACCGACGATCCGCGCCGCGACCTCGGCAGACACCGGTACGACGTGGCCGAGGGGTTCCAGCCCGAGATGTTACCGGTCTACGGGCGCTCGGCGGCAGAGGCGTTGAGTAAGGCGTCGGACTTCTTCGGCAAGCCGCCGGCGCGCCAGTGGTCCTCGGCCGACTCACCCGACTGGGGCGGGCTGCCGGCCGTCTCGGCAACGTGGGCCGGGTGATCGCGGTGGCGGTGGATCGCGCTGCGCTGCGGGCATGGCTCACTGCCTCTCGCGACTCCCAGGGGCTGCCGGACCAAGTCTCCGACGAGCTCGTACTTGCCCGGGTCGGGGTACTGCTGGGGGCGCGGGCGGAGGGGACGCGGGCGCAAGGCGCGCCAGCGCCGAGCGCGCGGCCCCCCGCAGCGCCGTCAGAAGGCCCAGTCGGGCTGGACGCGCTCGGGGTCGAGGCCGTGGCGACCGGGAACGGCGGCGGGCTGGATCGTGACGTGGTTTATGACGGCCTGGATGATCGCGCGCTGACGGGTGAGGTTGAGGCTCTGCCACTGACTGCGTAGCCGGTCGCCGTGGCCGATGTAGGCATCGGCGGCGGTGCGGTTGGTCAGAGTGGCCAGGCGCGCCTCCTTAGTGCGGAGTTGTGGCTCGATGGTCTTTCGGATGACGCTCCACTCGGCCCTGTCGATGTCACCAAGGGCGAACATCTGCGCAGCGTCTGCGCGGCGTTCCTTCAGCCCGACGAGGTCGGCGCGGAGCTGTGCGGCTTCTTCGTCCCCGGTCTCACCCCCTGTGGTGAGCGTCGCCGTGAGTTTCGGGTCATCGAGCAGTTCCAGCACCGCTTCGGTCACCCACTCCTCGAGCGGCGCTGCGGTGATGCTCAGTCGCCCGCAGCCCTTTCGGTTGGCGATCGGGCGGCACTCGTACTTCCGCACGCCCTGCTTGGGGTGGGAGACCAGGACAGCACCGCAGCGACCGCACCGGCACATGCCCGAGAGCAGGTAGCGGCGCGCGCTGCGATTTGTGCGCCTGGCGGGGTCGGTGAGTTTCTGGGTCAGGCGCTCGCCGTCGCGCGCGCTGATGATCGGATCCCAGACCGCCTTGACCGGATCACCGTCTTGGCGTGTACGCATGCCCCAGTTTCGCGGACTGAGAAGCATCTGCCGTAGGGCGGTGGTCGACCAGGGCTTGCCGGTGACCGTCTGCACGCCGTCCGCTTCCAGTGAGCGCACCAGGGACGTAAGAGTGTCCCCGGCGAGCAGGCGCTCTGCGGCGGTCCGGATGACCTCGGCCTCGGCGGGTTCATGGGTGACCTTGTCGGACTTGAAACCGAACGGTCGCGGACCGCCCATGTGCGGCTTCCCGGCCTCGGCGATCTCCTGCATCTTCCGCTTCCCGCGGCGGCTCTTGGCGTCGCTCTCGTTGGCAGCGACGATGCCCAGCAGTCGCGCGAGCAGAAGGCCGTCTCCGGTTCCGAGGTCCACGTCGCCGTGGGCGGTGGCGAGACTCCGCATGCCCGCGCGCTCGCACACCTCCACGAACCGCTCCAGCTCGATCGGACGCCGGTGCAGCCGGTCCAGGTGATAGACCACCACGCCATCGCGAAGTCCGTCGCGCAAGTCGGCGAGCATCCGCTCGTAGGCAGGCCGCTTCTTGCGCGGGTTGTAAGCGCTCTGGTCGTTGTCGATGTACTCCTCGGCGACGATCCAGCCGCGCTGCTTGGCGACCCTTCGGCAGTCCTGCAACTGCCGTTCCACGCCCATCGCCTCCCCGCCACGGTCTTGGGAGATGCGCGCGTAGATCGCCACTGCCTGCCTCGTCGCCAGGGGGGGGGCACACTAGCCGATAGCGGGGAAGACCGCCATGGTGGCGGCTCTCCCGGGTCCGTAGGACCGCAACGTCACGCTCGAAAGTTCTCCGCCTGGCGGACCACGTGAACCTGCGCACGCTCCGCCCGTCGTGGGATGGCGCGGTCGGGTGGGTGCCCTATCGTTGCCGACCGTGACTTGGTGGGAAGCAATCGTCCTCGGGCTCGTGCAGGGCCTGACAGAGTTCCTCCCGATCTCCTCGAGCGCGCACCTGAGGATCGTCGGCGAGCTGCTCCAGAGCGGTACCGACCCCGGCGCCGCCTTCACCGCCATCACGCAGATCGGCACCGAGACCGCCGTCGTCATCTACTTCCGCAAGGACATCTGGCGGATCATCAAGGCCTGGTTCGGGGCTCTGCCGGTCGGGCCGTGGAAGAACACGGTGCCGCGCACCGACCCCGACGCCCGGCTCGGCTGGTTCGTCATCCTCGGCTCGATCCCCATCGGTGTCCTGGGTCTGCTCTTCGAGAGCGCCATCGACGACACGCTGCGGCACCTGTACATCACCGCCGCGATGCTTGCGATCTTCGCCCTGCTGCTCGGCTGGGCCGACCGCGTCGGGCGGCGCACCAAGACGCTGGACCACATGAGCACCAAGGACGCCGTCTTCTTCGGCCTCGCCCAGGCGCTCGCGCTCGTGCCCGGCGTCTCCCGTTCCGGCGGCACCATCACCGTCGGGCTGCTGCTCGGCTACACCCGCGAGGCCGCCGCCCGGTACGCGTTCCTCCTCGCCATCCCCGCGGTGATGATCTCCGGCTTCTACAAGCTCTTCTCCGACGTCATCTTCGGCGAGCCCGCCCCAGGCAGCGCCGCAGTGCCCGGGTCGCTGATCGCGCTGGCGACCGCCGTCGCCTTCGTCGTCGGGTACGCCGTGATCGTGTGGTTCCTGCGCTACGTCTCCACCAACAGCTACAAGCCGTTCGTGATCTACCGGCTGGTGCTCGCCGTGCTCGTCGTCGTCCTCGTGACCGCCGGGGTCATCGACGCCGTGCCGTCCGGCCACACCACCGGCGGCTGACGACAGGCCTCCCGCGCCTGACGGCAGGCGTCCCGACGGCGGAGCCCGGTTCCCGAGGGCGGAGCCCGGTTGCCGACGACGGGGCCGGGCTTCCGTCGTCGGGCCTCCGCGTCCGTGGACGCCGGGGATGCCGGACCTCGCGCGCCGGATAGCATCACCTGGTGCATTCCTGGTCCGCGCCCGACGTCCCCGCCCTGCCCGGTCACGGTCCCGCCGTGCACCTCCACGACACCGCCGCCGGGGCGCTGACGCCCACCCGGGGCGCCGAGGAGCCGGCCACGCTCTACGTGTGCGGCATCACCCCGTACGACGCCACCCACCTCGGCCACGCCAACACCTACGTCAGCTTCGACCTGCTCGTGCGGGCGTGGCGGGACGCCGGCCGGGACGTCACGTACGTCCAGAACGTCACCGACGTCGACGACCCGCTGCTTGAGCGTGCCATCGCGACCGGGGCCGACTGGCGTGAGCTCGCCGAGTCGCAGACGGACCTGTTCCGGTCCGACATGACGGCCCTGCGGGTGCTGCCGCCCGACCACTACGTCGGCGCCGTCGAGGCGATGGACCTCGTCGTCGCGGCCGTCGAGCGCATGCTCGCCGAGGGCAGCGCCTACCGCGTGCCCCTGCCCGAGGGTGCCGGGGGCGACACCCCCGAGCTCGGCGACGTCTACGCCGACCTCAGCGTTGACCCGCTGTTCGGGACCGGCGCCCACCTCGACCTCGACACCATGGTGGAGGTCTTCGCCGAGAACGGCGGCGACCCCGACCGGGAGGGCAAGCGCCACGCGCTGGACCCGCTGCTGTGGCGCCGCACCCGCGTCGGCGAGCCCGACTGGGACGGCGGCACGCTCGGGCGCGGACGCCCCGGCTGGCACATCGAGTGCGCCTGCATCGCGCGCAAGCACCTCGGCCCGCTCGTGGAGGTGCAGGGCGGCGGGAGCGACCTGATCTTCCCGCACCACGAGATGAGCGAGTCCCACCTGCGGGTGCTGGGCCACACGCCGTCGCCCGTGATGATCCACAGCCACGGCGGCATGGTGGGCCACGACGGCGAGAAGATGAGCAAGTCGCTCGGCAACCTCGTCCTCGTCTCCAGGCTCGTCGAGGGCGGGGCCGACCCGATGGCGGTCCGGCTCGGTCTCCTGGCGCACCACTACCGCTCGAACTGGGAGTACACGGACGCCGGCCTCGCCGCCGCCACCGAGCGGCTTCAGACCTGGCGGCGGGCGACGGCGGGGGAGCGCGGCCCGGCCGCCGAGCCCCTGCTGCAGCAGGTCCGGGAGGCCCTGGCCGACGACCTCGACTCCGCCCGCGCGCTGGAGGCCGTCGACGAGTGGGCGCGCGCCGCCCTCGCCGGCGAGGGGGAGCAGATCGAGGGCGCCCCCGATCTGGTCCGGCGCACCGTCGACGCGCTGCTCGGCGTCGCCCTGTAGGACGCTCGTCCGTCCCGCGGGTGCCGCGCTCTGCGGCCGAGGTCCCGCTCCGTCCGTCCGGCGCACGATTACCCTGAAGTCCGGTCCGCAACGTGGAGGTTGCCAGTCAGAAATCAGGTGGGGCGTGCTCGGGGCGGCCCGGATCGCCCGCAAGGCCGTGATCCCGGCCATCCGGCGCGCAGGTGCCGGCGAGGTGCTCGCGATCGCGTCGGCGAGCGGGAAGGCGGAGGCGTTCGCCGCCGAGCTCGGGATCCCGCGCGCCTACGCCGACTACGACGAGCTCCTCGCGGACCCGGACATCGACGCCGTCTACATCGCCCTGCCGAACGCCGCCCACGCCCGGTGGATCATCGCCGCCGCCCGCGCCGGCAAGCACGTCCTGTGCGAGAAGCCGGTCGTGCTGAGCACCGCCGAGCTCGACGACGTCGAGGACGCCTGCGCCACGGCCGGCGTGCAGCTGGCGGAGGCGTTCATGTACCGCCACCACGCCCAGCTGCAGCGGCTGCGCGAGCTGCTCGACGCCGGCACGATCGGCGACCTCGTGACCGTCGAGTCGTCCTTCCACTTCACCCTGGCGCGCACCGAGCCGCTTGACATCC
Organism: Georgenia soli; assembly: GCF_002563695.1. Taxonomy (NCBI): domain Bacteria; kingdom Bacillati; phylum Actinomycetota; class Actinomycetes; order Allobogoriellales; family Allobogoriellaceae; genus Georgenia; species Georgenia soli. The sequence goes on along the minus strand of NZ_PDJI01000004.1, from coordinate 436,892 downwards.
GGCTGCGCCCGGACCTCGGCGGCGGCTCGCTGCGGGACATCGGCTGCTACCCGGTGGACCTGCTGGGCTGGCTGACGGGCGCCGAGCCGGACGAGGTCGGGGTCGTCGCCCACCGCGACCGGCCCGGCGGCGCCGACACCCGCATGGCCGTCGCCGCCCGGTACGGCGACGTCACCGCCAACCTGCACTGCTCCTTCGACGCGCCCTTCCGGGCCGAGGCCCGGCTGATCGGCACCGGCGGGAGCATCTGGCTGCCGGACGTCTTCCGGGCCGACAACCGGGGCGGGACCGCCCGGATCCAGATCGAGCGGGACGGCGAGAGCTCCGTCGTCGAGGTGGAGAGCGACCAGTACGGCAACCAGGTCGCGGCGTTCGCCCGGCGGGTCGAGCACGGCGTCCCGGAGCCCGGCGGCGCGGCGCTCACGCGCCGGACGGCGGCCGCGCTCGAGCGGATCGAGGCGGCCGCCGCCCGGGCGGTCCCTGCGGGTCGGTGACGGGGAGGCTCAGGCTTTCTGCACCGTGATCGTCCAGCTGGCGTCGCCACGCCGGTCGAACTCGGTGACCGGGTAGCCGTTCTCCGCCGCCCACCGGGGGATGGACTCGGTGGCCTGGGTGCAGTCGAAGTTGATGACGAGCTCGTCGCCGGCCTCGAGGGCGGCGATGGCCTCCTTGGCCTCGACCAGCGGGAACGGGCAGACCTGGCCGTCGGTCTCGAGCACGGTCTTCGTGGGCATGGTGGTCCTTCTCTCGTGTCTTCTCTGGGTTGGGACGGGGACGGGTCAGACGCCGGCGGTGGCCGGGGCAGGGGTCCGGGTGGCGGTGCGCGGGCCGCGCAGGACGAAGATCTTGGTGGCGATGCCGGTGCCGAGGAGCATGAAGCCGAACGAGAGCCAGCCCTGGTAGGAGAACTGCGCCGTCGCCACCATGGCGTTGCCGATCGTGCAGCCGCCGGCCAGCGCCGCGCCGACGCCCATGCCCACGCCGCCCACGATCGAGCGGACCGTGGTGGTGGCGTCGGGGACGCGGATGCGGAACTCGCCCGAGCCCTTCGCGGCGGCGAAGGACCCGAGAAGGATGCCGACCACGAGCAGCACGCCCCAGTCGACGAGCTCCACGTCCCCGGTGACGAGAAAGGCCACCGTGTTGGCGGACGGGGTGGTGATGCCGAGGCCGGCCTCGCGCCCCGTGGCGGTGCTGAGCGGCCAGGCGAGGATCGCGATGACGCCGATGACGACGGCCGTCGGCAAGGCTCCCCACGTCTTCTCGAAGAACACGTGCGCCAGGCCGGTCCGGCGCGGCGGCAGACTCGCGAGCTTGAGCGCCGGCCGGGACAGGTGGTGGTGGACCAGGTACAGCACGGCGGCGCCGAGGGCGGCGACGAGGAACCAGGAGCTGACGCCGAGGGTCTCGTGGATGGTGGTGGCCGGCACGGTGATGCCGCGCGCCCAGGTGGTGAAGTCGCCGAGCACGCCGTACTTCATGACCGCGGCGGAGAGGGCGTAGAAGATGAGGGCGAACCACGAGCCGACGAGCCCCTCGCCCGAGCGGTAGTAGGTGCCGGTGGCGCAGCCGCCCGCGAGGACGATGGCGAAGCCGAAGATCAGTGCGCCGATCACGGTGGCGGGAAGGGCGAGCGGCTTGTCGGCCGCGCCGATGACCCCCATGCCCTGCATGGCGGCGATGCCGACGGCCTGGATGGCGATGACGACGAGGAAGGCGGTGAGCCAGCGCGTGCTGCGGGCGACGAAGACGTCGCGGAACGCGCCGGTGACGCAGAAGCGTCCGCGCTGCATGGCGAAGCCGAGGGCTGCGCCGAGAAGAAGCCCGGTGAGGAGCATGGGTGATCCTGTCTGCCTGGCATGCCGGCGGTACGCAGGCACGCTGAACCGCGCGCTGCTGGTGCGGCTCGGAGTTCGGGAAGTGAGGCGAGGGCCCGGGAGGGACGGGCGGGTCCGGCGTTGGTAGGCCGGTGCTGCGGCGCGCGCTCACGGCGCCGGGGAACCGACGCCGGGGAAACGGCGTCGGGGACACCCGCGCGCCGGTGCGTCAGCGGCTGGTCAGGGCCGACACGCTGCGGAGGAGACCCGCATGAGGTCGACGTGGCGACGGGAGTGCAGCAGCGCCGTCGTGCGCGAGCGGTGCATGAGATCTCCCTCCGGTCGTCCGCGGCCGGGCCGTGGTCGAGCGTCCGCCGTCGGCCGGACGTGCTCGAGGATTACGGACGCGCGGGCCGGTGGTCGAGAGAAGTGCCCGAAATGTCCGTCCCGTCCCGTGGGTCGGACACCACGCCGGGGTTCGTCCCGCGATGCGGACGACGCTTGCGTCGTCGTGCCGTGAGCGCGGCCTCAGAGGCCGGCCGGCCCCTGGCCGCCCTTGTCACCCTTGTCCCCGCGGATGTCCCGACGGCGTAGGTACCGCTCGAACTCGCGGGCGATCGCCTCGCCGGAGGCCTCCGGCAGCTCGGCGGTGTCCTTGACCTCCTCGAGCTGCTGGATGTACTCGGCGACGTCGGGGTCCTGGCCCGCGAGCTCGTCGACGCCGGCCTGCCAGGCGCGGGCGTCCTCGGGCAGGTCACCGACCGGGAGCGGCTCGCCGACGAGCTCCTCCAGGCGCAGCAGGATCGCGAGCGTCGCCTTCGGCGAGGGCGGCTGCGCCACGTAGTGGGGCACCGCCGCCCAGACGTTGAGGGTGTGCAGGCGCTGCTCCGCCGCGAAGTGGGTGAGCACGCCGACGATCCCGGAGGGGCCCTCGTACTCGGAGCCCTCGATGCCGAGGAGCGCCTGGACCTGCGGGTCGCTGGAGGTGGTCTGCACGGGGATGGGCCTCGAGTGCGGGACGTCGGCGAGCAGCGCGCCGACGCCGACGACGGTGCCCACCTCGAGCCCCTGGGCCACCTCGAGGATCTCCTCGCAGTAGTCCCGCCAGTGGAACGACGGCTCGACCCCCTGCACGAGGACGACGCGACGGCCCGAGATCGGGGCCCGTGCCACCGACACGGTGGTCGACGGCCACGTCAGCACGCGGTTGCCGTCCTCGTCCATGCTCACGTGCGGGCGGTTGACCTGGAAGTCGTGGTAGTCCTGCGCGTCGAGCTCGTGGACCACCTCGGCGTCCCAGGCGTCGGCGACGACGTCGAGGGCCTGCGACGCGGCGCCGCCGGCGTCGTTCCAGCCCTCGAAGCTGGCGAGCAGGATCGCGGGCGGCAGCTCCTTGCCCGCGACCTTCTCCTCGGGAGCCTCCACCGGTGTCTCGCCGCCGGTGGTGTCCTTCTTGCTCGGCTCGCTGGTGGTCATGAGGCCACATTAGGCGCGGATAGGGTCGTCGGGTGAGCGACAGGCAACTTCCGGACGCCGTGCTGTGGGACATGGACGGCACCCTCGTGGACACCGAGCCCTACTGGATGGCCGCCGAGACGGCGGTCGTCGCGCGGCACGGCGGCACGTGGACCCAGGAGCAGGGGCTCCAGCTGATCGGCAACGACCTGATCACCTCGGCGCGGATCATCCAGGAGCAGACCGGCATCGGCGGGGAGCCGGCCGACCTCGTCGAGGAGATCCTCGCCGGTGTGGTGGCCCAGGTGCGGGAGCACGGTGCGCCGTGGCGCCCGGGCGCGCTGGAGCTCCTCGGGACCCTGCGGTCCGCGGGGGTGCCGTGCGCGCTGGTGACCATGTCGTACGAGAACTTCGCGGGCGCCGTCGTGCAGGCAGCGCCCGCAGGGTCGTTCCAGGAGGTGGTGACCGGCGACCAGGTGACGCGCGGCAAGCCGCACCCGGAGGCGTACCTGACCGCGGCCGAGCGGCTCGGGGTCGACCCGGCCCGCTGCATCGCGATCGAGGACTCCACCGTGGGCGTGACCGCGGCACTGGCCTCGGGCGCCCGGACCATCGCGGTGCCGCTCATGGTCGAGGTGGACGCTCAGGACACGCTGAGCCGGCTGCGCTCCCTCGAGGGCGTGGACCTGGACCTGCTGGCCCGGATCCTCGAGGGTGAGGTCGTGGACGAGCTCGCCGCCGCGAATCGCACCGGGCGCTGAGCCAGCCTCACACGGCCTGGACGGTGAGCAGGTGCTCGACCCCGCCGGGCGGCAGGGGCGGCACCTCGCCGCCGAACGCCGGGCACAGCGACTGGAACGAGCACCACGAGCACAGCTTGGACGTGCGGTAGGCGAACCTCTGGCTGCGGGCCGACTCGGAGATCGTCGCCCACAGCGACTCCAGGTCCCGCTCGAGCGCGACGAGCTCCTCCTCCTTCGGGTCGTGGGTGAGGGTGCGCCCGTCACCGAGGTAGACCAGCTGCAGGCGGGCGGGCACCCGGCCGTGGAGGCGCCAGATCATCAGCGCGTAGAACCGCATCTGGAACAGCGCCTCGTCCTGGTACCGGGGGTGCGGGGACCGGCCGGTCTTGTAGTCGACCACCCGCACCATGCCGTTCGGGGCGACATCCATGCGGTCCACGAACCCGCGCAGCAGGATCCCCGACGCCAGCTCGGTCTCCACGAGCATCTCGCGCTCGGCGGGCTCCAGCCGCGTGGGGTTCTCCATCCGGAAGTACTGGGTGAGCAGGCTGCGCGCCTCGGCGAGCCACGCGCCGAGGTCCTCCGGGCCGGAGAACATGCTCAGCACGTCGGGGCGTGAGGCCTGCAGCTCCTGCCACTGCGGGTCCAGCAGCTCCTGCGCGGCCTCCTCGGTCCGCCGGGGCGCGGGCAGGTCGAAGAGGTGCTCGAGGACGGCGTGCACGAGCGAACCCTTGACGGCAGCCTGGCTCGGCGGCTCGGGCAGCCGGTCGACGGCCCGGTAGCGGAACAGCAGCGGGCACTGCCGGAAGTCCTTGGCGCGCGAGGGGGAGATCGCCGCACGGCGACGCTCCACCGCCTCGTCCGGCGTCGGCGCGTCCGGGGTGAGCGCGTCCGGCGTCGGCGCCTCGGGGGAGAGCACCTCGGGCGAGCTGAGGGTGGCGACACCGGACGCGAGGGAGTCCGCCGGGAGATCGGTCGGAACGGGTACCGGCGAGGCCTCGCGCTGGGTCGTCTGCGTCATGCCGTTCACGTTAACCCTGGCCACCGACACAGCCGGTCAACGCCCCACAGGGTGTCCGGCACGCTGCACCCCTGGGGAAGCAGACGTGAGCGGTGGCCGCCCGGTCTCCCCCGCCCGCATAGGCTGGGGCGATGAGCCGCTCCAGCACGCCCGTGGGCACGCGCACCGGGTCGGGCTGGGTGATCGGCCGGGTCGGGGGCATCCCCGTGGTGCTGGCGCCGTCCTGGGTGCTGGTCGCCGCCGTCCTCGTGACGCTGTACTTCCCGGTCGTGCGACGGCTCGTGCCGACGGCCGGCATGGGCACCGTCGTGCTCACGACGCTCGCGTTCGTCGTGATGCTCCTCGTCTCGGTGCTCGTCCACGAGCTCGCGCACGGGCTGACCGGGCAGCGGCTGGGCGCCCGGCCGCGCGAGTACGTCCTGACCTTCTGGGGCGGGCACACGTCCTTCGAGACGGAGCTGCCGGGGCCGGGCTCCTCCGCCGTCGTCTCCGCCGCCGGCCCGCTCGCCAACGCCGCGCTCGCGCTCGCCGCCTGGGGCGCGGTGGTCTCCCTCGACCCCACGGGACCCGGCCTGCTGATCCTGTGGGGCGCAGTGCTCTCCAACGGGCTCGTCGCCGGGTTCAACCTCCTGCCGGGCCTGCCGCTCGACGGCGGGCAGATCCTCGAGGCGATCGTGTGGGCCGCTACCGGCGACCGCAACCGCGGGACGGTCGTGGCCGCCTGGGGCGGCCGCGTCGTCGTGGTGGCCGTGCTCCTTTGGGTCCTCGGCCGCCCGCTGCTCGAGGGCCGCCAGCCCAACCTCTCCTCCGCCATCTGGATGATCCTGCTCGGCGCGTTCATGTGGTCCGGGGCGGGCCAGGCGCTACGTCGTGCCGAGGCGCGGCGCAGCGCCGAGGGGATCGACCTGCGCCGGCTCGCCCTGCCGACGCTCGTGCTCGACGACGCCGCCACCGTCTCGCAGGTGGAGAACGCGCTGGCCGGGCAGGGCGCCGCCGTCGTCCTGGTCCACGCCGGCCGCCCCGTGGCCGTCGTGGAGCCTTCCGCCGTCCGCGACGTGCCGTACGAGCACCGCTCGGTCACGCCGGTGACCGCCGTGGCCCGCCCCCTCGCGCCCCAGCAGGTGGTGACCGCGCTGACCGGGCCCGAGGCCGTCACCGCGGTGAGCGTCGCCCAGCGGCACGGGCCCGTCGTCGTCCTGCACGACGGCGTCACCGTCCTCGGTGTGGTCGAGGTCGCCGCGGTGGCCCGGGCCCTGCAGTCGCGCCGCCCGTAGACTCGCCCGTCGTGACCAGCGAGCCCGACCTCCAGCCCACCGCCCCCGACGGCGACCTCGAGACCGCGACCGTCCCCGAGGACGCGGCGCTCCCCGAGACCACGACGGACCCCGAGGACGCGGCGGGCCTTCCCGGCGCCGGGCGCCGCCGCGGACCGCTGCGCGCGGGGGAGCGGGTGCAGCTGACCGACTCCAAGGGCCGCCTGTACACGGTCCTGCTGACCGTCGACGGGTACTTCCAGTCCCAGCGCGGCTCCTTCCGGCACACCGAGCTCATCGGCCGGCCGGAGGGGACCGTCCTCACCACCGCCACCGGGCACGAGCTGCTCGCGCTGCGCCCGCTGCTCAGCGACTACGTCCTCTCGATGCCGCGCGGCGCCGCCGTGGTCTACCCCAAGGACGCCGGCCAGATCGTGCAGATGGGCGACATCTTCCCGGGCGCCACCGTGGTCGAGGCCGGCGTCGGCTCCGGCGCGCTCAGCATGAGCCTGCTCTCCGCCGTCGGGGAGCGCGGGCACCTCATCTCCGTGGAGCGGCGCGAGGACTTCGCCGACATCGCCATCGGCAACGTCGAGTCGTGGTTCGGCGGCCCCCACCCCGCGTGGGAGGTCCGCACCGGGGACCTCGCCGACGTGCTCCCCGACGCCGTCGAGCCCGGCTCGGTGGACCGCATGGTGCTCGACATGCTCGCCCCGTGGGAGAACCTCGCCGTCGCGGCCGACGCGCTGACGCCCGGCGGCGTCCTCACCGCCTACGTGGCCACCACCACGCAGCTGAGCCGGTTCGTCGAGGACCTGCGCGCCACCGAGCAGTTCACCGAGCCCCAGGCGTGGGAGTCGATGGTGCGCACCTGGCACGTCCAGGGGCTCGCCGTGCGCCCGGACCACCGGATGATCGGGCACACCGGCTTCCTCGTCACCACGCGCCGGCTGGCGCCCGGGCACGTGCCGCCGCAGCGCACCCGCCGCCCGGCCAAGGGCGCCTACCCGGCCGACGGCGAGTGGAGCCCGGTGGACGTGGGCGAGCGGGCCGTCTCGGACAAGAAGATCCGGCGCGTGCGGCGCGACATCCACCGCCGTGCCGAGATGGAGCAGACGGGCATGGCGTCGCAGCCCGGGCCGACGGCGCAGCCTGGATCGCCGTCGCAGCCGTCGCAGCCGTCGGCCGCCACGCCCGACGAGGCCTGACGCCGGGCCAGGTCTGACGCCGGGCGGCGGCTCAGACCGTCGTGCCGGTGGAGCCGGCCCGGGCCACCCGTACGAGCACCAGCAGGGCCAGGACGGCGGCGACCGTGAGCGCGGGGTGCTGCTTCGCGACCCCCACGAACGCCGCCACCGCGGTTCCCACGGCCTCGATCGGCCGGGAGCCGCTCCCCGGCTTCTTGTTGCGTGCCATCTGGAGCCTCCTGCCTCTTCCCGTTCAGGAAAGCGCGACACCGGCCGCCTGTCGAGAGGTGGACGCCGCGGTCGACGTGTCCGTGCCAGCGCCTAGGCTGGACGAGTCGATCGACGAAGGGAACGTCATGACACAGGCCGACCGCTTCAGCGAGGGCCGCGCGCGCGAGCTCGAGCAGCAGGCCATCTCGCTCGCGGGCAAGAACGAGCGGCTGGCGCAGGCGCTCGACACCGCGCGCCAGCGGCTCGTCCAGCTCCAGGAGCAGCTCGACTCGATCTCGAAGCCGCCGGGCTCCTACGGCACGTTCCTCGCGGGCCACCTCGACGAGCGCGAGGCCGACGTCTTCGTCGGCGGGCGCAAGATGCGCCTCGCCGTCTCCGCGGCCGTCCCGCTCGGGGCGCTCCGCCCCGGCCAGGAGGTCCGCCTCAACGAGCAGCTGCTCGTCATCGGCGCCGGCACCTACGAGACCACCGGGGAGATCGTCACCGTCAAGGAGATCCTCGACGGCGACCGCGTCCTGGTCCTGGCGCGCACCGACGACGAGCGCGTCATGCGGCTGGCCGGCCCGCTGCTCACCTCCGGCGTACGGGTCGGCGACGCCCTGACCGCGGACCCGCGCACCGGCTTCGTCACCGAGCGTGTGGTGCGCTCCGAGGTCGAGGAGCTGCTGCTGGAGGAGGTGCCGGACACCGAGTACTCGGACATCGGTGGCCTCGGCCCGCAGATCGAGCAGATCCGCGACACCGTCGAGCTGCCGTTCCTCCACCCCGACCTCTACCGCGAGCACGGCCTGAAGCCCCCGAAGGGCGTGCTCCTGTACGGCCCGCCCGGCTGCGGCAAGACGCTCATCGCCAAGGCCGTGGCCACCTCGCTCGCCGTGACGGCGGAGAACAAGCGTGTCGAGCGCGGCGAGGAGCCGGCCGGCCGGTCGGAGGGGCCGCGCAGCTACTTCCTCAACATCAAGGGCCCGGAGCTGCTCAACAAGTACGTCGGCGAGACGGAGCGGCAGGTCCGGGTGATCTTCGCCCGCGCCCGCGAGAAGGCCGCCCGTGGCATCCCCGTGGTGATCTTCTTCGACGAGATGGAGTCGCTCTTCCGCACCCGCGGCACCGGTGTCAGCTCCGACGTCGAGACCACGGTGGTGCCGCAGCTGCTCAGCGAGATCGACGGCGTGGAGAAGCTCGAGAACGTCATCGTCATCGGCGCCTCGAACCGCGAGGACATGATCGACCCCGCCATCCTGCGGCCCGGCCGCCTGGACGTGAAGATCAAGATCGAGCGGCCCGACGCCGAGGGCGCACGCGAGATCTTCGCCAAGTACCTCACCCCCGACCTGCCGCTGCACGAGGACGAGCTCGCCCGCTACGGCGGCGACCCGGCGGCCACCGTCGAGGCCATGATCGGCACGGTCGTGGACGCGCTGTACGCCACGACCGCCGAGACGGAGTTCCTCGAGGTCACCTACGCCAGCGGCGACAAGGAGGTCCTCCACTTCAAGGACTTCGCCTCCGGCGCGATGATCGCCAACATCGTCGACCGCGCGAAGAAGCGGGCCATCAAGGACCTGCTCGCCTCCGGCGGCCGCGGCCTGCGCACCGAGCACCTGCTCGGCGCGCTCGCGGCGGAGATGCGCGAGAACGAGGACCTGCCCAACACCACCAACCCCGACGACTGGGCCCGCGTCAGCGGCAAGAAGGGCGAGCGCATCACCTACCTGCGCACCCTGGCCCGCGCCGAGGGCATGGCCCCGCGGGGCCTGGCCGGGCGGGTCGGGCACCACTCGACGGCGCCGACCGCCCTCGCGGGCACCGGAGGACCGGGCGCGGACGACGGCGGACCGGGCGCGGGCGACGGCGGGGCCGAGGATGCGTCGTCGTCCTCGGGCGGGTCGAGCCCAGCGCACCGCAAGGGCGGCGTGGCGCTCGGCGGGGAGATGTCCGAGGACGGCATCGAGACGATCACCCCGGTGCCGGGGTACCTGTAGAGCACGAGGGAGACACGTGAGCGTCCACCGCCCGATGGGCATCGAGACCGAGTACGGCCTCATCGAGCCCGGCAACCCCCAGGCGAACCCGATGGTGCTCTCCTCGCACGTCGTCGCCGCGTACGCCGCGAGCCCGGGCAGCGCGGGGCGCGGCGGGCACGTGCGGTGGGACTACGCCGGGGAGGACCCGCTCGCGGACGCGCGCGGGTTCCGCCTGGACCGGGCCGCCGCCCACCCGTCCCAGCTCACGGACGACCCCTCGGCCCCCGCCCCCTCCGCCGAGGACGGCGCCGACGCGGCGCCGGGCGTGCGGACCAGCCACGTGCGCCGCCCCAGCGAGGCCGAGGCCGCCCTGCCGACGGCGAACAACGCCGTGCTCAGCAACGGTGCGCGCCTGTACGTCGACCACGCCCACCCCGAGTACTCCAGCCCCGAGGTCACCAACCCGCTGGACGCGGTGCGGTGGGACCGGGCCGGCGAGCTGGTGATGCGCGGCGCCATGGACGCGCTGCGGGCCGTGACCGGCCTGCCCGAGGTGGTGCTCTACAAGAACAACGTCGACGGCAAGGGTGCCGCGTACGGCACCCACGAGAACTACCTGGTGAGCCGGTCGGTGAACTTCGGCGACATCATCCGGTACCTGACCCCGTTCTTCGTCACCCGGCCGATCTTCTGCGGTGCGGGCCGGGTCGGCATCGGCCAGCGCAGCCAGACGCCCGGGTTCCAGATCTCCCAGCGTGCCGACTACGTGGAGAACGACGTCGGGCTCGAGACGACGTTCAACCGGCCGATCATCAACACCCGCGACGAGCCGCACGCCGACGCCGAGCGGTACCGGCGCCTGCACGTCATCGGCGGCGACGCGAACCTCTTCGACGTCTCCACGTACCTGAAGATGGGCACCACCTCGCTCGTGCTGTGGCTCCTCGAGCAGGACGCCGTGCCGATGACGCTGGACGCGCTGATGATCGCCAACCCGGTGGGCGAGACGTGGGAGGTCAGCCACGACACCACGCTGACCCACCGGCTCACGCTCAGCGACGGGCGCGAGATGACCGCGCTCGAGATCCAGCGCGAGTACCTGCGCGTCATCGCCGACGCCGTCCACCAGGCGGCACCGCCCGCCGGGGTGGACCGGGCGACGGCGGACGTGCTGGAGCGCTGGGGCGGCGTGCTCGACCGCCTGGCGACCGACCCGGTCAGCGCCGCGGCCGAGGTCGAGTGGGTGGCCAAGAAGCAGCTGCTCGACGGCATGCGCCGGCGCGAGTCGCTGCCCTGGGACCACCCGAAGCTGCAGGCTCTCGACCTGCAGTGGGCCGACCTGCGCCCCGAGCGCTCCATCGTCAACCGCCTGGCGGCCGCCGGGCGGCTCGAGCGCCTCGTGCCCGACGCCGACGTCGCCGCCGCCGAGCACGACCCGCCCACCGACACCCGGGCGTGGTTCCGCGGTCAGGTGGTCGCCCGCTACCCGGGGCAGGTGGCCGGCGCCAGCTGGGAGTCCGTGGTCCTCGACGTGCCCGAGAACGAGCACCTCGTCCGGGTGCCGATGAACGACCCGCTGCGCGGCACCCGCGAGCACGTCGGCGCACTCCTGGAGCGGTCCGCCACGGCCGCGGAGCTCCTCGAGAACCTCACGGCGCCCCCGGCGTCCTAGTATCTGATCAACCCCGAGGGAGGGAGCACGACATGGCAGAGCAGGAGCAGCGCCGCACGACCCGCCGGGACGACCCGGGATCCGAGCCCATGGGCCCGCCCGTCGCCGCCGGCGGCCAGGTTCGCACCCAGGAGGTCGACGACCTCCTCGACGAGATCGACTCCGTGCTGGAGGCCAACGCCGAGACCTTCGTGCAGGGTTTCGTGCAGAAGGGCGGGCAGTGACCGCCAGGCGGATCTTCGGCATCGAGACCGAGTACGGCATCACGTGCGCCCCGCCCGCCGGGCGGGGCGCCGCCGTTGAGGCCGCGGGCGCCGACGCCGCCGACGGGGAGGGCGCCCCGCGTGTGATCACCGCCGACGACGCCGCCCGCTACCTCTTCCGCAAGGTGGTCCAGTGGGGCCGCTCGTCGAACGTCTTCCTGCGCAACGGGGCCCGGCTGTACCTCGACGTCGGCTCGCACCCGGAGTACGCCACCGCGGAGTGCGACGACGTCCACCAGCTCGTGGTCAACGACCGCGCCGGCGAGTCGATCCTCGACGAGATGACGGAGGACGCGAACGAGCTGCTCGCCGAGGAGGGCGTGCCCGGCACGATCCACCTGTTCAAGAACAACGTCGACTCGTTCGGCAACTCCTTCGGCTGCCACGAGAACTACCTCGTGCGCCGTCGTCGCGACTTCCAGGCCATGGGAGACGCGCTCGTGCCCTTCTTCATCACCCGCCAGATCCTCACGGGCGCGGGGCACATCCGGCCCCGCGCGGCCGGCGGCGCCTCCTACGCGTTCTCCCAGCGCGCGGACCAGATGTGGGACGCCATGAGCTCGGCCACCACCCGCTCCCGGCCCATCATCAACACCCGCGACGAGCCGCACGCCGACGCAGACCTCTACCGGCGCATGCACGTCATCGTCGGGGACTCCTCCGTGGCCGAGACGACCACGATGCTCAAGGTCGGCATGACCGACCTGCTGCTCGCCATGCTCGAGGACGGGGTGCGGCTCCGGGACCTGGCGATGGCCGAGCCGATGCGCGCCATCCGTGAGATCTCCCACGACATGACGGCGACCGTCCCGGTCGAGCTCTCCTCCGGGCGGCGGATGAGCGCCCTGCAGATGCAGGAGGAGTTCCTCACGCGGGTGACGGGCTACCTCGACTCCACCGGGCAGACGGCGGAGCTCACCGAGATCCAGCGCCGCGTCCTGGAGCTGTGGGAACGGGGCCTGCGGGCCCTGCGCGAGCAGGACCCCTCGCTGGTGGAGACGGAGCTCGACTGGGCGATCAAGGGCCGCCTCCTCGAGCGCTACCGGGCCAGGCACACCCTGGCCCTCGACGACCCCCGCGTGGCGCGCCTCTCGCTGGCGTACCACGACATCTCGGCGCGGTGGGGCCTGGCCACCACGCTCGCCGCCCGCGGGCTCATGGCGAGGATCACCACCGACGAGGAGGTCCGCGAGGCGATCGTCACACCGCCGCCGAGCACCAGGGCACGGCTGCGCGGCGAGTTCGTCGCGGCGGCCCAGGAGCGGCGCCGCGACATCACGGTGGACTGGGTGCACCTGAAGATCAACGACGCCGCCCAGCGCACCGTGGTCCTGAAGGACCCGTTCTCCCCGACCGACGAGCGGGTGGACAAGCTCCTGGCGGCCCTGCAGGCCTGACGTCGCACCCCCGCCGGAGGCACCCAGGACCGGCGGGGCATCGGCCGGGCACCGGCGGGTGCAACGTAGGCTGCTCGGGTGAAGCAGTACCTGAACCGACGTCGCACCGCCCGGAGCCGGATCGCGGCTCTCGTGGCGACGCTCCTGACAGCGGTGCTCCTCGTGGCGTGCACCGAGGACCCCGTGAAGAACGAGGAGAACGTCGGTGAGGTCACCGTCTCCGGAGCCTTCGGGTCCGTGCCGGTGGTCACCTTCGACCCGCCCCTTCCGCTGCGCGAGTCCGAGGTCGAGACCCTGATCGAGGGCGACGGGCGCGAGCTGGTCGAGGGCGAGCCCATCCTGCTGAGCCTGGCCGCGTACGACGGCGACGACGGAGCTCTCGTCGAGGGCAGGGACGTCGGCGTGGCCAGGACCCTGATGCTCACCCCGGAGGACGTCGGCGAGGACCTGTTCCCCGTGCTGTCGGGCGCCGCGGAGGGCAGCCGCATCCTCGTGCAGCAGCCCGTCGAGGAGGACGGCGAGGACCGCATGCTCGTGCTCGTCCTCGACGTGCTCTACACCCAGGCCCGCGGCGAGGCGGTCGCCCCGCGCGAGGGGCTGCCCCAGGTCACGCTCGGCGCCGACGGCGCACCCTCCATCGCCGTCCCCGACGCCGAGCCGCCCGCCGAGCTCGTCGTGGCCCCGCTGATCCGCGGCGAGGGCCAGCAGGTCCGGCCCGGGCAGGACGTGACGGTGCAGTACACCGGCGTCGAGTGGGAGTCGGGGGAGCCGTACGACTCCACCTGGGAGGGCGGCAAGGTCCCGCAGACCGTCCGCCTCGACCAGACGATCGACGGTCTGCGCGACGGGCTGGTCGACCAGCCGGTCGGCTCCCAGGTGCTGCTGGTGATCCCGCCCGGCCAGGCGCACGGCACGGACACGCTGGTGATCGTCGTCGACATCCTGGCCGCCTCCGGCGGGGACGAGGACTCGGTGGTCGGCGGGGCCGAGGGCACCGCGCCGCCGATGGAGCGCCCCACGGCCGCGGAGACCAGCGCCGGCTGAGGCCGCAGGCGTAGCCTCGGACCATGGGCGACGAAGCGTCGCGCTCGTTCCTCCGGCGGCTGCTCGGTGCCGCCGTGCTGCTGTTCGTCGCCGTCGGGGTCCCGATGCTGGCGACGCTGCCCCTGGGGGTGGAGTTCGCGGCCCCGGCGGTGCTGGTCGCCGCCTTCTCGCTCGTGCTGTCGATGAACGCCGGCTGGAGGCGGACCCTCGCGGCCGCGCCGGCGATGGTGGTGGCGTCCGCCCTGACCGCCTGGACCGGCGGCTCCGGATGGTGGGTGCTGGTGATCGCGCTGCTGGGCGTGTGCGTCGGGCTCGCCGCCCGCTACGGGTGGGCGGCCGCGGCCGTGCTGGTCGGGTTCGTCGCCTCCGGCATGGCGCCGGCGGAGGACGTGTCGTGGACCCGGCTGGCCGTCATGGCCGCAGCCGCCCTCTACGCCGTCGCCGTGGCGCGGGCGCTCCACCTGCCCGAGTCCGTCCCGGGCGTGAGTTTGCCGTGGCGGCAGGCCCTCATCGCGGCGGGGGTCTTCGGGGCCGTCACCGGGCTGGCGGCGCTGGTGGCGCGGGCGGTGGAGCTGCCGATCGCCAGCTGGCTGCCCGCCACCGCGTTCATCCTGGTCCTGCCGACGGCCGAGCTCACCCTGGGGCAGCGGGCGGTGCACCGGGTCGCGGGGACCGCCCTCGGTGCGCTCGTCGCCGTCGCGATAGGCGCCGTCCCGCTCGTGCGGGGCCTGGCCGCCTCGCTGGCCCTGCTGGCACTCCTGCTGTGCCTCGTCTTCCCCCGACCGCTGTGGCGCTCCGCCGCGTTCGCCACGACCGCCGTCATGCTGCTCCTCGGGTCCACCATGGGCACGTCGGCCGCCGCGGCCGAGCGGGTCTGGGCGGTCGTGGTGGCCGTGGTGCTCGTGCTGCTCGGGGCCGCGCTGGCGGCCGGGCTCGCGCGGATCATCCCCCACGAGGCCGCCGAGGTGGCGGCCGACGGCGCGCGGGCCCGCCGTCGGGAGGTCGAGGCAGAGCCGGCCGGTTGACGGTCTGGGGGCCGACGGCGACCGGGTGAGGCCCCTATTGGCGCCGCTGCGCAGCCTCAGCCGGTGTGCAGCACGAGGTCCGCCGCCGCACGGGCGTCCCGCGCGTCCAGGAGGGCCCGCTCCTGCCCGGCCCAGTCGTCCCACAGGTGCGCCCAGCTGCCGTCGTCCCGGGCGAGGGCCCGCTCGCGCCGCACGTGCGCGGGGGCGTCGAGCCACACGAGCACGTCGAGGAACGGCGCGCACACCGCCGAGCCGGCGCCGCATCCCTCGATCACGACCACGCGGGGCGCCGGGTCGCCCGGCGCGGGCACCTGGAGCCGGTCGCCGAGGGTGCCGCGGTGCCAGTCGTAGGTCCGCACCGAGCCGGGCAGCCCGCGGCTGAGCGGCTCGAGCACCCCGGAGGCCACGGCGCCCACCCCGACCGCCAGCCCGTGCCAGCCGCGGTACGCGTCCTCCAGGGCGATGACGACGACGGCGCCCGGCTCGCCCAGGTCCGGCTCGCCCAGGCCAGGCTCGGCCCGGAGCCGCCCGGCCACGTCGGCGGCGAGGTCCGACTTGCCCGAGCCCGAGCGGCCGTCGATGCCGACGACCACCGGACCCCGCGCCCCGGACGTGCCGCGCTCCTCCAGGGCGGCACGCACGAGCGGGAGGACGGCTGCGCCGTCGGGACGTGGCGTTGGTCGCGGTTCCTGGACGGTCATGTCGAAGGACGCTACCCGGCGGCTAGCCTTCTCATGCGGCGCTTGAGGTGCAGGCGGCGCGGAGGAGGGTGTGATGAGTGTGGCGGTCCGGGTCATCCCGTGCCTGGACGTGGCGAACGGGCGCGTGGTCAAGGGCGTGAACTTCCAGGGCCTGCGCGACGCCGGCGACCCGGTCGAGCTCGCGCGGCGCTACGACGCCGAGGGCGCGGACGAGATCACCTTCCTCGACGTCTCCGCCTCCGCCGAGGCGCGCGAGACCACCATGGAGGTCGTCTCCCGCACGGCCGAGCAGGTGTTCGTGCCGCTGACCGTGGGCGGCGGGGTGCGCTCGGTCGAGGACGTCTCGCGGCTGCTGAAGGCCGGCGCGGACAAGGTCGGCGTCAACACGGCGGCGATCGCGCGCCCCGAGCTCATCAGTGAGATCGCCGAGCGGTTCGGCCGCCAGGTGCTGGTGCTGTCGGTGGACGCCCGCCGGACCACCGGGGACACCACCACGGCGTCGGGCTACGAGGTCACCACGCACGGCGGCCGCAAGGGCACCGGCATCGACGCCGTCGAGTGGGCGGTGCGCGGCGCCGAGCTCGGCGCCGGGGAGATCCTCCTGAACTCCATGGACGCCGACGGCACCACCGACGGCTTCGACCTGAGGATGCTCGACGACGTGCGCGCCCGCGTGGACGTCCCCCTCATCGCCTCCGGCGGGGCGGGCACGGCCGATCACTTCACCCAGGCGGCGCGCCACGGCGCGGACGCGGTGCTGGCGGCCTCGGTGTTCCACTTCGGCACGCTGACGGTGGGCCAGGTCAAGGACGAGATGCGCGCCGCGGGCCTCGAGGTGCGCTGAGCGGTGACCTGGTGGCCGTGGGCGCGGACCGAGAAGGAGCGTGCGCACGACGAGCTGTTCGCGCGTGTGACCCTCCTCGTGCAGAGGGACCACAAGCGCCAGCTCCCGGCCGAGCGCGCCGAACGGGCGGCGAGACCCACCCGGACATGGGGCGGCAGTTACGACCCCTACCCGTACGTCATGCGGTCGCTGCGAGAGTTCGCGCCCCTCACGCTCCGGATGCTCGAGCAGGCGGCGCCGCGCCTGTCGGAACCGGCAGGGCCAGGGATCTACCGCTTCCTCCGGGTGCAGCTCCGCAGGCGCGTATGGGCGAGAGAGATGGCGACGCCCGAGGCCAACGTGCTCGACGGACTCGTCCTCCATGAGCTCGCGCCAGAGCTGGTGAACAACTGGCGTGTTCGTCGTCGGCTGCGTCGGGCCTTAGAGCTCGATGAGAGCGGCAGCCTGTACGAGGGCGCCCTCGAGCCCTACGGCCGGGCGCCTCTGACCACCGTGCTCAGCACCGCCGTCGCCCTCGACGAGGTGCTCAGGCTCCGGGCCATGCGGGACATGCCGGACGGGTTCGGCTACTCGAACATGGACGCATGGGGAGACCTCATGGACGGCGTCGTGCCGATGACTCCCGGACTGGTGAAGGTGATCCACGAGGTCCAGCCGTCGCCGGAGGAGCTCGTCGCGATGTCGCGGAACGGTCGGCTCGCAGAGCTCGGCCTGCACCCGGCCGATCTCGACGACCGCCTTGACCGCCTGCACCAGCGCCTGCTCTCCGAGCTTCGGCAGCGATTCCCCGAGGCGTGACCTTGCCCGCCGCGTGACCCTGATGCCTGAGGCATGACCTTGGGCCCTCGATGGCGCGTGACCGCCGTGCCTAGCGTGGAGACAGGTGGGCGACCCGAGGGAGGTCCACATGTCCAACGCAACGGTGCGCGAGCGCCCCGCCGTCGGTGCGCGGCGTCTCGGCTACACGATCGCCGTGGTGGTCAACGCGGTGATGCTCTACGCGGTCAACGCCTGGCCCGGCTGGCAGGCGGTGCCGTTCCTGACGGCCGACACCGCCGCGGTGATCCCGCTCGTGAACGCGTCGATCCTGGTGAGTCTCGTCGTCAACGCGGTCTACGTGGTCCACGACCCCGCCTGGGTCAGGGCGCTCGGTGACCTCGCGACGAGCGCCGTGGGCCTGGTCGCCCTCGTCCGGATGTGGCAGGTGTTCCCGTTCGACTTCGGCGGCGCCACGTTCGACTGGGAGCTCCTCACCCGCTGGGTCCTGGGGCTCGGGATCGCCGGCAGCGCGATCGCGATCGTCGTCGCGCTCGTGTCCTTGGTCCGGGCCCTGACGGAGGGTGGCGGCGGCCGCACCATCGCCACGCCCTGACCATCGCGACCGGTGAAACCACCGCGCCACTGCGCCGACTTGCGGTGCACCTTCGTTCGTCTGGTGCGTCCTGCAACGTGCACCGAGGGCAGGAACGTGCACCGAACGCGCGGACGTGCGGTGGGGACGTGCCCGGTGTTCTCACACGCTGCCGACGGGCATGTGCGCCAGCACCGCGGGCGGCTCGCCGGTGTGCACGACCGTCAGCGTCGACGTCGGCCGGGTCATCGCCACGTAGAGGTCGTTGAGACCCCGCTCGGCCGCCAGGATCTCGGCAGGCTCTGCGACGACGACGGCGTCGAACTCCAGCCCCTTCGCCTCGGCGGGGGAGAGGACGACGACGTCGGCGCGCAGGTCCGTCGCCCCGGCCCGGGCGCCCAGCGCCGCCGCCAGCTCGGCCACCCGCCCCTCGGGGGCGACGACGCCGGTCCTGTCGCCACGAGCGAGCGCCCGGCCCACCACGGCGGCGACAGCCCGGGGAAGCGGGCCCGGCGCCGCATCGTCCACGTCCACGTCCACGTCCCCGTCCCCGTCCTCGGCCGCCGGGCCGTCGTCCACGTGCTCCGCCGCCGGGCCCTCCTCGCCGACCGGCACGCGCACGGGCACGGCGCCGGTCGAGCGCGCGCACAGCGGCGCCGGGGCCGCCGGGTCCAGCGCGCGGAGCACCGGCAGCGCGGCGTCCATCACCTCCTGCGGCGTGCGGTAGCTGACGGTGAGCTCCGCGCGGCGCACCCGGGCCGAGGTGTGCGGGGCGAGCGCGACCTCCCAGCTCTCCACCGCCGTCGGGCCGGACGCCTGGTGGACGTCGCCGACCACGGTCATCGACCCGGCCGGGCACCGGCGGAACAGCGCCCGCCACGTCATCGCGGACAGCTCCTGGGCCTCGTCGACGATGACGTGGCCGTACACCCACGTGCGCTCGGCCGCCGCCCGCTCGGCGAAGCTGCGCCGGTCGGTCTCGGCGTGGCGGCGGGCGAGCTCGTCGTCGCTGAGCAGGGCGCCGGCGCTGACGGCGTCGCCGTCGCCCTCCTCGACGAGCAGGTCGTTCGAGCGGAGCACCTGGCGTGCGAAGCGGGCGTTCTCCCGCCGCCTCCGCTCCTCCCGGGCGCGGGCGGCGGACTCGTCGACGCCGAGCAGCTCCGCGGCCTCGTCGAGGAGCGGGACGTCGGCGACGCACCACTCGGTCCCCAGGTCCCGCCGCAGGAGGTTCCGCTCGTCGACGTCGAGAAGGCCGGCGGACGCTGCCGTGAGCAGCTGGGGCCCGGCGAAGAGGTCCCGCAGCAGGGCGTCCGGGGTGAGCGTGGGCCACAGCTCCTCGAGCTCGGCGGCCACGGCGGGGTCGGCGAGCAGCTCCCGCTCGACGTGCGGCACCTCGTGCGCGGCGGCGAGCCCGTCGATCTGGGTGCCGACGGCGTCGACGCGCGCCAGGACGGCGTCCGGGTTCTTGGCCAGCGAGGCGTCGACCGCGGCGAGCTCGTCCTCGAGCCCCTCCTCGACGTCCTGCATGAGACGGAAGCCGGCACCGACCACCTCCAGCGCCAGCGCGGTGACGATCTCGGCGCGGAAGTGCCGCCGCGCGACGTTGTGGGGCCGGCCCGCCCGGCGGGCCCGCTCGGCGGCGGCCTGGAGCACGTGCCCGGGCAGGTGGTACTCGTCGCCCTCGAAGGTGATCGTGACGTCGTCCGCGGCAGCCTGCCGTGCCAGGACGGCGCGGGCGAGGACCTCCGCCATCACGACGTCGCCCTTGAGCCGTTCCACCGCCGGCTCCTCCCGGCGGACCGGGATCACGCCGGGCACGAGGTGCTCGGGCGTGGTGAGCACCACCTGCGTCTCGCCGAGGGAGGGCAGGACCTGCTCGATGTAGTCGAGGAACGTCGGGGTCGGCCCGACGACGAGCACGCCGCGGCGCGCGACCGAGGGCTGGGCGTAGAGCAGGTAGGCGGCGCGGTGCAGGGCCACGGCGGTCTTGCCGGTGCCCGGCCCGCCCTGGACAACGAGCACCCCGTCGACGCCGGCACGGACGATCTCGTCCTGCTCGGCCTGCAGGGTGGTGACGATGTCCTTCATGCGGCCGGTACGGTGCTCCGCCAGCGCCGCCATGAGCGCGCCCTCGCCCTGCAGCTGCACGCTGCCGGGGGCGACGTCGAGGTCGAGCAGCTCGTCCTCGATCCGCTCGACCCTCCGGCCCTCCGTGCGCAGGTGCCGGCGCCGCACCACGCCGTGGTTGTCCGCCGGGGTGGCGACGTAGAAGGGGCGGGCGCCGGGGGCGCGCCAGTCGAGCAGGAGCGGGGTGCGCTCGGGGGCCGGGCCGCGCAGGCCGGTGCGGCCGACGTGGCGGACCTGCCCGTCCGCGAGGTCCAGCCGGCCGAAGCACAGCCCGTTCTCGGCGTGGTCGAGGGCGACCGCCCGCTCCGTCAGCCGGTCCACCCGGGCCTCGCGCTCGACCAGGTCGCGGGCGGAGGCACCGCGCTCGCGCAGCGCGCCGGCGAGCTCCTCGGCCACCTGCGCGCGCAGCTCGTCGACCCGGGCGTACAGCCGGTCGACGTACTCCTGCTCGCGCTCGAGCTCGGTCATCCTCCACCCTCCTGGCCCGGCCGGACACTGACGTCGCGGTGGCGCGCCGTCGAGGCTACCCGCACCGCGGGGCGGCGCCTGGCAGGATCCGACTCCCGTGAGCACTTCCTTCCCGCCGCTGACGCCGACCCTGGGCGGCCGGGTGCTGCAGGCGGCCACCCATCCGCGGTACCGCACGCTCGGCCCCGTCCTCCTCGCCCTCGTCCTCGTCGGTGCGGTGGCCGTCAGCACCGACGGGTCGGTGTGCACCGCCGCGGCGCCCTGCGGACCTGACCACGCCGAGGCCGTCGGTTTCGGCCTGCTCCTCGCGTCCGCGCTGGTGGTGCGAGTCTCCGGTCCCGTCGGCGTGGCCCTCGGCTCCGTGGCGACGGCGTGGGCCCTGGCCGGCAGCGGCCTGAGCGCGACCGGGTCGTCCCTCCCTGCGGTCAGCCTCCTCGGGTACACCGGTGTGCTGGCATGGGTGGCGTGGCGCCGGCACGAGGCACGCCGCGCGCCGCGGGCGCTGCTCCTCGAGCGCGGGGCCCCGGCCGTGGTCCCGTCCCAGCTGGGCGTGCCCACCGGACGTGCCCGCTGGCCCCGCCGACTGCTGGCCGGCGCCGCGGCCCTGCTCGCCGCGGCGGTCGCCACCACGTGGTACGGCGCCGGGCTCGGGCGCGAGGCGGCCGCCGCGGAGGCGGCCGCCCAGGTGGTGGTCGCCACGGTGGCGGACCACGTGGACGAGTACGTCATCGCCGTGGAGGTGCCGGGGGTCGCCGGCACCACGGAGATCGACACCTTCGGGTCCGAGCAGTACCCGGTCGGCTCGCGACAGCAGGTGTGGCTGCTGCCCGAGGGCGACGTGCGCCTCCTCGCCGAGCCGTACGACGCAACCGTCCTCGACGTGCCCGCCGTGGTCGCCGCGGCACTGGCCGCCGCCCAGGTGGCGAAGGCGGTGCGACTGCGCCGTGAGCGGGCGGCCTTCGACGCGGAGCCCCAGCCGGTGAGCTCCGCGCTCGGCCGCCGCATCGTGGGCGAGGACGCCCTCGTCTACCCGGCGCCGAGCGCCGCCCCGACGACGCCGCTGGTCGCACTGCCCACGAACCGGCCGGCCGACGCCCGGGGCGAACAGACCGACGACGCGGACGAGGACGACGACGAGGAGCTGCCGCCGCTCGAGCCGGTGACGGTGATCGGCGTCCCTGCGCCGGACCACTGGGTGGCGGTCCGCTGGCCGGACGGCACCGTGGAGGGCCCCGTGCGGGCGGAGCTCGACGGCCTGCAGCTCCCGGCCGGTGCGGACGAGGACATGGAGGAGCTCGCGCTGCGGGGCTTCTCCCCGGACGACCTCGCCCCGCGCGACCGGACCGGACTGGTCACGGAGGGCCGGCACCAGGTGCCGGGGTGGGCGCAAGGGGTCCGGGTGGTCCTCGCGCTGCTCCTGGTCGTCGCCGGGCATCCCCTGCTGGACCTGGTGCTGGGCTGGACCGGCCTGGGGCCGCGCGCCGTCGCCGCGCTCGCCGGCCTGCTCGCCCTCGAGCTGACCTGGCGGTTCGCGATCCGGCCCCGGCTGGCCTGGGACGGCGCGGGCGTCTCCGTCGTCGGCCCGTTCGGCCCGCGGCGCTCCGTGCCCTGGGCTGCGCTGGACGGGGCCTTCGCCGACGGGAGGGACGTGCACCTGGTCCTGGCGGAAGAGCCGGACGGGCCGAGGCCGGACGGACCGACGCCGGACGGGCCGACGCCCGTCGCTCCGGCTCCCGCCGACGATCTCGACGAGGTCGGCGGTCCCGGCGCCGACCACGACGACGAGGAAGACTTCCGCGAGGTGGTGACCGTCGTCGCCGCCGACCCGCGAAAGGGGCCGCTGCACGCCGGCTGGCGCACGGCGGCGCAGCTCCGCGCCGTGCTGCTCTCAGCCCGCCGGTACGGGACGACCGGTGCCGCGCACGGGCACGTCTCCGTGACCACCGGACCGGCGCCGCGGCGACCGTGGGCGCTGCTGGTGCTGTGGGTGCTCGTCGTCTCGGGGACGTTCCTCTACGGCTGACGGGCCTCCCGGACGCGCGGGGCAGGGACCGGCACCGGGACGACGGGACTCGCCTCCGGGCGCACGTCGTCGCTGCCGGACGTCCGGCCGGCCGCGGGGAAGGCACGCACCGGCCCGGCCACGTCGAGGCCCACCCGCTCGCCGGGCTCCGGCGGCTGCAGGCCGACCACGCGGGCCCTGACCTGCTCGGCGAGCCCGGACCCGTCCAGCTCCAGCTCCACCACGGCGTCGTGGCCGAAGTAGGCGACGCTGCGCACGGTGGCGTCCAGCCTGCCGGTGCCGCCGGGCGTGAGCGTGATCTGCTCGGGCCGCAGCATGACGGTCACCGCGCCGCGGGGGACGTAGCCCCGTACGGGGAGCGTGCCGAGGAGGCACTCCACACGGCCGTTGCGTGCGGTCCCGGGGACGAGCACGGCGTCGCCGAGGAACTCCGCCACCTCGACGTCGGCGGGCTCGCCGTAGACCACCCTCGGCGGCGCCGCCTGACGGATCGCGCCCGCCCCCAGGATCGCCACCTGGTCGGAGAAGGACAGCGCCTCGCCCTGGTCGTGGGTGACCAGGATCGCGGTCGCACCGGTGGCGCGCAGGGCACGGGCCGTGGCCTCCCGGGTGGCCGCGCGCAGGGCGGTGTCCAGCGACGAGAACGGTTCGTCGAGGAGCACGAGCCCCGGTCGGGGGGCGAGTGCCCGGGCCAGGGCGACGCGCTGCTGCTGACCGCCGGAGAGCTGGTCGGGTCGCCGGTCGGCGAGCTCGGCGGGCAGGCCCACGAGGTCGAGCAGCTCCAGCACGCGGTCGCGGTGCCGGCGCCGTGGCCACGGAAGCCCGAAGGCGATGTTCCCCTCGACCGACAGGTGCGGGAAGAGGCCGCCCTCCTGCCGGACGTAGCCGACGCCGCGCCGCTCAGGCGGCACCCACGTGCCGGCCGCGGCGACGGTGCGGCCGCCGATGAGGACCTCGCCCCCGAGCGGCCGCAGGAACCCGGCGACCGTCCGCAGCAGTGTCGTCTTGCCGCTCCCGGAGCCTCCGAGGATCGCGGTGGTCGTGCCTGTCGGCACGACGAGGTCGACCTCGTCGAGAACGGCCTCCCGGCCGTAGCCCGCCGTGACGGCCCGCAGTCGGACCTCGGTCATCGCTCCTCCAGGAGGTGTCGCCGCAGCAGCATGGTCAGCGGTACGGACAGGACGATCATGGCGGCCGCGTACGGGGCCGCGGCGGCGTAGTCGAGCTCGCCGGTCTCTCTCCAGAAGGCCAGGGCGAGGGTGTCGGTGCCGGTGGGGGCCAGCAGCAGGGTGGCGGTCAGCTCGGTGCTGATCGCGAGAGCGACGAGGACGAAGCCGGTCAGCACCGACGGGCCCATGAGCGGGAGCACCACCCGGGCGAGGGTGGCCGGGCCACGGAGCCCGAGCGACCGCGCTGCCTCCGACAGCTCCGGCGGTGCGGCGGCGAGGCCGGCGCGCAGCGAGACCATGGCGCGGGGCAGGAACAGGATGGCGTAGGCCAGGACGGCCAGCCAGACGGTCTGGTAGACCGGCCGCGCCCAGTTGACGGCGAGGGTGACCAGCGCGAGCCCGACGACGACGCCGGGCAGGGCGCTGGCGAGGTAGGTGGCGCGCTCGAGCAGGAGCGTGAGAGCGGAGCGGTGGCGGTTCAGCAACCACGCCCCGGGGAGGGCGGCCACGACGGCCGCCACGCCGCCCAGGAGCGCCAGCACGAGCGTGTTGGAGGTGACGCGCAGCAGGTCGCCGCCCACCTCGCCGTCGGCGACGGCGGAGACCAGCCAGCGCGTGACGGTGGCGACGGGGACGACGAGCGAGAGCCCGACGACGGCGGTCAGCACCAGCGCGGCGGGTGCCTTCCACACGCCGAGGGGAAGCTGCGGGGCGGGGTGCTGGGCCCCGGAGCCGACCCGGGCCACCCGCCGGCGCCCCTGGGCGGCCACCTCGAGGGTGAGGGTGAGCAGGCACAGCGCCAGCAGCACGGAGGCGAGGAGGCTGCCGGAGCTGTCGCTGAACCCCACCGCGTACCGCTGCATGATGGCGGTGGTGAACGTCTGGAAGCGCATCATCTCGAGCACGCCGTACTCGGCCAGCAGGTGCAGCGCGACCAGCAGCGCCCCGCCGCTCAGGGCGGGCCGGAGGCGGGGGAGCACGGTGCGGGCGACGACGGCGGCGGGTGAGAGTCCCAGGGACCGGGCCACCTCCTCGTCCGCGGGGTCGAGCGCCCGCAGCATGGCCGCCACCGGCAGGAACACGAACGGGTAGTACGCCAGTGTCGTGACCAGGGCCGCGCCGGCGAACCCGGTGAGCCACGGCGCGACCGTCGCCCAGGCGTAGGCGCTGACGAACGCGGGCACGGCCAGCGGCGCCAGCAGGAGAGCCCGCCAGAGCCCCGCCCACGGCAGGTCGGTGCGTTCCACCAGCCAGGCGGCGAGGGTGCCGACGACGACGGTGGCGGGCACGGTGACGGCGACGAGCATGCCGGTGTGGCCGAGCAGCTCGGCCACCCGGGGCCGGAGGAGGTACTCGGCCGCCCCCGCGCCGCCCGCGGAGATCGCGTCGGCGAGGACCACCAGCAGCGGCAGGACGGTGAGCGCGGCCACCGCGGCTGCGGCGAGCGCGACGCCCCGCACGCGGACGACGCCAGGCGCCCGGACGACGCCGTGAGGGGCGACGCCCCGCGCCCGGACGACGCCGTGAGGGGCGACGCCCTGCGCCCTGCTGGCGCTTCGGGTCCTAGAGGATGCCGGCATCTGTCATCAGCGTCAGGACCTCGTCGGAGTTGAGGGTGAACGGGTCCACCGGGGGCGCCTCCAGCTCGTCGAGCGGGGGAAGAGCCGGGTCGGACTCGACGCCGGCGCCGACCGCGTACTCCATCGACCCGCTGTCGACGAGCACCTTCTGCCCCTCCGGGCCGGTGACGTAGGCGAGGAACTGCTGGGCCTCGTCGGACATGTCGGACGAGGCGAGCACCCCGCCCGCGGAGAGGCTGACGAACGCGCCGGGGTCCTGGTTGCCGAAGTAGTGCAGGGCCGTGCTGGCGCTGCTCTCCTTCTCCCCGGCCTGGTCGCGGTACCAGTAGTAGTGGTACATGATCCCGACCGGTACCTCGCCGGCGCTGACCGCCTTCATCGTGGCGATGTTGTTCTGGTAGACCTCGGCGTTCTCGGCGAGCGCCTCGAGCCACGTGCGCGTCTCGGCCTCCCCCCGGTCGGCCAGCATGCCGGCCACGATCGCCTGGAAGTCGGCACCGCCCGGTGCCGCCCCCCACCGGCCGGCCCACTCCGGGTCGGCGAGGTCCATCAGCGAGGCGGGCAGCTCCTCCTCGCTGATCAGGTCGGTGTTGTAGACCAGCACGGTCGAGCGGGCCGCGATCGCCGTCCACAGGCCGGAGGACGGCGCCGTCCCCTCGCGCAGCTGCCCCCGGGTCTCCTCCGCCACCGGCGCGAGGAGACCGGCGCGCTCGACCACGGTCATGGCCGGGGAGTTCTCGGTCAGGAACACGTCCGCCGGAGAGCTCTCGCCCTCCTCGACGATCATGTGGCCCATCGAGGAGTCCTGGCCCTCGCGGATCTGGGTCTCGATGCCGGTGCTCCGGGTGAACTCCTCGGCCCACGCCTGCGTGACGTTGCGGTGCTGCGAGGAGTAGATCTGCAGGGCGCCGGCCTCGGCCTCGAACGGCTGCTCGCCGTCGCCCCCGCCGGCGCAGGCGGTCAGCGCGAGGGGAAGGGCCAGCAGGGCGCCCAGGAGGGGGCGTCGGTTCAGGGGCACGTGATCGTCCGTTTCGTCGGCTCGAGCGGGGGGACAAGATCCTGGAGGCGCCGGACCGGGCGGTCGGCCAGGCGCCACAGGAGGCAGCCGGCGGCGATCGCCACGGCGGTGGCGCCCAGGGGCGCGGAGATGAGGTCGAGGATCTGGAACTGGACCAGGTAGACGTACAGCGACGCGGCCGCGAGCACCCCGATCACCGGCACCCACCGGCCGGGCAGCCGCACCTCGGGCATGAACGCGAGGGCCGCGACACCGGCCAGGACCGTCGCGTTGCGCACCGGGTCGTCGGGGAAGTACGTCGCGCCGCCGACGACGGCGACCGCGACGGTGAGCAGGCGTCGCCGACGGGTGTCGGCGAGGGCGACCGCCGCCCCGACCGCGAACAGCCAGAACGTCGTCGGCATGATGCCGCGCAGCACGCCCTCGCCGAGGTGGAGGATCACGAACCGGGGCACCAGGGCCAGGACCGCCGCCGCGGCGGCCACGACCCACGGGTCGCGGCGCCAGGCCCGGGACAGCGCCGGCACCGACAGGACGGCGGTCATCAGCAGCGTGCTCGCGACGAGCGCGTCGACGAACCACAGCTCGTTGCGGAACCCGTACGTGACGTCGCCGACCATCCAGTTGGCGAGCGCCACGTTGGCCCACCCGTAGCGCTGCTGCGTCACCAAGCCGACCAGGGCCACCGCCATCGTGGGGACCGCCACCCCGACGAGCGTGCGGCCCGCCGCCCGCCAGCGACCCCGGGCGGTGGCCATGGACAGGCCGAAGCGGGCGGCGTTGAAGCCGGCCACCGCGAGCAGGGTGTGCGCGCCGCCGAGGATGCGGAACAGGTCGGCGTGGGAGCCGCAGATGATGACGACGGCGATCGCGCGCAGCAGGACGGAGGTCTCGACGCTGCGCCAGCCGCGCCGCCGCTGGCGCCACCAGCCGAGCGGTCCGCCCGGGCGTGCGCCCCCTGCAGGCTCCGCGGAGCGGGCACGGGAGCGTCCCACCTCGACGAGCTCGGCCAGGGGGCGGTGGTGCCAGCCCCGCGGCAGCGGCCCGAGGAGGCCCTCGAGCCGGACGGAGGCCTGGACGTGGCTGAGGGAGTCCCCGCCCGCCTGGACGAAGGTGCGGTCGAGGTCGATCGCGTCGAGGCCGAGCACGTCGCAGACGGCGCGGGCCACGCGGACGGCGAGGGTGGGGCTGGCCCCCATCGACTCGGCGGTGCGGAGCCGGGTCTCCTCGCAAGCCTCGGGGGAGCCACCCCGCGCGAGCGCGGCGCAGCCGAGGCGGTCGACCTTCCCGTTGTCCAGACGGGGCAGCTCGACGACGGCGACGGCCACTGCCGCAGGGCCGAGGCCCGACGCCTCACCGGCCAGGCGCCGGGCCCGGCCGGCGGTCTCGACGGTGCTGACGCCTGCCTCCGGCTCGACCGCCACGGTGACGCCGGTGTCGTCACCGCCGACGCACGCCGTGAGACCGGCGGACTCCAGGGCGCCCTCGACGGTCGCGAGGTCGACCCGCAGGCCCATCACCTTCACGAACCCGGACCGGCGCCCGACGAGCCGCAGCAGGCCGTCCGGCCCCACCCGGCCGAGGTCTCCGGTGCGCAGCTCGCTCAGCATCGGGCCGAGCGCGAGGTCGTCGGGGTGCTCGGCGTAGCCCATCATCACGCCGGGACCGCGCACCACCACCTCGCCGGCGCCGTCGGCGGCCTCCGGCACCGTGAGGTCGAGGTGGAGGGAGGTGCCGGCGACCGGGCGCCCGACCGCGTCGGGATTCTCCGCCACCAGCGCCGGGTCGAGCACGCAGATGCGCGCGGTGGCCTCCGTCTGGCCGTACATGACGGCCAGCTCCCAGCCGTGCTCCCGGCCCAGGGCCGCGGTGCGGACCACGCGGTCGGGGCTCATCCGCCCGCCCGCCTGGGCCAGGAGGCGGAGCGAGGGGTGCGGCCGCGCGAGCACGCCGGCGGACTCCATGAGCTCGACCATGTGCGGCACGGCCGCGAGCGTCGTGACCCCGAGGTCGTCCACCGTGTCCCACAGGGTCTCGTCGAGGACGGACCCCTCGTGCAGCACCACGGAGGCGCCTGCCACCAGGTGCGAGTGGAGCACGGACAGCCCGAAGCAGTAGTGCAGGGGCAGGCTGGTGACGGCGCGGTCGGCCGCGGTGATCCGCAGGGCCTCGGCGATGGCGGTGGCGTTGCTGACGACGTTGTGGCGGGAGAGCCGGACGAGCTTCGGGGAGCCGGTGCTGCCCGAGGTGCTCAGCAGCAGAGCGAGGTCGGGGTGGAGCAGGTGCCGCGGGGCCGGTGAGATCACCTCGAACGGGTCCGCCGGGTCGCCGGTCGCCGTGACGTCCGGGCGGTAGCGCTCGACGATGCCGGCCGTGCGGGCGTCCGCGGTGACCAGCGCAACGTGACCGGCCTCCAGCGTCGCGAGGTACGCCGTCACGCTCTCGAGGTCGGCGCGCAGCGGCAGGTGCACGAGCCGTCGGCCGTCGGCGGCGTCCGGGAGACGGCGGGCGACGTCTGCGACGCGTGCGTGCAGCTGCTCGTAGGTGAGGAGGTCCCCCGATGCGGAGAGCAGCGCCGGGCGCCCCACCATCGCCGCGGCCGGGGACGGCAGCAGCGCAGCACCGGGCGGTGCAGGGGAGGTGTCAGTCAACGTCGGCACGACGAGTGAGGCTAGCCTTACCTACTTACGTCAGACAAGTGTGAGGTTAATCGGTGGCTGTTGAGGTGTGGTGGTCGTCCCTCGCTGCCGCGGACGTCGAGCTGCTCGCCGTGCTCGACGCCACGGAGCGGGCGCGGGTCCGGTCGCTCGAGCGACCGGCCGACCGCGGCCGTTCCCTGGTGGGCGCGGCGCTGCTGCGGGTCGCGGCAGCCGCCCACCTGGGGGCCGAACCGGACCAGGTGGTCGTGGACCGCACCTGCAGCGAGTGCGGCCGGCCCCACGGCGCGCCGCGGATCGTGGGTCCCGGCGGGCCGGTGCCCTGGGTGTCCGTCTCGCACTCCGGCGTGCTCGTCGTCGTCGCCCTCAGCCCGCACGGGCCGGTGGGCGTCGACGTCCAGCGGGTGTCCGACCTGCCCGACGCCGGCGCCGACGCCCACGCCGCCTTCGAATGGGTACGCCGGGAGGCCGTGGTCAAGGCGCGGGCCGGTGCCCGGACCGGTGCCCCGGTTCCCGGACGTCCCGACCTCCGGCCGGCCGCCGAGGAGGACGAGGTGACCACGGAGCTCGAGCCGCCCGTGACCGGCTACGCCGCCGCCCTGATCACGCTCGGCCGGCCCGGCGCGGAGCACACGTCCCGGCACTGGCCGTGATCGCGACGCCGTCCTAGGAGCGGCCGGCGAGGAACCGGTCCACCACCTCGTCCCGGCCGAGCACGTCGACCTCCGCGACCCGCTCGCGGCCGAGGGCGTGCAGCGCGAGCTCGACCGGGTCGCCCAGGACGACGACCGCGTCCGCCCGCCGGCGCACCACGCGACGCGGGCCGCCGGGCACGGCCATCACCACGCCCACCGGGCTGGACCGGTACGCGATCCGGGCCAGCGGGGCGAGCCGCTCCCACACGGCCCGGACCAGGTCAGTGGGGAGGGTCCGCGGCTCGGCCGGGTCGGGCCCCGCCCGGCGGACGTCCTCGTGGTGGACGACGTACTCGATCAGGTGCGCGGCGTCCCCGGCCCAGGCCATCGGCGAGCGGGCCGGGATGCCGGCGGCGAACCGGTCGACCAGGGCGCGGTAGCCGTCGGCGGTGCGTGCGCCGTCGGCCAGGCGGCCCTGGAACCGCTCCTGGCCGGGGGCGCGGCGCTCCAGCTGGTCGAGCGCGTGCCGCAGGGGCAGGTGCTCGCGCGCCACCAGGTGCGCGGTCAGGTCCCGCACCGTCCAGCCCTCGCACAGCGTCGGCGCGTCCGGGTCCGCCGCCCGCAGGGTCTCGACGAGCGCGGCGCGCTCGACCTCCATCCACGCCCGTCCCATGGGCCACCTCTCCTCGTGCGTCGTGCGTCCGGGGACCAAGGTGCCACGACGGCGGAGCGGGCGCGTGGTGTGCGAGGATCGTCCAGCCCACGCAGCGGTAGTGACCGGAAGGACCCGTCGTGCCCGTCCCAGCGTCCGAGGGCCCGTCCTCGCGCCGCCAGGACGGACCGCGGCCCTACGCGCTGCCCGGCGGCACGCTGCGCCGCAGCCTCTCCCTGATCGCCCGCGGCATCGCCGACTCCCCGCGCACCTCCACGATCGCGATCCTCGGTGCCGCTGTGTACGGCGTGGGCACCGTCGCCTCCGGGTGGCTGCTCGGCCGCATCACGGACCGCGTCATCGCCCCGGCCCTGACCGACCGCGAGCTCGACCCGGCGCAGCTGTGGGGCGCGGGCGGGGTGCTGCTGGTGGTCGGGCTGCTCACCGCCGCCAGCGTCGCGCTGCGCCGCATCTACGGCGGCTGGGCCTCCTTCGAGGTGCAGGCCGCGCACCGCCTGCGCGTGACCCGCCAGTACCTGCGGCTGCCGGTAAGCTTCCACCGGCGCCACCCCACCGGCCAGCTGCTGTCCAACGCGAACGCCGACGCCGAGGCCGCGTCGGGGGTGTTCTTCCCGCTGCCGTTCGCGCTCGGCGTCGTCGTCATGATGGTCGTCGCGGCCGTCGCGATGTTCCTCGCCGACCCCTTCCTCGGACTCATCGGCGTCACCGTCCTGCCGCTCGTGGTCACCGCCAACGCGATCTTCCGACGGCGCATGACCCCCGCGGCCACCCGCTCCCAGCGCCTGCGCGCCAAGGTCTCCGACGTCGCCCACGAGAGCTTCGAGGCCGCCCTCCTCGTCAAGAGCCTCGGCACGGCGGACGTGGAGCAGACCCGCTTCGCGGCCACCGCGGACGAGCTGCGCGACGCCAACGTCACCATGGGCCGCATCCGGTCCGTCTTCGACCCGGTCATCGAGCTCCTGCCCTCGGCCGCCACCCTGGCGGTCATCGCCGTCGGGGCGCTGCAGGTGCGGGCGGGCAACGCCCGGACCGGGGACGTCGTCACCGTCGCCTACCTGCTCACCGTCATGACGATGCCGATCCGCGCGATCGGCTTCGTCCTCGGCGAGCTGCCGCGCTCGCTGGTCGGCCACGAGCGAATCGCCCGCGTCGTCGACGCCACCGGCGCCCTGCCGGCCGGTGACCGGCGGCTCCGGGGCGAGGGCGGGCTCGACGTCCGCGTCGAGCGCGTCACCGTCACCGTGCCGACCCGGCTGGCCGAGGGGGCCGACGGCGCGGCCCCCGGACACTCCGGCCACGTCCCCGGACACCCCGGCCAGGTGCCCGGCACCACGGACCTGCTGGCCGACGTCTCGCTGAGAGTCCCGCCGGGACGGACGGTCGCGCTGGTCGGCCCGACCGGCGCCGGCAAGTCCACGCTGACCGCCGTCGTCGCCCGCCTCATGGACCCCACGAGGGGCCGGGTGCTGCTCGACGGCCACGACGCACGGGACCTCGACCCGGCCGACCGCACCTGCGCCGTCGCCCTGGTCAGCCAGTCCGCGTTCGTCTTCGACGACACCGTGCGCGGCAACGTCACCCTCGACGACACCGGACGCTTCGACGACGCGGAGGTCTGGGCCGCCCTGCGTACCGCCCGCGCCGACGGGTTCGTGCGCGCCCTGCCGCAGGGCCTGGACACCGTCGTGGGGGAGCGGGGCGCCACCCTCTCGGGCGGGCAGCGGCAGCGCCTCGCCATCGCGCGCGCCCTCGTGCGGCGCCCCCGCCTGCTGATCCTCGACGACGCCACCTCCGCCGTCGACCCCGTGGTGGAGCAGCAGATCCTCGCCGGCCTCGGCGCCACGACGCTCGGCGGGCCGTCGGTCCTGCTGGTGGCCTACCGCACCTCGACCATCGCGCTGGCCGACGAGATCGTCCATCTCGACCGCGGCGCGGTGGTCGACACCGGTACGCACACCGAGCTGCTCGCCCGCGACGCCGGCTACCACGAGCTGGTGACCGCCTACGCGGCCCGCACCGCCGAGCGTGAGGCGGAGCGGGCGGCACGCGTGGCGGGGGAGGGCCGATGAGCTCGCAGATCTCCGCCGCCTCCGAGCTGGGCGTCGTCGCCACCGTGCGCCGCGGGCTCCAGCTGTCCCCGGCGATGACCGAGGGGCTGCGGGTCACGCTGCTGCTGGCGCTCGTCGCGACCGCGGGCCGCGTGGTCGTGCCCGTGGTCGTCCAGCAGGCCACCGATCACGGCATCCTCGCGCCGGGCGGGCCCGACGTCACCCGGGTCGCCTGGCTGTGCCTGGCCGGGCTCGGGGTGCTCGTGGTCACGGGGCGGGTGAGCGCGGTCGTGAACGTCCGGCTGTACCGGGCCAGCGAGACAGGCCTGGCGCAGCTGCGGGTGCGGACCTTCCGCCACGTCCACGACCTGTCCACGCTGACGCAGTCCGCCGAGAAGCGCGGCTCGCTGGTCTCCCGGGTCACCTCGGACGTGGACACCATCTCCATGTTCGTCCAGCGCGGCGGGCTGATGCTCATCCTCAACGCCGGGCAGCTGCTGCTCGCCAGCGTGGCGATGTTCGTCTACTCCTGGCGCCTCGGCCTGCTCGTGTGGCTGTGCTACCTGCCGATGGTGCTGCTCGCGCCGCGGGCGCAGCGAGCCGTCTCCGCCGCGTACGGCGCGGTGCGGGTCAAGGTCGGCGCGATGCTGTCGGCGGTCTCGGAGTCCGTCGTCGGTGCGGAGACCATCCGCGCCTACGGCGCGGCCGACCGCACCCAGGAACGCATCGACCGCTCGGTGCGCGCCCACCTGCACCAGGCCGTCCGCGCCCAGACCCTCGTCGCGCTCGCGTTCTCCACCGGGGTGGTGCTCTCCGCCGTGGCGCTCGCGGCCGTCGTCGTCGCCGGGACCTACCTGGGCGTCCGGGGCGAGATCTCCGTGGGGACGCTGCTCGCCTTCCTGTTCCTCGTGCAGATGTTCACGGGCCCCGTGCAGAACGCCACCGAGGTCCTCAACGAGCTGCAGAACGCGGTGGCCGGCTGGCGTCGCGTCATCGCCGTGCTCGAGACTCCCGTGGACGTCACTGATCCCGGCGGATCGCCGCTGTCGCTGTCGCTGCCGCTCCCCGACGGCCGGGACGCCTCCCCGGCCGCCCCGGACCCCGGCATCGACCCCGCCGCCGACCACCGCGCCGACGCCCGTCGCGCCGACGCCCGTCGCGGCGGCCACCGCGCCGCGCGCGTCGAGTTCCAGGGCGTGCGCTACGCCTACCCCGGCGGCCCCGAGGTGCTGCACGGCGTCGACCTCGAGATCGAGCCCGGCACCCAGGTGGCGGTGGTGGGGCAGACCGGGTCGGGCAAGACCACCCTTGCCAAGCTGCTCGCCCGCCTCATGGACCCCACGGCGGGCCGCGTGCTGCTGGACGGCACCGACCTGCGCGACCTCCCCCTGGCCCGGCTGCGCGAGCGCGTGGTTCTCGTCCCGCAGGAGGGCTTCCTCTTCGACACCACGATCGGGGCCAACCTGGCCTACGGCCCCGTGACGCTCAGCCCTGGGGAGGTGCGCGCCGCCGTCGCCGACCTCGGCCTGGACGGATGGATCGCCACCCTGCCGGCCGGGCTCGACACCCCCGTCGGCCAGCGCGGGGAGTCGCTCTCCGCGGGTGAGCGCCAGCTCGTCGCGCTCGGCCGCGCCTACCTGGCCGACGCGGACCTGCTGATCCTCGACGAGGCCACCTCCGCCGTCGACCCCGCCACCGAGACCCGGATCAACCGCGCCCTCGACCGGCTCACCCGTGGCCGGACGTCGGTGACCGTCGCGCACCGCCTCTCCACCGCCGAGGCGGCCGACCTGGTCGTGGTCGTCGACGAGGGGCACGTGGTCGAGGTGGGCGGGCACCACGAGCTCCTCGACGCCAGGGGCACGTACGCGCGGATGTACGGCTCCTGGGTCGCCCAGACCCGCTGAGCCCACGAGTCCGTCCGGTGCGCGCAACGAGCCACGAGCCGGCGCCGCGACGCACCGGCGCACCGGTGGACCGCCGGACCGACGGACCGACGGACGGACGGAACGACGCAACAACGCAACGACGAGATGGCCAAAGTGGTGAGGAAAGGCGGTCCTGCGAACCAGAACGACCATCTCGTCAGGACATCTCGCCGGGATCGTCGTGACATCTCGCCGGGATCAACGTGGCATCTCCCTGGGTTCGTCGTGACATCTCCCTGGGTTCGGCGGGACCCTTCCCCGGACCGGCGTGATACTCGCCGGGAAGACGGCGTCTCACGCCCGTCGGGGGCGCGTGGCAAGATCGTCCGGTGCCCGTGAACACCTCCCTCGACCCCGACATCTCCTCCCGCCTCAAGCGTGACGAGCACGGCCTGGTCTGCGCCGTCGTCCAGCAGCACGACACCGGAGAGGTGCTGATGGTCGGCTGGATGGACGACGAGGCCCTCCACCGCACCCTCACCACGGGGCGGGCGTGGTTCTGGTCGCGCTCGCGGGAGGAGTACTGGCGCAAGGGCGACACCTCCGGGCACACCCAGCACGTGAAGTCCGTCGCCCTGGACTGCGACGGCGACGCCGTCCTCGTCCGCGTCGACCAGGTGGGGGTGGCCTGCCACACCGGCACCCGCACCTGCTTCGAGGCCGGGGGAGACCTCGGCGCCGTGGTCGGGGAGCGCCCGTGAGCGGCGCGACGGTCCCCGGCACCTCCGAGGCCACGACCCCGGTCGCCGTCGGCTGGGGGCAGACCTGGCCGGCGCTGCCCGTCTTCCGCGAGATGGCGGCAGACCGGCGCGTCATCCCCGTGGTCCGCCGCCTCCTTGCCGACGACGTCACCCCCGTGGGCCTGTACCGCCAGCTCGCCGGTGGTCGCCCCGGCACCTTCATCCTCGAGTCCGCCGAGCACGACGGCGCCTGGGCGCGCTGGTCCTTCGTCGGCGCCGCCTCGCGTGCGACGCTGACCAGCCACGAGGGTCACGCCCGCTGGACCGGGGACGTGCCCGTCGGCATCCCCGCGGAGGGGCCGGTGCTCGAGGTGCTCGCCACCACGCTGGAGAAGCTGCGCACCCCGGCGATCCCGGGGCTGCCGCCCCTGACCGGTGGGCTCGTGGGGTCGCTCGGCTGGGACGTGCTGCGCCAGTGGGAGCCCACCCTGCGCGCGCTGGCGCCGGTCGAGCACGACACCCCCGAGGTGGCCCTGTGCCTGGCCACGGACATGGCCGCCGTCGACCACCACGACGGCTCCGTCTGGCTCATCGCCAACGCCGTGAACTTCGACGACACCCCCGAGCGGGTGGACGAGGCGCACGCGGACGCAGTCGCCCGGCTTGACGCCCTCGAGGCCGCGCTCACCACCCCGGTGGTGAGCAACGCCGCCGTGCACGTGGCGACGACCGAGCCGGAGCTGCGTTTCCGCACCCCGCGCGCCGACTTCGAGAACGCGGTGCTGGCCGCCAAGCAGGCCATCGTCGACGGCGAGGTCTTCCAGGTCGTGCTGTCCCAGCGCCTCGACATCGACTGCGCCGCCGACCCCCTCGACGTCTACCGCGTGCTGCGGACGATCAACCCCAGCCCGTACATGTACTACCTCCAGCTCGACGACGGGGCGGACGACGGCGAGGGCTTCGCCGTCGTCGGCTCGAGCCCGGAGACCCTCGTCCGGGTGCAGGACGGCCAGGTCACCACCTTCCCGATCGCGGGCTCCCGCCCGCGCGGCGCCACGCCGGCGGAGGACAAGGCGCTGGCGGAGGAGCTCCTCGCCGACCCCAAGGAGCTCTCCGAGCACGTGATGCTCGTCGACCTCGCGCGCAACGACCTGACCAAGGTGTGCCGGCCCGAGACGGTGGAGGTGGTCGAGCTGATGGAGGTCAAGCGCTTCAGCCACATCATGCACATCTCCTCGACGGTGGTCGGCCGGCAGCGTCCGGACGTGACGGCGCTCGACTGCCTCACGGCGACCTTCCCGGCGGGCACGCTGTCCGGTGCGCCGAAGCCGCGCGCCATCGAGCTCATCGACGCCCTCGAACCCGCGCGCCGCGGCGTCTACGGCGGGGTGATCGGCTACCTCGACCTCGCCGGCAACGCGGACCTGGCCATCGCCATCCGCACCGCCGTGATCCACCGCGGCCAGGCGTCCGTGCAGGCCGGTGCGGGCATCGTCGCGGACTCGGACCCCGCCACCGAGTACGAGGAGACCCGGAACAAGGCTGCGGCGGCCGTGCGCGCGGTGCAGGTCGCCGCCGGGCTGCGTCCCGCGGTGGCGGGCGGCTCCGACGGAAGCCGCTCCGCCGTCGTCCCGTCGCCTACCGCGGCACGACCGTGAGGGCGCCCCGGCGTGGCCAGGTGGTCCTGGCGGTGCTCGTCCTCGGCGTGC
The DNA here is from genome assembly GCF_002563695.1 of Georgenia soli. NCBI lineage: Bacteria > Bacillati > Actinomycetota > Actinomycetes > Allobogoriellales > Allobogoriellaceae > Georgenia > Georgenia soli. The sequence goes on along the minus strand of NZ_PDJI01000004.1, from coordinate 400,209 downwards.
TGGTGCTCGCCACGGCGGCCGCCGCGTGGGCCCACGGCGAGGTCAGCACGGTGCTCGGGGTGCAGGAGGTCTCGGTCAGCGGTACCTCCGCGGCGCCCGGCGTGAGCGCGGCCGCTCTGGTCGTCGGCGCCGCGGCGCTGGCGGCCGCGATCGGTCGGCGCGTGGGCGCCGTCCTGGCCGGGATCGCGCTGGTCGGTGCGGCGGTTCTCGTCGGCGTCTCCGTGGTCGGCTTCCTCGCCGACCCGGCCGCCCCCCTGGAGGCGGCGGCCGGTCAGGTGAGCGGCGTCCCGGAGCTGACCGGCGGGGCGACGACGACCCTGTGGCCCTACGCGGCCCTGGTTGTCGCCCTCGCGGTCGCCGCGGCAGGCGTGGTGACTCTCGTGGTCGGTCGGCGGTGGCAGAGTGCTGGGCGCCGGTTCGAGCGGCCCGCCGCGGCCGCACCCCGGTCCGCCGCCAGTGCGGCGACCGACGAGCGTGACCGCGCGATGGACGACTGGGACGCCCTCGGCCGCGGCGAGGACCCGAGCACCGACGGCGGGGATGCGCCCGGCCCGGCCGGTCCCGCCCCGCGAGCCTGACGCGGTGGTTCAGGTTCTTAACGGATAGGGTGTCGGCGACCGTTTCAACCGAGGAGCACAACCATGGTCCAGACCCCCGAGCCGCACACCTACGAGCTTCCGCCGGCCGCGCCGTTCTCGAACCACGGCCGCACCAAGGCGGCGTGGGTGCTGATGTGGGGTGTCTGCCTCGGGTTCCTCGTCGCCGGCGTGGGTCTGATCCTCGCCAACGACATGGTCGCGATCGCAGGGGCCGCCGTCGTGGTCGTCTCGGTCATCCTCTCTGTGGTCATGCGCGGCATGGGGCTCGGGCAGCCGGCCCCCCGCGTTCCCGAGGAGACGGCGAACAAGGACTGGTACAGCGCCTGAGGCGCCTCGCCGCCACGACCTGACCGAACTACTGACCCGGGGCGGCCGAGGCGCGCACCCGGTGGAGGACGCATGAGCGCCGACGACCCGCAGCCCCGCTACGGCCAGAACCTCCCGCCCCACGGCGGCCACGCTGAGCAGTACGGGCAGCAGCAGTACGGGCAGCACGCACCCGCCGCACCGCAGTACGGGCAGCAGGTCCCCCAGTACGGCCAGCCTCCGGCTCCCCAGCAGTACGGACCGGGCTACGGCGAGCAGTACGGCTACGGGCAGAACCCGTTCGCCTCGCCCACCACCGAGAAGAACAGCCTCGGCACGACCGCGCTCGTGCTCGGCATCGTCGGCGTCGTCGGTTTCCTCGTCCCGATCCTCTCGATCGGGCTCGGGATCGCGGCCGCCGTCGTCGGGACGAAGGCGAAGAACGCCGTTCAGCAGGGCCTGGCCACCAACGGCGGCGCCGCCAGGGCCGGCTTCGTGCTCGGGATCGTGGCGATCGTGATCGGCGTCGTCATGTGGATCGCCAGCGCCGCCTTCATGTTCTCGGACCTCGGGGCAGGCGTCTGACCCCGGTCCCACGGCGGTCCGCGCTGCGGACCGGCCCAGCAGCACCGTGCCCGGTGCGCCAGTCCTCGGACGGCGCACCGGGCATGTCTGTCCCTCGTCCTACGATGGGGGCAGTTTCGACCTGGAGGGAAGTGCGCCGTGACCGTGCTCGAAGACATCGTCGCCGGGGTTCGCGAGGACCTGGCCGAGCGGGAGGCACAGCGACCGCTGGACGTCCTCAAGGAGCTGGCGCAGCGCCGGCCCAGCGCCAAGGACGCCGTCGCCGCCCTGCGCGGCGGGGACGGCGCGGTGACCATCATCTCCGAGGTCAAGCGGTCCAGCCCGTCCAAGGGCGCCCTGGCCACCATCGCCGACCCGGCGGGCCTGGCCGCCGAGTACGAGGCGGGCGGCGCCGCCGTCGTCTCGGTCCTGACCGAGCGCCGCCGCTTCGGGGGCTCGCTGGAGGACCTCGAGGCGGTGCGTGCCGCCGTCGACATCCCGGTGCTGCGCAAGGACTTCGTCGTCACGCCGTACCAGGTGTGGGAGGCGCGCGCCGCGGGCGCCGACCTCGTCCTCCTCATCGTCGCCGCGCTCGAGCAGACCGTCCTGACGTCGCTGGTCGAGCGGGTGCACTCGCTCGGCATGACGGCGCTGGTCGAGGCGCACGACCGGGACGAGGCCCGGCGCGCGGTGGACGCCGGCGCGAGGGTCGTGGGCATCAACGCCCGCAACCTCCACGACCTGCAGGTCGACCGCTCGGTGTTCGCGAATGTCGTCGACGTCGTGCCCGAGTCCCTCGTGCGCGTGGCCGAGTCCGGCGTCCGCGGGCCGCACGACGTGCTCGACTACGCCCGCTCGGGCGCCGACGCGGTGCTCGTCGGCGAGGCCCTGGTGACCGGCGGCAACCCGCGCTCCGCCGTCGCCGACATGGTCGCCGCCGGCTCCCACCCGTCGCTGCGGGCGGTGCGCAAGTGACCGCGACCCCCAGCCGTGAGCACCCGCAGCACCTGGCCGACGCCGCCGGGCCGTACTTCGGCGAGTTCGGCGGGCGCTTCGTCGCCGAGGCGCTTGTCGCCGCCCTCGACGACCTCACCGCCGCGTGGGAGGAGCTCAAGGTCGACCCCGGCTTCCTCGCCGAGATGGACCACCTCAACCGCACCTACACCGGCCGGCCGAGCATCATCACCGAGGTGCCGCGCTTCGCCGAGTACGCCGGCGGGGCCCGCGTCATCCTCAAGCGCGAGGACCTCAACCACACCGGCTCGCACAAGATCAACAACGTGCTCGGCCAGGCGCTGCTGACCCGCAAGGTCGGCAAGAAGCGGGTCATCGCCGAGACCGGCGCGGGGCAGCACGGCGTCGCCACCGCCACCGCCGCGGCCCTGCTCGGGCTCGAGTGCACCGTGTACATGGGCGAGGAGGACGTGCGCCGGCAGGCCCTCAACGTCGCCCGCATGCGGCTCCTCGGCACCGAGGTCGTCCCCGTCACCACCGGCTCGCGCACGCTCAAGGACGCCATCAACGAGGCGTTCCGCGACTGGGTGACGAACGTCGACACGACCAACTACATCTTCGGCACCGCCGCCGGTCCGCACCCCTTCCCGGCCATGGTGCGCGACCTGCAGAAGGTCATCGGCGAGGAGGCGCGCCAGCAGGTGCTCGACCTCACCGGCGCCCTGCCCGACGTCGTCTGCGCCTGCGTGGGCGGCGGCTCCAACGCCATCGGGATCTTCAACGCCTTCCTCGACGACGAGGGCGTGCGCCTGGTGGGCCTCGAGGCGGCGGGCGACGGGGTCGAGACCGGACGTCACGCCTCCTCCATCACCGGCGGCGAGCCGGGGGTGCTGCACGGCGCGCGGACCTTCATCCTCCAGGACGAGGACGGCCAGACGGTGGAGTCCCACTCGATCTCCGCCGGCCTGGACTACCCCGGGGTCGGGCCCGAGCACTCGTGGCTCGCCAGCATCCACCGCGCCGAGTACCAGCCGGTCACGGACGCGGAGGCCATGGAGGCCTTCCGGCTCCTGTGCCGCACCGAGGGCATCATCCCCGCCATCGAGAGCGCCCACGCGCTCGCCGGTGCCATCCGCATCGGGCAGGAGGCCGCGGCGGCCGGGCAGCCGGCACCGACGATCCTGGTCAACCTCTCCGGGCGCGGTGACAAGGACGTGGAGACGGCGGCCGCCTGGTTCCACCTCCTCGACGAGGACCAGCACGACGACGTCCCGGAGGCCGCCGGCCCCGAGGACGCCGCCAAGACGGGCGCCGTGGACGACGCCCCCTACACCGCGACCGGGAGCGTCGAGAAGTGACCGAGACGACCGCCAGCCCCACGACCGTCTCGAGGACAGCCGCCGCCATCGACGCCGCCAAGGCGCGCGGGGGAGCGGCGCTCGTCGGCTACCTCCCGGTGGGCTTCCCCGACGTCGACACCTCCGTGCGCGCGGCGAAGACCCTCGTCTCCGCCGGCGCCGAGGTCATCGAGCTGGGCTTCCCCTATTCCGACCCGGGCATGGACGGAGAGGTCATCCAGCGCGCCACCCAGACGGCCCTGGACCGGGGGACGCGGACGGCGGACGTGCTGCGCGCCGTCGAGCAGGTCGCCCAGACCGGCGCCGCGGTGCTCGTGATGACGTACTGGAACCCGGTGTTCCGCTACGGCGTCGACCGCTTCGCCCGCGACCTCGCCGCCGCTGGCGGGGCCGGCCTGATCACCCCCGACCTCATCCCCGACGAGGCCGCCGAGTGGATCGCCGCCTCCGACGCGCACGGCCTGGACCGGGTGTTCCTCGTGGCCCCGAGCTCCACCGACGCCCGGCTCCGCATGACGTCCGCGGCCTGCCGCGGGTTCGTCTACGCCGCGTCGACCATGGGCGTGACCGGCGCCCGGACCAGCGTCGACTCCCACGCCCGGGGACTCGTGGAGCGCACGCGCGCCGCGGGCGCCGAGCGCGTCTGCGTCGGTCTCGGGGTCTCCACCGGCGCGCAGGCCGCAGAGATCGCCGAGTACGCGGACGGCGTCATCGTCGGCTCCGCGTTCGTGCGTACTCTCGCCCGGGAGGACGGCGACGTCGAGGCCGGGCTCCGAGACCTCGGCACGCTCGGCGAGCAGCTGGCGGCCGGGGCGCACCGCGCCTGAGGGCGGTGCCACGCGGGGAAGGCGGCACCGCCGTTCTCCGCTTGCCGGGGCCGACCCTTTCCGCCGTCGGCCGTCCGCGCTAGCCTCCCTGCAGCCCGCCCGACGGCGGACGGGCCGGAGGAGGAGCAAGAAATGACGGACGTCGTTGTCTTTCACCACGCGCTCGGCCTGACCGACGGTGTCCGGGCCTTCGCACGGACCCTCGAGGACGCCGGGCACACCGTGCACCTGCCCGACCTGTACGACGGCCGGGTCTTCGAGTCCCTCGACGAGGGCGTCGAGTTCGGCGCCGGGACGTTGGGGATGGAGGAGATCGTCGCCCGTGGTCGCGCCGCGGCCGCGGACCTGCCCACCGAGGTGGCCTACGTCGGCTTCTCCCTCGGCGTGGTGCCCGCCCAGCAGCTCGCCCAGACGCGGGACGGTGCCGTCGCCGCCGTCCTCGCGCACTCGTGCCTCCCGCCCGACGCCTTCGCGGACGCCTGGCCCGGCGGCGTCCCCGTCCAGATCCACGGGATGGACGCCGACCCGTACTTCGCCGGCGAGGGCGACATCGACGCCGCGCGGGCACTCGTCGCCTCCACCGAGGACGCCGAGCTCTTCGTCTACCCGGGGGACGGCCACCTGTTCACCGACCCGAGCGCCCCGGACCACGACCCCGCCGCGGCGAAGCTCTTCACCGAGCGGGTTCTCGCGCTCCTCGACCGGGCCGGCGGGGCGCCGGGCGGCGCGGATCTGGCGGCCGACCCGGTCCCGTAGGCTGGCGGCGTGCCCGCCAGCGTCCTCGCGTCCCTGACCGTTCTCCCGACGGGCATCCCCAGCCCGCCGCAGGGTGAGTGGCAGCTCGGGCCCTTCCCGGTGCGCGCCTACGCTATCGCGATCCTCCTCGGCATCGTGGCTGCCTGGTGGATCCTGGACCGTCGCTACACCGCCAAGGGCGGGCCGAAGGACGCCGCGCTGGACGTCGCCTTCTGGATGGTGCCGTTCGGCATCGTCGGCGCCCGCCTGTACCACGTCTTCTCCTCGCCCGACGCCTACTTCGGACCCGACGGCGACCCCGTCCGCGCGCTGTACATCTGGCAGGGCGGCCTGGGCATCTGGGGTGCGGTGGCGCTCGGGGCCGTCGGTGCCTGGATCGGGCTGCGGCGCCGAGGCCTGCGGATGGCGCCGTTCGCCGACGCCCTCGCCCCGGGCCTGCTGGTCGCCCAGGCGATCGGCCGTCTGGGGAACTACTTCAACCAGGAGCTCTACGGCGCTCCCACCACGCTGCCGTGGGGCCTGCAGATCGACGACGCCCACCGCGTCCCCGGGTACGCCGCGGGCACGCTGTTCCACCCCACCTTCCTGTACGAGATGCTCTGGAACCTCGCCGCCGCCGCCGTGCTGATCTGGGCAGAGCGCAGGTTCCGGCTCCGGCACGGGCGCGTGTTCTGGCTCTACGTCATGCTCTACACCGCCGGCCGCGTGTGGATCGAGTACCTGCGCATCGACGAGGCCGAGACCGTGCTCGGGCTGCGGCTGAACGTGTGGACCTCCATCCTCATCTTCCTCGTCGCGCTCGTGGCGTTCGTGGTGGTCGGCCGGCGCACGCGCGGCGTGCCGGAGAACATCTGGCTGCCCGGACGTGAGCCGGCACCCGAGGACCCGTCGACCGCCGGGCAGACTCCGGCGAGTACGGCCGCCGCGACAGGTGCGACCGGCGCCGCAGCGCCCGGCACGACTCCCAAGACCGCCGTGCCCAGCACGACTACGGAAACGGGCGCGTCCGACGCCGAGCACCGGTCGGGCGAGACAGGCGCACCCGGTCCCACCACGGCGACGGCAGAGGGCGCCGACCGCACGTCCTGACCTGCTGCTGCTCGGGACCGCGGCCGCCGGCGAGCAAGTGGTCCTGTGCCGAGCAAGCCGATCTCAACGCTCTTGCTCGGCACAGAGAGCTGCTTGCGACTGGCGACTGGCGACCGGCGACGCGCGGCGCAGGGCCCGTCGGGTGCATCGTCGGGGGCGCTTCGTGGTGCTCCCGCGCGCCGTCGATCGCGCGTTGTCAGGCACGCGGGGGTCTTGACACAGAACGGCCTGTGGCCGTTCGCTGGGGTTCCCAGCCGGTGGCTTTCGTGGCCGAGTGTCAAGAATGTGGACACATTGCGTTAGCTGAGTGTCATCGGCGAGTAATATCTGCCCTCCACGGGACGACGACGACCCACCACATCAGCACCATGACGATGCGGAGCCGTCCTCCATGGGCCTCCGCAGTGAGGACAGCACGCGGATGGAGTCACCTCAGGTCTCTGGGCCTTTCCCCGTGCGCCCGCGCACGGGTCTGTACTCGCCCGACCGGGAGCACGACGCCTGCGGGGTCGCGTTCGTCGCGACGCTGCGCGGCACGCCGGGCCGCGACATCGTGGACGCCGGTCTGACGGCCCTGCTCAACCTGGACCACCGCGGCGCCGTCGGCGCCGAGGAGAACACCGGCGACGGCGCGGGCCTGCTCACCCAGGTCCCGGACGCCTTCCTGCGCGAGGTCGTCGACTTCGCGCTGCCGCCCGCCGGCCGCTACGCCGTCGGACTGGTCTTCCTGCCCGGCCCGGACGAGGACGACGCCGCCCGCACCGGTGCGGTCGAGCGGATCGAGGCCCTCGCGGCCGAGGAGAGCCTGACGGTCCTCGGCTGGCGTGACGTGCCGACCGACCCGTCCATGATCGGCCCCAGCGCCCTGGACTCCATGCCGACGTTCCGCCAGCTCTTCGTGGCGGCGGCCGACGGCGCGGCCGAGGGGATCGCCCTGGACCGGATGACCTTCCGGCTGCGCAAGCGCGCGGAGCACGAGACCGGGATCTACCTGGCTTCGCTGTCGGCCCGCACCCTCGTCTACAAGGGCATGCTCACGACGACGCAGCTGCGCCCGTTCTTCCCCGACCTGTCCGACCCGCGGTTCACCTCAGAGATCGCGCTGGTCCACTCCCGCTTCTCCACCAACACCTTCCCGTCCTGGCCGCTCGCCCAGCCGTTCCGCCTCGTCGCCCACAACGGCGAGATCAACACGGTGCGCGGCAACCGCAACTGGATGTCGGCCCGCCAGGGGATGCTCGCCTCCGAGGTGCTCGGCGACCTCGAGGACCTCCTGCCCGTGTGCACGCCGGGCGGGTCGGACTCGGCGACGTTCGACGAGGTGCTCGAGCTGCTCCACCTCGCGGGCCGGTCGCTGCCGCACGCGATGCTGATGATGGTCCCCGAGGCGTGGGAGAACCACACCTCGATGGATCCGGACCTGCGCGCGTTCTACGAGTACGCCTCGACGATCATGGAGCCCTGGGACGGGCCGGCCGCCCTGACCTTCACGGACGGCCGCGTGATCGGCGCGGTCCTGGACCGCAACGGCCTGCGGCCGGGCCGCTTCTGGGTCACCGACGACGGTCTCGTCGTCCTCGCTTCGGAGTCCGGCGTGCTCGACCTCGACCCCGAGCGGATCGTGCGCAAGGGCCGCCTCGAGCCCGGCCGCATGTTCCTCGTCGACACGGGGACCGGCCGCATCGTCGAGGACGAGGAGGTCAAGCGCAGCCTCGCCGAGGCGCACCCCTACCAGGAGTGGCTGGACGAGGGCCTCATCCACCTCGAGGACCTGCCCGACCGCGACCACGTCGACCACTCCCGCCTCTCGGTGGTGCGCCGTCAGCAGACCTTCGGGTACACGGAGGAGGAGCTGCGCCTCCTGCTCTCGCCGATGGCCGCGAACGGCGCCGAGGCGATCGGCTCGATGGGCACGGACACCCCGCTGGCCGTGCTCTCCGCCCGCCCGCGGCTGCTGTTCGACTACTTCACCCAGCTCTTCGCCCAGGTGACGAACCCGCCGCTGGACTCCATCCGGGAGGAGCTCGTCACCTCGCTGGCCGGCGCGATCGGCCCGGAGCCCAACATGCTCGTCGACTCGCCCAGCCACGCCCGCAAGGTGGTGGTGCCGTTCCCGACGATCGACAACGACCAGCTCGCCAAGATCAAGAAGATCGGCCGCACGCCGCGGCAGGGCAAGGGCTTCTCCGCCGTCGTCATCGAGGGTCTGTACCGCGTCTCCGGCGGGGGAGCGGCCCTCAAGGCACGGCTGGAGGAGATCTTCGACGAGGTCGACAACGCGATCGACGCCGGCGTGAGCTTCATCGTGCTCTCGGACCGCGAGTCGACGGCGGAGCTCGCCCCGATCCCGTCGCTGCTTCTCACCTCCGCCGTCCACCACCACACCCTGCGCCGGCAGACCCGCACGAAGATCTCCCTGATCGTCGAGGCGGGGGACGTGCGCGAGGTCCACCACGTGGCCCTGCTCGTCGGGTACGGCGCCGCGTGCGTCAACCCCTACCTCGCGATGGAGTCGGTCGAGCACCTCGTGCGCGACGGCGTCCTCGAGGGCGTGACGCCGGAGCAGGCCGTGAAGAACGTCATCAAGGCGCTCGGCAAGGGCGTGCTGAAGGTGATGTCCAAGATGGGCATCTCCACGGTGATGTCCTACCGCGGCGCCCAGGTGTTCGAGGCGATCGGCCTGTCCGAGGACCTGGTGGAGGAGTACTTCACGGGTACGCCCACGCCGCTGGGCGGCGTCGGCCTCGACGTCATCGCGGCGGAGGTGGCCGCCCGCCACGCGACCGCCTACCCGCCGTCGGGCATCTCCCCGGCGCACCGCACCCTGCGCATGGGCGGGGAGTACCAGTGGCGCCGCGAGGGCGAGCCGCACCTGTTCGACCCGGAGACGATCTTCCGGCTCCAGCACTCCACGCGCAGCCGCCGCTACGACATCTTCCGCAAGTACGCCCACGGGGTGGACGAGCAGTCCCGCCGGCTGATGACCCTGCGCGGGCTCATGAAGCTGCGCACCGGCGTGCGCGAGCCGATCCCCGTCGAGGAGGTGGAGCCGGTCAGCGAGATCGTCCGGCGCTTCTCCACGGGCGCGATGAGCTACGGCTCCATCTCCGCCGAGGCCCACGAGACCCTCGCGATCGCCATGAACATGCTGGGCGCGAAGTCCAACACCGGCGAGGGCGGCGAGGACACCGACCGGCTGCACGACCCGCGCCGCCGCTCGGCGATCAAGCAGGTCGCGTCGGGCCGGTTCGGCGTCACGGCCGACTACCTCACCAACGCCGACGACATCCAGATCAAGGTGGCCCAGGGGGCCAAGCCCGGCGAGGGCGGCCAGCTGCCCGCGCACAAGGTCTACCCCTGGGTGGCCAAGACCCGGCACTCCACGCCCGGGGTGGGACTGATCTCCCCGCCGCCGCACCACGACATCTACTCGATCGAGGACCTCGCCCAGCTCATCCACGACCTCAAGAACGCCAACCCGTCCGCCCGCATCCACGTCAAGCTCGTCTCCGAGATCGGCGTGGGCACCGTGGCGGCCGGCGTGGCCAAGGCGCACGCCGACGTCGTCCTCGTCTCCGGGCACGACGGCGGGACCGGCGCCTCCCCGCTGACCTCGCTCAAGCACGCGGGCGGCCCGTGGGAGATCGGCCTGGCGGAGACCCAGCAGACCCTCGTCCTCAACGACCTGCGCGACCGGATCGTCGTGCAGACCGACGGGCAGCTCAAGACCGGCCGCGACGTCGTGGTGGCCGCGCTCCTGGGCGCCGAGGAGTTCGGGTTCTCCACCGCGCCGCTCGTGGTGGAGGGCTGCATCATGATGCGGGTCTGCCACCTCGACACCTGCCCCGTGGGCGTGGCCACGCAGAACCCCGAGCTGCGCGAGCGCTTCACCGGCAGGGCCGAGCACGTGGTCACGTTCTTCGAGTTCGTGGCCCAGGAGGTGCGCGAGTACCTCGCCTCCCTCGGCCTCCGCTCGCTGGAGGAGGCGATCGGGCAGGTCGACCTGCTCGACGCCCGTGACGCCGTCGACCACTGGAAGGCCTCCGGGCTCGACCTCTCCCCGCTCCTGGTCAAGGTCGAGCCGAGGGAGGGCTCCGCCCTGCGGCAGGTCCGCGGCCAGGAGCACGGCCTCGAGCGGGCCCTGGACAACGAGCTCATCGCCCGGAGCGCGCCGGCCCTCGAGCGCGGCGAGCCGGTGCGGATCGACCTGGGGGTCCGCAACGTCAACCGCACGGTCGGCACCATGCTCGGCCACGAGGTCACCCGCCGCCACGGCGGCGACGGCCTGCCCGACGGCACGATCGACGTCACGCTGACAGGTTCTGCGGGGCAGTCCTTCGGGGCGGTCCTGCCCCGCGGGATCACCCTGCGTCTGGTCGGGGACGCCAACGACTACGTCGGCAAGTCCCTCTCCGGCGGCCGCATCGTCGTCCGTCCGGACCCGCGCAGCGTGTTCGCCGCGGAGGACAACGTCATCGCCGGGAACGTCGTCGGCTACGGCGCCACGTCCGGCGAGATCTTCCTGCGCGGCCGCGCGGGCGAACGGTTCGCCGTGCGCAACTCCGGCGCCACGCTCGTCGTCGAGGGGGTGGGGGACCACGCCGCGGAGTACATGACCGGCGGGACCCTGCTCGTCCTCGGCGGCACCGGGCGCAACCTCGGTGCCGGCATGTCCGGCGGCACCGCCTACGTCCTCGACCTGGACACCGCCAAGGTCAACGCACCGGCGCTCGCCGACGGCGACCTCATCCTCTCCCCGCTCGACCCCGAGGACGTCTCGATCGTCGCGGACCTGCTGCACCGCCACGCCGAGCTGACCGGCTCCACCGTGGCCGAGCAGCTGCTCGAGAATCTCGACGACCTCCCCGCGCGGATCACCAAGGTGCTCCCGCGTCAGTACGCCGCCGTCTCCGCCGCCCTCGTCCGGGCGGCCGAGGACGGCCTCGACCCGGCCTCGCCCGACGTGTGGGCCACGATCATGGAGGCGACCCGTGGCTGACCCCCAGGGCTTCCTGAAGTACCGCGAGCGCGAGCTCCCGGCCCGCCGGCCGGTGCCCGTGCGCATCCTCGACAACCGTGAGGTCTACACCAGGCGGCTCGAGGACTCCCCGGCGCTGACCCGGCAGGCCAGCCGCTGCATGGACTGCGGCGTGCCGTTCTGCCACAACGGCTGCCCGCTGGGGAACCTCATCCCGGAGTGGAACGAGCTCACCCGGCGCGAGGACTTCGCCGGCGCCATCGAGCGCCTGCACGCGACCAATAACTTCCCCGAGTGGACGGGACGGCTGTGCCCCGCCCCGTGCGAGACGGCGTGCGTCCTCGGCATCAACCAGCCCGCGGTGACCATCAAGCAGATCGAGCAGTCCATCGCCGACAACGCCTGGGACCTGAGCCTCGTCGAGCCGCAGATCCCCGAGCGCCTGACGGGCTCGACGGTCGCCGTGATCGGCTCCGGCCCGGCGGGGCTGGCCGCGGCCCAGCAGCTCACCCGCGCGGGGCACACGGTGGCCGTGTACGAGAAGGACGACCGGGTCGGCGGGCTGCTCACCTACGGCATCCCCGACTTCAAGATGGAGAAGGTCCAGGTCGACCGCCGGATCGAGCAGATGGAGGCGGAGGGCACCCGGTTCCGGCCCGGCGTCGACGTCGGCGGCACCGGCGAGGGCGCGCTGAGCGGGCAGGACCTGCTGGAGCGCTACGACGCCGTCGTCCTCGCCGTGGGCTCCACCGTCCCGCGCGAGCTGCCCGTCCCCGGCCGCGACCTCGGCGGGATCCACCCCGCCATGGAGTACCTGGTCCAGCACAACCGGGTCGTCGCCGGGCAGGACGTGCCCGACCAGATCCTCGCCACCGGCAAGGACGTCGTCATCATCGGCGGCGGCGACACCGGGTCGGACTGCCTGGGCACCGCGCTGCGCCAGGGCGCCAGGTCGGTCACCCAGATCGACATCAACCCGCTGCCGAGCGTCGAGCGGCCCGGCGACCAGCCGTGGCCGACCTACCCCAAGATCTACCGGGTCTCCACCTCGCACGAGGAGGGCGGGGAGCGGGTCTACGCCACCTCCACGGTCGAGCTCCTCTCGGACGGGTCGGCGGGCGGGGGCCAGGTGACCCACCTGCGCCTGGTGAACGTCGACCGCACCTCGGGCACCGCCGTCCCGATCGAGGGCACCGAGCGCGTCGTCCCGGCCCAGCTGGTGCTGCTGGCGCTCGGCTTCGCCGGGGTACCGCGCGGCGGGCTCGTCGAGCAGCTCGGCGTCGAGGTCGACGAGCGCGGGCGCGTCGTGCGGGACGAGACGTTCGCCACGTCCGTGCCCGGCGTGTTCGTCGCCGGCGACGCCGGACGCGGCCAGTCGCTCATCGTCTGGGCCATCGCCGAGGGACGCGCGGCCGCGGCGGCGGTGGACACCTACCTCGGCGGGGAGACCGACCTTCCCGCGCCGATCCTGCCCTCCACGGTGTCCGTCTCGGCCTGACCGGGTCCGCGAGACGGCCCGGAGCTCTTCCCGAAGGGAGCTCCGGGCCGCCGTGCGCCGGGCCGCGGACGTTCCCTGCGCCGTCGGCGAGGGCGGTCGGCGGGGAGGACGTTCGTCCGCCCTGGGCCGCCGCGGGTCCCAGATGTGGGCGAGGCCATAGGCCGCACCCGGTGGTCGCGCCGGGTGCGTCCGCACCCCCAGGCCCTAGGCTGGGGGCCATGCGTAGAGCGAAGATCGTGTGCACGATTGGCCCAGCCACAGCCTCACCCGAGAAGGTCCAGGAACTTGTCGACGCCGGGATGGACGTCGCCCGGATCAACCGGTCCCACGGATCCGTCGAGGAGCACGAGGCGGTCTACAACAACGTCCGGGCCGCGGCCCAGGCCTCCGGGCGCGCCGTCGCCGTCCTGGTGGACCTCCAGGGCCCGAAGATCCGGCTGGGCAACTTCGCCAACGGCAAGGAGGAGCTCCGCGAGGGTGACACGTTCACCATTACCACGGAGGACGTCCCCGGCAGCCGTGAGCTCGCCTCCACCACCTATGCCGGCCTGCCCGGCGACTGCACGCCCGGCGACCGGATCCTCATCGACGACGGCAAGGTCGCGGTGCGCGTCCTCGAGGTCGACGGCCCCCGCGTCATCACCCGCGTCGAGGTGCCCGGCCCCGTCTCCGACCACAAGGGCCTGAACCTGCCCGGCGTCGCCGTCTCCGTGCCCGCCCTGTCGGAGAAGGACAAGGACGACCTGCGCTGGGGCCTGAAGGTCGGCGCCGACCTCATCGCCCTGTCCTTCGTCCGCTCCGCCGCGGACATCGAGGACGTCCACGCGATCATGGACGAGGTCGGCCGTCGCGTGCCGGTCGTCGCCAAGGTCGAGAAGCCGCAGGCCGTGGACAACCTGGTCGAGATCGTTGACGCCTTCGACGCGATCATGGTGGCCCGCGGCGACCTCGGCGTGGAACTTCCGCTGGAGCAGGTGCCGCTCGTGCAGAAGCGCGCCATCGAGCTCGCCCGCCGCAACGCCAAGCCGGTCATCGTCGCCACGCAGATGCTCGAGTCGATGGTCACCAACCCGCGGCCGACCCGCGCCGAGGCCTCCGACGTCGCCAACGCCATCCTCGACGGCGCCGACGCGGTCATGCTCTCCGGCGAGACCTCCGTGGGTGACTTCCCGATCGAGACCGTGCGCACCATGGCCCGCATCGTGGAGAACACCGAGGAGAACGGTGGCGAGCGCATCGCCCCGCTCGGCTCCAGCCCGCACACGCGCGGCGGCGTCATCACCAAGGCCGCCATGGAGATCGGCGAGATGCTCGAGGTCAAGTACCTCGTCACCTTCACCCAGTCGGGCGACTCCGCGCGCCGGATGTCCCGCCTGCGCTCGCCCATCCCGCTGCTGGCGTTCACCCCGGACACGGACGTGCGCAACCGTCTCGCCGTGAGCTGGGGCGTGCAGACGTACACGGTGCCCGAGGTCACGCACACCGACGACATGGTCAACCAGGTCGACCAGATCCTGCAGACCTCCGGGCTGGCGGACGAGGGCGACCGCGTCGTCATCGTCGCCGGCATGCCGCCGGGGCAGGTCGGGTCCACCAACTCGATCCGCGTGCACAAGATCGGCGAGACCTACGCCAAGGCCACCCGCGCCTGATCACCCGCCACGGCCCCGCCCGGCAGCTGCCGGGCGGGGCCGTCGCTGTCCGACGGCGACGGTCGCTGGGCGGGCGCCTGTCCGGCGGCGGCCGCCGGGCGCGGTAGCCTGAGCGCCGCCGTCACGCTCCTGTGGTGGAACTGGCAGACACACCGCACTCAAAATGCGGCGCCGAGAGGCATGCGGGTTCGAGTCCCGCCGGGAGCACTTGGTGAAGCCTGTCACGTGCGGGCTTTGCGGTGCTGCCCCCGTCAGGACCTCGCTATAGGCTTGCCGCGTGACAGACAACGAGAACGACGCCGCGACCAGCGCCGACGCGGTCGACATCACGACGGAGGACGCCCCCCTCGACCTGCCCGGCCCCGAGGCCGGGGCCGCGGAGGAGACCGGTACGCGCCGCCGTGTCGTCGTCGCGGAGGACGAGACCCTGATCCGCCTCGACATCGTCGAGTCGCTGACCGAGGCCGGCTTCGACGTCGTGGGTGAGGCCGCCAACGGCGAGCAGGCCGTCGCCCTGGCCGACGAGCTCGAGCCCGACGTCATCGTCATGGATGTCAAGATGCCTGTGATGGACGGCATCACCGCCGCGGAGCGGATCATCGCCAACCGCACCTGCGCTGTCGTCATGCTCACGGCCTTCTCCCAGAAGGAGCTCGTCGAGCGGGCGCGCGACGCCGGCGCGATGGCCTACGTGGTCAAGCCCTTCACGCCCGCCGACCTCCTGCCGGCCGTCGAGATCGCGATCTCCCGCCACCAGGAGATCACCTCCCTGGAGTCCGAGGTCGCCAGCCTCGCGGAGCAGTTCGAGACCCGGAAGCGCGTGGACCGCGCCAAGGGCCTCCTCATGACGAAGATGGGCCTGAGCGAGCCGGAGGCCTTCCGCTGGATCCAGAAGACGTCGATGGACCGCCGGCTCACCATGCGTGAGGTCGCCGACGCGGTCATCGAGCAGGTCGGCGGCAAGAAGTAGCCGTCCGCCCGTCTGTCGTCCGGCCCGGCCCCTCGAGGGGCCGGGCCGCCGTCGTCGCGTCAGGGCCGTCCGAATGTGACGTACGCCACAATCGTGACCGTTCTGTTACACAGTTGCGACATGACGCCCTGACACGGGCGGTGCCCGTGAATAGGTTGGCGCGCACGAGACACGCGCGGTCGCGGGGATCGAGGCGTGACGCAACCTGAGGAGACGGCATGACTCGCAAGACCACAGCTCGTTCCTTGGCCCTCGTCGCCGCGCTGTCGATGACGCTCGCCGCCTGCTCCGGAGGAGGTGGCGGGGACGAGGGCACCGCCGCTCCGGGTGCGACCGGGGGCTCGGGCGGCCTCAAGATCGGCACGCTGCTGCCCGTCACCGGGTCGCTCTCGCAGCTGGGTCCGCCCGAGATCGCCGGCGTCGACCTGGCGGTCAAGGAGATCAACGACGCCGGCGGCGTGCTCGGCAAGGAGGTCGAGGTCTCCCACAAGGACTCCTCCGACGCGGACAACGCTCAGGTGGCCACCCAGTCCGTGACGGAGCTGGTCCGCGAGAACGTCTCCGCGATCGTGGGCGCGGCCTCCTCGCAGGTCACGCTGAACGTCGTCGACGACGTCACGGGGGCGGAGATCGTGCAGATCTCCCCGGCGAACACCTCGGCGACGCTGTCGGGGTACTCCCCGTTCTACTTCCGCACCGCGCCGCCCGACACCGTCCAGGGTGACGTGCTCGGCAATCTCATCGTCAACGACGGCCACGCGAACGTGGGCGTCCTCGTGTTCAACGAGGACTACGGCACCGGTCTGCGCGACGTCGTGAAGAAGGTGGTCGAGGACGCCGGCGGCACCATCACGTACGGGAACCCCGGCGACGAGTTCGACCCCACCGAGCAGAACTTCTCCACGATCGTCGGCAACGCCCTCGCGACGAAGCCGGACGCCATCGCGATCATCGCGTTCACCACGCAGACCCCCCTCATCGTGGCGGAGCTGGTCAACCAGGGCTTCGACATGTCGAAGACCTACTTCGTGGACGGCAACCTGCAGAACTTCGGCACCGACTTCGACCCGGGCACCCTCGAGGGAGCGCAGGGCACGCAGCCGGGGGCGTTCCCCAGCGACGAGTTCCGGGCCCGTCTGAAGGAGGTGAACCCGGACCTCAAGGACTTCAACTACGCCGCGGAGTCCTACGACGCCGTGATGCTCGCCGCGCTGGCCGCCGTGCGGGGCGAGGGCACCGACGGCCCCACCATCCAGAAGAACATGGCCGCGGTCTCGGGCGCCGACGGCGGGACCGAGTGCACCGGCTTCTCCGAGTGCGCCGACCTGCTCGGCAAGGGTGAGGACATCAAGTACCAGGCCGTCTCCGGCATCGGGCCCTTCAACGAGGAGAACGACCCCTCGGCGGCCAACATCGGCATCTACCTCTTCGACGCGGAGAACAACAACCACTTCCAGCGCGTCGAGTACGGCGAGGTCGTCGAGTCCTGATCCGCCGACGGCGAGGGCGGCGACGGCGCAGCCCGAATCAGCCCACGCTGGTCCAGCGCAGTGGGTCAGCCCACGTGGGCGCCGGGAGCGTCGTCGTCGCCCTTACCCGCCCGCTCGCCCTTGTCCGCCCGCTCGCCCTTGTCCGCCTCTTCGACGCCGCGCTGCGCCTGCTCGACGTCGGCGGCGAGGGTGCCGAGGTAGAGCTCGATGACCTTGGGGTCGTCCATGAGCTTCCGGCCGGGCCCGGAGTAGGCGTTGGCGCCCTGGTCGAGCACGTAGGCGCGGTCGCAGATCTGCAGGCAGCGGCGGGCGTTCTGCTCGACGATGACGACGGAGACCCCGGACCTGTTGATCTTGCGGGTACGGATGAACGCCTCGTCCGCCCGGACCGGTGACAGGCCCGCGGAGGGCTCGTCGAGCAGCAGCACCTTGGGGTCCATCATCAGGGCCCGGGCCATGGCGACCATCTGGCGTTCCCCGCCCGAGAGCGACCCGGCGCGCTGGCGCCGCCGGTCGCCGAGCGTGGGGAAGATGTCCACGATCGCCGCGAAGCGCTCGATGAAGCGCCGTGGGTCCTGGTAGAGCCCCATCTGCAGGTTCTCCTCGATCGTGAGCGAGGGGAACACGTTGTTGTTCTGGGGCACGTAACCGATGCCGCGGCGTACGAGGGTGTCGGCCCGCTCGTTGGTGATGTCCTCGCCGTCGAGGAGGACGGTGCCGGAGCGGACCTTCACGAGGCCGAACAGGGCCTTGAGCATCGTCGACTTCCCGGCGCCGTTCGGCCCGATGATGCCGACGAGCTCGCCGGGGTGGACCTCGAGGTTGCAGCTGTTGAGGATGTTGACCCCCGGCAGGTAGCCGGCCACCAGCTCGCGGGCCTCGAGGATCGGCCGTCCCGGGGGCGCACCGGCGTGCAGGGCGCTACCGCTCGTCGACGTCGTCATCGCTGTCCTCCTAGTCCTCGAGCAGCGAGTCGTCGCCGAGGTCGCGGTCCTGGTGCGACCCGAGGTAGGCGTCGACGACCGCCTGCTCGTGCATGACGCTGCGCGCGGGTCCCTCGGCAACGATCCGGCCCTCGGCCATGACGACCACCCAGTCGGAGATGTGGCGGACCATGTGCATGTCATGCTCGACGAAGAGGACGGTCATGCCCTCGTCACGCAGGCTGGTGATGTGGCCCAGCAGCGACTGCGTCAGGGCCGGGTTCACGCCGGCCATGGGCTCGTCCAGCATGATCATCACCGGGTCGCTCATGAGCGCCCGCGCCATCTCCAGCAGCTTGCGCTGCCCGCCGGAGAGGCTGCCGGCGAAGTCGTCCTTCTTGGCGTCGAGGCGGAACCGGGCGAGAAGCTCCAGCGCCTTGTCGGTGATCTCCCGCTCGCGCGAGCGCCACAGGCCGGGCAGAAGCGCCGCGCCCAGCCGCTCGCCGGGCTGGTCGCGGGCGCCGAGGCGCATGTTGTCGAGCACGGTCATCCGGCTGAGCGCCTTGGTCA
Source organism: Georgenia soli (assembly GCF_002563695.1). Taxonomy (NCBI): domain Bacteria; kingdom Bacillati; phylum Actinomycetota; class Actinomycetes; order Allobogoriellales; family Allobogoriellaceae; genus Georgenia; species Georgenia soli. The sequence goes on along the minus strand of NZ_PDJI01000004.1, from coordinate 381,675 downwards.
GCTGGAACGTGCGGACCATGCCCTCGCGGGCCACGCGGGCGGCCCCGTCGCGCTCGACGGACCGGCCGTCGAACGTCCAGCGGCCGGAGTCGGCCCGGTCGAAGCCGGTGACGAGGTTGAAGAACGTCGTCTTGCCGGCGCCGTTGGGGCCGATGAGTGCCGTGATCGCGTGCCGGGCGATCTCCAGGTGCGCGACGTCGACGGCCTTGATCCCGCCGAAGGTGCGGGTGACGTCGTCGGCCACCAGGATGGGGTCCGGCTTCGCCGCGCCAGGGACGCGCTCGACGGCGGTGAGGTCGGCGCGGGGCGGCCGGGTGGCCGTGGTCTCATCGGGCATCGATCGCCAGCTCCTTCTCGTCCCCGAGGAGGCCCTGCGGTCTGAAGACGATGAGGAGCATGAGGGTGATGCCGACGAGGATCCAGCCGAAGTTCTCGATCTCGCCGACCGTCATCACCTGCTCCGGCACCGCGGCCCGCATGAACGACTTGATGAGCATGAGCGTGGCCCAGAACAGCATGGAGCCGAGGATCGGGCCGAACACCGTGGCGGCCCCGCCGAGCAGCAGGATCGTCCACACGTAGAACGTCGTGGGTCTGCCGAGGGCGTCCGGCTGCACGGCCCGGGGCAGGACGTAGAGAATGCCGGACAGCGCGCCGATGACGCCCCCGAGCACGAGCGCCTGCATCTTGTAGGCGAAGACGTTCTTGCCGAGGGACCGGACGGCGTCCTCGTCCTCCCGGATCCCCTTGAGCACCCGGCCCCACGGGCTGCGCATGAGCCGCCAGACGAGCAGGGCGCCGAGGATCACGACCACCCAGCCGACCAGGCGCAGCCACCAGCTGTTCGAGGCGTTCATCGCGTACGTGAAGGGCCCCAGCGTCAGGCTGCCGTCCGGGAACGGCGAGGCGCCGTGGAAGGTGGTCTTGAAGGCGTTGCCGAGCAGGCCGTTCGACGCGCCGGTCAGCTCGGTCAGCGCGGTGGAGCGGCCGACGAGCCGGACGATCTCCGCCGCCGCGATGGTGACGATCGCCAGGTAGTCGCCGCGCAGCTTCAGGGTCGGGATGCCGAGGATCAGCGCGAAGACGACGGCGCACGCGATCGCCACGGCCACCGCGAACCACAGCGGGTGGCCCGCGATCGTGGAGATAGCGAACCCGTACGCGCCGAGCAGCATGAAGCCGGCCTGGCCCATGTTCAGCAGCCCCGTCAGCCCGAAGTGGACGTTGAGGCCGATGGCGGCGAGCGCGAAGGCGGCGGTCGTGGGCGCGAACAGCTCGCCGGCGACGTTGGTGACGAGGTTGGACCATTCCACGGGTGCCTCCGGGTCAACCGATGCGTTCGGCGCGGCCGAGGATGCCCTGGGGCCGCAGCAGCAGGACGAGGATGAGGATGAGCAGCGCCGCGGCGTAGCGCATGTCGCTGGGGATGAGCAGCGTCGAGAGCTCGACGACGAGGCCGATGACCAGCGAGCCCGCCAGCGCCCCGAAGGCGGTGCCCAGGCCGCCGAGGGTGACGGCGGCGAACATCAGCAGCAGCAGCGCGGTGCCCATGTTCCACCGGGTGGCGTTGAGGTAGAGGCCGAGCAGCACGCCGCCGAGGGCCGCCAGCCCGGCGCCCACGGTCCACACGAGGCGCACGATGCGGTCGACCGCGATCCCGGAGGCCGCGGCGAGGGCGGCGTTGTCGGCGACGGCGCGGGTGGCGCGCCCGATGCGGGTACCGGTGAGGAAGTAGCCGACGCCGGCGAGCACGAGCACGGCGATGACCACCGAGACGGCCGACTGCTCGGTCAGGCGAACCGGGCCGATCTGGACGATGCCGGGGCTGGAGGTGACGATGCGCAGGCTCCCGCCGCCGGCGAGCAGGTTGAACGTGTACTGCAGGCTCAGCGAGAGGCCGATCGTGACGATGATCTGCTGGACCAGGCCGATGCCCTTGCGCCGCAGCGGCCCCCAGATGCCACGGTCCTGCAGGTAGCCGGAGAGCAGGCCGCCCAGCACGGCCAGCGCACCGGCCACCGGCAGCGGCAGGCCCTGCACCTGCACGAAGAAGTACGCCAGCAGCGCCCCGAGCGTCACCTGCTCCCCGTGGGCGAAGTTGCTCAGCCCCGTCGTGCCGTACAGCAGCGAGAGTCCGACGGACGCGAGCGCCAGGAGCAGGCCGAAGATGAGGCCGGAGGCGACGAGCTGGACGAACCGGCCGCCGGCGCCGCCGCTCCCGGCCGCCGCGCTCTCCGGTGCCACGTCGGCCTCGTCGCCGCCCTGGCCGTCGGGCGGGACCGCAGCTCCGCCGTCGTCCGTGGTCGGTGCCTCGGACGTGGGGGCGCCGCCCGCGCCGCCCGCCACCGGAGCGCCGAGCGGGAACAGCGCCCCTGTGGTGCCGCCGAGCTCCACGGTGACGGTGCGGGGGTTGGCGCCCGGGTCGCGCAGCGTCTCGCCGGCGGGCAGCGTCCCCTCGTCGAGGGTGACGGTGTACTCGCCGGCGGCGGTCACCGCGGCGCTCCACCGGCCGGTGTCGTCCGTCCTCGCCTCGACCGACTGCCCCTGGCCCTCCACCTTCAGGACGACGCCGGCCGCGGGCTGACCCGCGGCGCTGCGGATGGTGCCGCCGATGCAGCCGGTGCTCGCGTCGGCGACGCACGCCGCGGACGCCGCGGCCGCGCCTGGCGTGGACCACAGGGGCAGGACGAGCAGCAGGGCGCCAAGGAGCGCGACGACGGCCGGGAGGAGTGCGCGTCGCGGAGCGCGGGGATGACCCGATGTCACCGGGGTCTCCGTCCTGTCGGCCGACCTGGCCCGCGACCGTCAGGTGGCCCCGGGTGAGGGAAGCCTAGGGGAGAAGCGGACCCCCGGTGTGGCGTTCGTCATACGTGCCACACGACTTCTGCGGTCCGGCCTGAGGTCTCGTCATGACTGCGCCGGCCCGCCGGGCTCGCCGAGGATCATGCAGCTGAGCCTCGCGGTGCAGACCCGCCGGCCGTCGTCGTCGAGCACCGCGACGTCGTAGGTGGCGGTGCGCCGGCCGAGGTGGAGGGGCGTGGCCGTGGCGGTGACGTGCCCCTCCCGCGCGGAGCGGTGGTGGGTCGCGCTCAGCTCCGTCCCGACGGCGGTCCGCCCCGTCCCGGCGTGGATGGTGGCGGCGACTGAGCCGACGGTCTCGGCGAGCGCCGCGGTCGCCCCGCCGTGCAGCAGCCCGTGGGGCTGGGTGTTGCCGGCCACCGGCATCCGTGCCACCACACGCTCCGGCTCGGCGACGACCAGCTCGATGCCGAGCCGTTCGACGAGGGTGCCGGCGAAGCTCGCCAGGAGGGCGGGGAGGAGGTCGTCGCTGTCAGTCATGGAGCCTAGGGTTGCACCCGTGACAGACACCCAGCGCCCGCGCCTCCTGCTCGTCGACGGCCACTCGATGGCCTTCCGTGCCTTCTACGCCCTGCCGGTGGAGAACTTCTCCACCTCCACGGGTCAGCACACCAACGCGGTCTACGGGTTCCTGTCGATGCTCATCAAGCTGCTCGACGAGGAGCGGCCCACCCATCTCGCCGTGGCGTTCGACCTGTCCGAGCCGACGTTCCGCACCCAGGAGTACGCCGAGTACAAGGGCAACCGGGACGCCGCCCCGGAGCCGTTCCGCGGCCAGGTGCCCCTCATCCGCGAGGTCATGGACGCCATGAACGTCGCCGTCCTGGAGAAGCCCGGCTTCGAGGCCGACGACGTCCTCGCGACGCTCGCCACCGCCGGTGCCGGCGCCGGCATGGAGGTCCTGGTCATCTCCGGGGACCGCGACACTTTCCAGCTCGTCCGCGAGGACGTCACCGTGCTGTACCCGGTCCGAGGTGTCTCCACCCTCACCCGGATGACGCCGGACGCCGTCGCGGAGAAGTACGGCGTCCCGCCCGAGCGGTACCCCGACCTGGCCGCGCTGGTGGGGGAGACGAGCGACAACCTGCCCGGCGTGCCCGGCGTGGGCCCCAAGACGGCCGCCAAGTGGGTGAACCTCTACGACGGCCTGGACAACGTCATCGGCCGGGCCGGCGAGATCGGCGGCAAGGCCGGCCAGAACCTGCGCGACCACCTCGATCAGGTGATCGTCAACCGGCGCCTGAACGGGCTCGTCACCGACGTCGAGCTGCCCCTCGGCGTCGACGACCTCGCCCGCCGCCCGTTCGACCGTGAGGCGGTCCACCAGCTCTTCGACACGCTGGAGTTCGACGTCCTGCGCGAGCGGCTCTTCGCCACGTTCCCGGACAAGGACGAGGCCGCGCCTGCGGAGACGCTCGAGATCGACGTCGTGGCCGTGCAGGACCTCGCCGGCGGGCTCGGGCCGTGGCTGGCCGAGCGTCGCGACCAGCTCCTCGGGCTCGACGTCACCGGCACCTACTCCCAGGGCTCCGGTGACGCGTGGTCGCTGGCGGTCGCGGACGACGGCGGGAACGCCGTCTCCGTCGACCTCTCCGAGCTGCCGCCCGAGGAGGAGTCCGTGCTGGCGGCGTGGCTCGCCGACCCGGCCCGGCCCAAGGCGGTCCACGAGGCGAAGCGGGCCTGGCACGCCCTGGGCGGGCGTGGCCTCACCCTCGCCGGCGTCACCTTCGACACCGCGCTGGCCGGCTATCTCACCCACCCGGACCAGCGCCGCTACGCCCTCGCGGACCTGACCGTGCGGTACCTGCGCCGCGAGCTGGACCTGGACGAGGCCGGCGACGGCCAGGGGATGCTGGCGCTGGACGGCGGGAACGCGGACCGGCCCGCCGGCGTCCGCGCGGGCGCCGTCGTCGAGCTCGCGGGGGCGCTCGGCGCCGAGCTGGCCGACCGGGGCGCCGCCCAGCTCCTCAGCGACCTCGAGCTGCCCGTGCAGCAGGTGCTGCAGGAGATGGAACGCGTCGGTATCAGCGCCGACGCCGAGAACCTCGAGTCGCTGCGTGCCGACTTCGACCGTGAGGTGGAGCGCGCCGCCGAGATGGCGTTCGAGACCATCGGCCACGAGGTCAACCTCTCCAGCCCGAAGCAGCTCCAGGAGCTGCTGTTCACCGAGCTGGAGATGCCCAGGACGAAGAAGACGAAGACCGGCTACACCACCGACGCCGACGCGCTGGCGGACCTGTACGCGAAGACGGAGCACCCGTTCCTCGAGCACCTGCTCGCCCACCGCGACCAGATCCGGCTGCGGCAGACGGCCGAGGGGCTGCTGCGCTCGATCTCGGACGACGGGCGCATCCACACCACCTTCCACCAGACGATCGCCGCCACCGGCCGGCTGAGCTCGACCGACCCCAACCTGCAGAACATCCCCGTGCGCACGGAGGACGGGCTGCGCATCCGCGAGGGCTTCGTGGTCGGGGAGGGGTACGAGCAGCTCCTCACGGCCGACTACTCCCAGATCGAGATGCGCATCATGGCGCACCTCTCCGGGGACGAGGGGCTCATCGACGCGTTCAACTCCGGTGAGGACCTCCACTCCTTCGTCGGCAGCCGCGTCTTCGACGTCCCGACCGACCAGGTGACCTCCGCCCAGCGCAGCAAGATCAAGGCGATGAGCTACGGCCTGGCCTACGGCCTGAGCGCCTTCGGCCTGTCGAAGCAGCTGCGCATCGAGGTCTCCGAGGCTCGCACGCTCATGGAGGGGTACTTCGAGCGGTTCGGCGGCGTGCGGGACTACCTCACCGGCGTCGTGGACCAGGCGCGCAAGACCGGCTACACCGAGACGATCATGGGCCGGCGCCGCTACCTGCCGGACCTGACCAGCGACAACCGCCAGCGCCGCGACATGGCGGAGCGGATGGCGCTCAACGCCCCGATCCAGGGGTCGGCGGCGGACATCATCAAGGTCGCCATGGTGGGCACCAGGCGCGGGCTCGAGAGCGCCGGGCTGCGCTCCCGCCTGCTGCTGCAGGTCCACGACGAGCTCGTGCTCGAGGTGGCGCCGGGGGAGGCGGAGGACGTGGAGGCCCTGGTGCGGCGCGAGATGTCCGGCGCGGCCGAGCTGTCCGTGCCGCTGGACGTCTCCGTGGGCACCGGCCGGTCCTGGCGCGACGCCGCCCACTGAGAGGCCGTGCGGGCACCCGCCCCTACGGGCGCCTGGTCACGAAGATCGCCGTCCCCGGCAGGAGCGCGCCGCGCTCCGGCCCCCACCCGCCCCAGACGTTGTGGTTACCGTCGGGCCACTCCGGCTCGACCAGGTCCTCGACCACGAGACCGGCGGCGACGACGTCCCGGACGTGGTCGCCGACGGTGCGGTGGTACTCGGCGTAGAGAGGGGTCCCGGCGGCGTCCAGCTCGACGTAGGGGGTGCGGTCGAAGTACGAGCGGGTGACGGTGAGCCCGTGCGCCGTCGGGTCGTCCGGGAACGCCCACCGCACCGGGTGGGTGACGGAGAAGACCCAGCGCCCGCCCGGTCGCAGCACCCGCGCCGCCTCGGCGTGGACGCGCGCGGCGTCCGGCACGAACGGCAGCGCGCCGAACGCGGTGAAGACGACGTCGAAGGACGCGTCCGGGAAGGGCAGTGCCCGCGCGTCGGCGAGGAGCGTCGGGACGGTGACGCCGGTCGCGACGTCGAGCTCGCGGGCCCGCTGGAGCATGCCGGCCGCCACGTCCGTGGCGACGGCGTCGACCCCCTGCGCGACGAGCCACCGGGAGCACTGCGCGGCGCCGGCGCCGACCTCGAGCACCCGCGCCCCGCGCAGCTCCTCGACCGGCCCGAGCAGGTGGGCGTCGGACTCCCGCAGGCCCTCGGGGCACCAGCAGAAGTCGGCCGGTCCGAGGAACGTGCCGTGCTCGGCGAGGTAGGCGGCGGACTCCTCGCTCCACCAGGTGGCGTTCGCGCGGGCGGCGGAGTCGCCGTCGACCGGCTCGTACCCTGCTCGGGCGGGCGTGCTCTGGGCGGACATGCCCCCAGTGTGCGGGACGCGGCCGGGCGGGGGACACCGCCGGCGTGAGTCAGGTCACCGGGCGGGGGCGTCCCCAGGGGGCGGCGGTGGTTGCCGCGCCGAGCGTGGCGTCGGTAGGATCAACCCTTGGTGCAGTTGTGCCTATACGGCTGCTCCTGCGTCGAAACATCCAGAACAAACCTGTCCGCACTAGTTTCCTGTCCGCATCGGAGTCCACCTCTCAATGACCACCACTACGCCCACGCAGCCGACGTCCCCCCAGGTTGCTGTCAACGACATCGGTTCCGAGGAAGACTTCCTCGCCGCGATTGACGCGACCATCAAGTACTTCAACGACGGGGACATCGTCGAGGGCACCATCGTCAAGGTCGACCGGGACGAGGTCCTCCTCGACATCGGTTACAAGACCGAGGGCGTCATCCTCTCCCGCGAGCTCTCCATCAAGCATGATGTGGACCCCGAGGAGGTCGTCTCCGTCGGAGACAAGATCGAGGCGCTCGTCCTCCAGAAGGAGGACAAGGAGGGCCGCCTGCTCCTGTCCAAGAAGCGCGCCCAGTACGAGCGCGCCTGGAGCACGATCGAGAAGATCAAGGAGGAGGACGGCGTCGTCACCGGCACCGTCATCGAGGTCGTCAAGGGCGGCCTGATCCTCGACATCGGTCTGCGCGGCTTCCTCCCCGCCTCCCTCGTGGAGATGCGTCGCGTCCGCGACCTCCAGCCCTACGTGGGCAAGGAGCTCGAGGCCAAGATCATCGAGCTCGACAAGAACCGCAACAACGTGGTGCTCTCCCGCCGCGCCTGGCTCGAGCAGACCCAGTCCGAGGTCCGCTCGCACTTCCTGCAGACCCTGCAGAAGGGCCAGGTCCGCCACGGTGTGGTCTCCTCCATCGTCAACTTCGGTGCGTTCGTGGACCTGGGCGGCGTGGACGGGCTCGTGCACGTCTCCGAGCTGTCCTGGAAGCACATCGACCACCCGAACGAGATCGTGGAGGTCGGCCAGGAGGTCACCGTCGAGGTTCTCGACGTCGACATGGACCGCGAGCGTGTCTCCCTGTCGCTCAAGGCGACGCAGGAGGACCCGTGGCAGGCCTTCGCCCGCACCCACGCCATCGGGCAGGTCGTGCCGGGCAAGGTCACCAAGCTCGTCCCCTTCGGTGCGTTCGTGCGCGTCGAGGACGGGATCGAGGGCCTGGTCCACATCTCCGAGCTGGCCCAGCGCCACGTCGAGGTGCCGGAGCAGGTGGCCAAGGTCGGCGACGAGGTCTTCGTCAAGGTCATCGACATCGACCTGGACCGCCGCCGCATCTCGCTGTCCCTCAAGCAGGCCAACGAGGGCGTCGACCCGACCAGCGACGACTTCGACCCGTCGATGTACGGCATGGCCGCGGAGTACGACGAGCAGGGCAACTACAAGTACCCCGAGGGCTTCGACCCGGAGACCAACGAGTGGCTCGAGGGTTACGAGGCCCAGCGCGAGGCCTGGGAGAACGAGTACGCCCAGGCGCACGCCCGCTGGGAGGCCCACAAGAAGCAGGTCGCGGCCGCCATGGAGGCCGACACCGAGGCTTCCGTGTCGACGAGCGCCAGCAGCAGCACCGCCGGCCCGACCACGTACAGCTCGACGGCCCCGGCCGAGGCGCAGGGCACCCTGGCCTCGGACGAGGCGCTCGCCGCGCTGCGTGAGAAGCTCACCGGTCACTGAGTCCCGCGCCGCCGCAGGCGGCAGGGCCGGGTCACCACGACCCTGACCGACGACGAGGCCCGTCGTTCCCCGAGGGGAGCGACGGGCCTCGTCGTACGCCCGGGGACCTGTCAGACGAGCTTCGCGGTGAGCTCGATCGGGGTGGCCTTCAGCGCCTGGCTCACCGGGCAGCCGGTCTTGGCGGCGTCGGCGATCCGCTGGAAGTCCGCCTCGGAGATGCCCTCGACCTGCGCCTCGCAGGTGAGCTTGATGCCCGTGATGCCCTCGCCGGCCACGAAGGTCACCTCGGCGGTCGTCCGCAGCTCGGTGGGCGGGGTGCCGTTGGAGTCGAGCTCGTTCGAGAAGGCCATCGAGAAGCAGCTCGAGTGGGCGGCCGCGATGAGCTCCTCGGGGTTCGTCCTGCCGCCGTGCTCCTCGGTGCGCGCCTTCCAGTCCACGTCGAACGTGGCGAGGCCCGAGCTCTCCAGGCTGGTGGTGCCGGACCCCTGGAAGAGGTTGCCCTTCCAGGTGTTGGTGGCCTTGCTCGTGAGGGGGTTCGGCATCGTGCGCTCCTGTCTTCTCGCGCCCGTGGGCGCGACCGTTTTGTCCTTGCCCTGCCATCCTGCCGTGACCGCTGCAGGTTGGCCACGCCCAGTACGCTCGACCCGTGACCCAGCTCCGCCCGCCCGGCCTCGTCCCCGTGGACGCCGGCTGATGCTCACCGTCGGCCTCACCGGGGGCATCGGCTCCGGCAAGTCGACCGTGTCCACTGAGCTCGCGCGCCTCGGCGCGGTGGTGATCGACGCCGACCGGATCGCCCGCGAGGTCGTGGCGCCGGGCAGCGACGGGCTGGCCGCCGTCGTCGCGGAGTTCGGCACGGAGGTGCTGGCGCCCGACGGGTCCCTCGACCGCGCCGCCCTGGCCGCGCGGGTCTTCGCCGACCCGGCCGCCCTGGAGCGCCTCGGGGCCATCACGCACCCGCTGGTCGCCGCGGAGAGCCGACGACGCCAGGAGCGGGCGCCCGACGACGCCGTCGTCGTCCACGACGTCCCGCTCATCGTCGAGAACGGGCTGGCCGACGACTACGACCTCGTGGTCGTCGTCGGCGCTGACGAGGAGGTCCGCGTCCGGCGGCTGGCGACCCACCGCGGCATGTCGGAGGAGGACGCCCGCGCACGGGTCCGGGCCCAGGCCGACGACGCCGCCCGGCGCGCCGTGGCGGACGTGTGGCTGGACAACTCCGGCACACCTGAGGAGCTGGTCGAGGCGGTCCGACGGCTGTGGGACGACCGGCTCGTGCCCGAGAGGGACCGGCGCCGGAGCGGCAGCGGGACGGTCCGCGCGCCGTCGCCAGGCGCCTCAGCCGCGCGCTACGGCGAACCGCCCGCCTGATCCTCCGGGTCCTGGGTCGGGGCGGGGTCGGCGAACGGCACCTGGGAGGGCACGGCCGTGGCCTGCCGGACGGGGCTCGGCCTGCGGAGCCGGAGCGGGTCCCGTCGCAGGTCCACGTACAGCGAGACGCAGAGCCCGAGCATGATGACGATGAACGGTGTCGCGGCGAGGATCGTGAAGGTCTGCAGCGCGCCGAGCCCGCCGACGAACAACAGGACGGCCGCCACCGCGCCGGTCAGCACGGCCCAGACGATCACCACCGGGGTCCACGGGGTCGTGCGTCCGTACGAGGACAGGGTGCCCATGACCAGGGACCCGGCGTCGGCGCCGCTGACGAAGAAGACCGCCGTGAGCACCATGACCACGAGCGCGGCGCCCGTGAAGAACGGGTACTGGCTCAGCATCGCGAAGAACCCGGCGGCCTCGTTCCCGGTGCCGGCGATGTCGACGCCGCTGTGCTGCAGGTTGATGCCGGCACCGCCGAACACGGAGAACCAGATGATGCTGACGGCCGTCGGCGCCAGCAGCACGCCGAGGACGAACTCGCGGATGGTGCGTCCGCGGGAGATGCGCGCGATGAACGTCCCGACGAACGGTGTCCAGGAGATCCACCACGCCCAGTAGAAGATCGTCCAGCTGGCGAGCCAGTCACCGCCGCCGAAGACGGCCGACTGGAAGCTCATGGGGATGAGGTTGGAGAAGTACGCCCCGAGCGACTCGGGCAGCAGGTCGAGGATGAAGACGGTCGGCCCGACCACGAAGACGAACACCAGCAGGACCGCGGCGAGGACGACGTTGGTGTTGCTCAGCCACTTGATGCCCCGCGAGACGCCGCTCGCCGCCGAGATGACGACCCCGACGGTGAGCACGCAGATGATGATCACCGGCAGCTGAGTGCCCGGGTCGTCCACGAACTCGCCCGTCCGCAGGAGCGAGATGCCGGCCGCGATCTGCAGGGCGCCCAGGCCGAGCGAGGTGGCGGAGCCGAACTTCGTGCACAGGATCGCCAGGATGTCGATGGGCCTGCCCCAGCCGCGTCGCTCGATCCGGTCCTGGCCCAGGATGGCCTGGAAGGGGGCGCTCATGAGGTTGCCGCGGCCCATCCGGTGGGTCGAGTACGCGAGGGCGAGGCCCACCACCGAGTAGATCGCCCACGGGTGCAGACCCCAGTGGAACAGCGTGTAGGCCATGGCGTTCTGGGCCGCCCCGGCGCTGTCGGGCGCGGCGTCCACGAACGGCGGCGGGGACGCGAGGTGCGTGACGGGTTCGTAGACGCCGAAGAACATCAGCCCGATGCCCATGCCGGCGCTGAACATCATCGCGATCCACGAGATGCGGGAGAACTCCGTCTCCTCGCCCTCCCGCGAGATCGGGATGCTCCCGAAGCGCCCGAACGCGAGAACCACGGAGAAGACCACGAAGGCGGCGGACCCGAGGATGAACACCCACCCGAAGGTGGACGTGACCCAGTTGAGGGCGGCGCCGGCGACCTCCCCGACCGTCTCCGTGAAGAGCACGCCGAGGAGGCAGATCGCGACGACCAGCCCGACCGAGATGTAGAAGATCGGTTTGTCGACGGTCGCCCACCCCCGGGCCGGCTGCACCGAGCTGGCGGTTGCGGTGGTGCGGTCCTCCGACGGTTGGGTCCCCATGCGGTTCTCGGTTCCTTTCCCCCCGGGCGACACGAAGTGTCCTGCGGGCCCCGGCGGCCGGGAGGCACGCCGCCCCGCGGTCAGTATCGTGACACCCATGACTGACGACGGCGACCCAGGACCGACCGCGCACATCGGCGACACCGGCCGCATCTTCCTCGGCACGCACGGCGAGGTCTCCAAGACCGACCTGCGGGTCGCCGCCTACACCGAGACCGACGCCGCGAACGCGGCGATCGGGGTGGCGACGGCGGCCGCGTCGCTCTCCCGCGACGTGGCGACGATGCTGCTGAGCGTGCAGAACGACCTGCTCGACCTCGTCACGGACCTCGGCGTGTCGACCTACGGCACCCCCGTCGAGGTCACGATCGTCCCCGCCTACGTCGAACGGCTGGACCGGGCGATCGAGCACTTCTCCGAGCAGGCCGGGGACCTCGGCGGGATGGTGCTGCCCGGCGGCACCCTGGGGGCCGCGCTGCTCTACCAGGCGAGGGCCGCGGTCCGTCGCGCCGAGCTGGCCGTCTGGAGGGCCGTCGAGGCGTACCCGGACGTCGTCAACCGCGAGGTGGGCCGGTACCTCAACCGCCTGTCGACCTTGCTCTTCGTCGTCGCCCGTGGGGTCAACTTCGAGCTGGGTGACGTCCAGTGGGTCCCGGGGTCCTCGACCCAGGCGGTCGCCCCGGCCCCCGACGAGGAGGACGGGGCCACCGCCGGGTAGCAGATCCCGGTCAGGCGCCGCCGGAGTCGTGCGAGCCGGAGGACGCGCCGACGAGGTGCCGGTCGGCCGGGGCTCGGTCGATGCCGGCGGCCGCGTAGGCGTCGGCCTCGTCGAGGGTCTCGTGCTCCATGAGGGCGGCGACGATGGCCTCGTGCTTGTCGCGGTTCTCGCGCAGGAGCCGTCGGGCCTGGGCGTAGCACTTCTCGATCAGCGCCCGGACCTCGCGGTCGACGGCCTCGAGGAGCGCCTCGGAGGCGCCGTTCTGCCGGGCGTCGCCCTCGGTGGGGTAGACCTGCACCGGGCCGATCTTCTCGGACATGCCCCAGTGGCCGACCATCTGGCGTGCGATGGCGGTGACGGTCTGCAGGTCGGACTCGGCGCCGGTGGTGACGACGCCGAAGATCTCCTCCTCGGCGGCCGTGCCGCCGAGGGCGCCGATGATGCGGCCCTTGAGGTACTCGGCGTCGTAGCCGTACCGGTCGGCGTCGGGGGTGGAGAGGGTGACGCCGAGGGCGCGGCCGCGGGGGATGATCGAGATCTTCCGCACGGGGTCGGCGCCGGGCTGGAGCATGCCGAGCAGGGCGTGCCCGGCCTCGTGGTAGGCGGTGCGGAGCCGTTCCTCCTCGGGCATGACCACCGCGCGTTCGGAGCCGAGCTGGACCTTCTCGAGGGCGTCGGCGAAGTCCTTGGCGTGGAGCTGGTCCTGGCCGCGTCTGGCGGCGAGCAGGGCGGCCTCGTTGGCGAGGTTGGCAAGATCCGCGCCGGTCATGCCGGGGGTGGACCTCGCGACCGCGTCGAGGTCGACGTCGCCGGCGAGGGGCTTGCCGCGGGTGTGCACGCGGAGGATCTGCGCCCGCCCGGTCTGGTCGGGCGGGGAGACGGTGATCTTGCGGTCGAAGCGGCCGGCCCGGGTCAGGGCGGCGTCGAGGACGTCGGCGCGGTTGGTCGCGGCGATGACGACGACGCCCTCGGTGCCGTCGAAGCCGTCCATCTCGGTGAGGATCTGGTTCAGGGTCTGCTCCCGCTCGTCGTTGCCGCCCACGGAGCGGCTGCCCGAGCGGGAGCGTCCGATGGTGTCGATCTCGTCGATGAAGATGATGGCGGGGGCGACCTTGCGGGCCTCGGCGAACAGGTCCCGTACGCGCTGGGCGCCGACGCCGACGATCATCTCGATGAACTCCGACGCGCTGGCGGAGAAGAACGGCACGCCGGCCTCGCCGGCGGTGGCCCGGGCGAGGAGGGTCTTGCCCGTGCCGGGGCCGCCCTCGAGGAGGACGCCCTTGGGCACCTTCGCGCCGAGCCGGGTGTACTTGTCCGGGTTCTTGAGGAAGTCGACGACCTCGGAGACCTCGGCCTTGACCTCATCGATGCCCGCGACGTCGTCGAAGTTGACCCGCACGTTCTCGGGGTCGACCGGCCTGGCCTTCTTGCGGCCCATGCCGCCGAGCATGCCGGCGCCCGCTCGGCGGGCGCGGCGGAAGAGCCAGACGTAGAACCCGACCAGCAGTGCCAGGGGCAGCAGCGAGATCAGCAGGTTGGGCAGCAGCCCGCGCTGCTCGGTGACCGGGGTCGCCCGGACGACGGCGTCGCCGTCCTCCAGGGCCGTGAGCAGGTCGTCCTGGGCGAAGGTCGGCCGCTCGGTGGTGAACTGGAGGTAGGTCGCGCCGTCCGGCCCGTCCGGGAGCGGGGCCTCCTCGGCCAGGACGCCCTCGATCGTCTGCCCGCGGGAGTACACCTCCTCGACGTTCCCCTCTTCCACCTGCCGGGTGAACTCGGTGTAGGAGATCGGGGCGGCCTGCGACCCCATGACGTCCTGGGCCGTGGTGAGCCCGAAGAGCACCAGCCAACCCACGAGCATCCACGCCACGATCCGGCCCCAGCGCGGAGGCTCCGGCCTGTTCTCCTCCGGGACCCCCTCCGTACGCCACGGCTGCGAGGGCGGCCTCGTCCGATCGTCGGGGTTCCGGCGGTGGTCACGAGCTTCGCCGGTGGACGGCGGTACGGCAGGTTTCTCTGGCAAGGCGGGGACCAGCCTTTCCGGGCGCAGATAGTTGGTGTACGCAAACTAGTTTAGATATTCGGGGCGACGGCGTCAACAAGTTGGTTTGTGTAACCTCACTAACCATGACCTCCGACGTGGCTGATGTGGACGCCGTGAACCAGAAGACCGGGCCCGAGGACGACCTCGTGAGTCCGGAGACCCGGTTCGCGGAGGAGCTCCAGGTGGCACTCACCCGCGTGCTGCGGTGGGCGAGCCGCGCAGGGGTGCGCGGCCGCTGGCTCGCGCGCGACGTGACCGGCGGTCTGACACCCACGGACGCCTGGCTCGTGGAGGCCCTCGGCGAGCAGGGGCCGATGCGCGTCACCGCGCTGGCCGCCTGGCAGGGCGTCGACAAGTCCACCGTGACGCCCCAGGTCCGCCGGCTCGAGCGCGCCGGTCTGGTGGACCGCTCGCCGGACCCGGCCGACGGACGAGCGTCCCGACTGACGCTGTCGGCGCGCGGCGAGGCGGTGCGGGAGCAGGTGCGGCGTTCCGGGGCGAACGTGATCGAGGAGCAGATGGCCACGTGGAGCGAGGAGGACCGGCGCACCTTCGCAGCCCTGCTGACCCGGTTCGCCGCCGGGCTGGACCAGGCTCCGCCGGGCGGGTGAGCGCTGCCCCGTGGGGCGATGTCGGTGCTCCGACGTAACGTTGACCCATGCGTCCCGTGACCGATCTGCAGCGCACCGTCGCCCCGTTCGAGGTGGTGTCCGAGTACACCCCCTCGGGCGACCAGCCGACGGCGATCGCCGAGCTCACCGAGCGGCTGCGGGCGGGGGAGAAGGACGTGGTCCTGCTGGGCGCGACCGGCACCGGCAAGTCGGCCACCACCGCCTGGCTCGTCGAGCAGGTGCAGCGCCCCACCCTGGTGATGGCGCCGAACAAGACCCTCGCCGCCCAGCTCGCGACGGAGTTCCGCGAGCTGCTGCCCAACAACGCCGTCGAGTACTTCGTCTCGTACTACGACTACTACCAGCCCGAGGCGTACGTGCCGCAGACGGACACGTACATCGAGAAGGACTCCTCGATCAACGACGAGGTCGAGCGGCTCCGGCACAGCGCCACCAACTCGCTGCTGACGCGGCGGGACGTCGTGGTGGTCGCCTCCGTCTCCTGCATCTACGGCCTCGGGACCCCGCAGGAGTACGTCGACCGCATGGTGCAGCTCAAGGTCGGGGACCGGGTCGAGCGGGACGACCTGCTGCGCCAGTTCGTCACGATGCAGTACGTCCGCAACGACGTGGCCTTCACCCGCGGGACCTTCCGGGTCCGCGGGGACACGATCGAGATCATCCCGGTCTACGAGGAGCTGGCGATCCGCATCGAGCTGTTCGGGGACGAGATCGACGGGCTGAGCACCCTGCACCCGCTGACCGGCGACGTCGTGCGCTCCGAGGAGGCCGTGCACCTCTTCCCCGCCACCCACTACGTGGCCGGCCCGGAGCGCATGGAGCGAGCCATCACCGGCATCGAGGCCGAGCTCGCCGAGCGGCTGGAGGAGCTCGAGCGCCAGAACAAGCTGCTCGAGGCGCAGCGCCTGCGCATGCGCACCACCTACGACATCGAGATGATGCGGCAGATCGGCACCTGCTCCGGGATCGAGAACTACTCCCGGCACATCGACGGCCGTGCGCCCGGCAGCGCCCCGAACACCCTGCTCGACTACTTCCCGGAGGACTTCCTCCTGGTCATCGACGAGTCGCACGTGACCGTCCCGCAGATCGGCGCGATGTACGAGGGCGACATGTCCCGCAAGCGCACCCTCGTCGACTTCGGGTTCCGGCTGCCCTCGGCGATGGACAACCGTCCGCTGCGCTGGGAGGAGTTCCTCGAGCGCATCGGCCAGACCGTCTACCTCTCGGCCACGCCCGGGCCCTACGAGCTGAGCCAGTCCGACGGCGTGGTGGAGCAGATCATCCGGCCCACCGGCCTGGTGGACCCGGAGATCGTCGTCAAGCCGACGAAGGGCCAGATCGACGACCTGCTCGGGGAGATCCGCGACCGCGTCGAGCGTGACGAACGGGTTCTCGTCACCACCCTGACGAAGAAGATGGCGGAGGACCTCACCGAGTACCTGCTCGAGCGCGGGGTCCACGTCCGCTACCTGCACTCCGACGTCGACACCCTGCGCCGGGTGGAGCTGCTGCGCGAGCTCAGGCTGGGGCAGTTCGACGTCCTCGTCGGCATCAACCTGCTCCGTGAGGGACTCGACCTGCCCGAGGTCTCCCTCGTGGCGATCCTCGACGCGGACAAGGAGGGGTTCCTGCGCTCGTCCACCTCGCTGATCCAGACGATCGGGCGTGCGGCGCGAAACGTCTCCGGCCAGGTGCACATGTACGCCGACAGGATCACGGACTCCATGGCGCACGCGATCGAGGAGACGACCCGGCGCCGGGAGAAGCAGGTCGCCTACAACGAGGCCAACGGCATCGAGCCGACGGCGCTGCGCAAGCGGATCGCCGACGTCACCGACATGCTGGCGCGTGAGGACATCGACACGGCGGAGCTGCTCGAGGGTGGCTATCGCGGCGCCGGCAAGGGGCCCGGGGGGAAGGACCGCCGGAAGACGGGGGAGTCGGTGCGCGAGAAGCTTGCCGGGGCGGCGGCGAGCGACCTGGCCGACCTCATCCAGGAGCTCTCGCAGCAGATGCACGCCGCGGCGGAGGAGCTCCAGTTCGAGCTCGCCGCCCGGCTCCGGGACGAGATCGCGGACCTCAAGAAGGAGCTGCGGCAGATGACGGCCGCCAACGCCTGAGACCGGCACTGCGGCCGCGCACCGACGGACGCACAGGCCGGTATGTCCGGCGCTGTCCGGTTCTGTGCGGCCCGCGACACCGGCAGGTCCGCTGGTCGCGGCAGGCCGGTACCTGTCGTATTGTGGCCGTCGCGGAGGGGAGTATTCCCCGAACAGTGGCGCCGTCATCACGGCGGGCGATAGATGCCTGCTCGGTGCCACCGGCCCGGACCATCGACGGTCGTCCCTGCGCTCGGGCAACACCGGCGCGCGGACGGTCACGGACCAGGCGGAAGAGACCTCCGGTACCTGGCCCCTACGTACCGGAGGAACCGTGGAAGTCCACGCCCTTGGTTGGATCGTCCTCATCGCGATCATCGTCGTGATGATCACCGTCGACATCGTCGGCCACGTGAAAGACCCGCA
The DNA here is from genome assembly GCF_002563695.1 of Georgenia soli. Classification (NCBI taxonomy): domain Bacteria; kingdom Bacillati; phylum Actinomycetota; class Actinomycetes; order Allobogoriellales; family Allobogoriellaceae; genus Georgenia; species Georgenia soli. The sequence goes on along the minus strand of NZ_PDJI01000004.1, from coordinate 364,150 downwards.
CGCGCCGACCATGAAGGAGGCCGCCTGGTGGTCGGTGGCCTACGTGGCCATGGCGATCGTCTTCGGCTTCATCGTCTGGGCCGTCTACGGCGGGCAGTACGGCACCGAGTACTTCGCCGGCTACGTGACGGAGAAATCGCTCTCGGTCGACAACCTCTTCGTCTTCGTCATCATCATCGCGGCGTTCAAGATCCCCCGGAAGTACCAGCAGGAGGTCCTGCTCGCCGGCATCGTGATCGCGATCGTGCTGCGCGGCATCTTCATCGCCCTCGGCGCCGCGGTGATCGCGAACTTCTCGTGGGTCTTCTACATCTTCGGCGCGTTCCTGATCTGGACCGCCATCTCGCAGGCCCGGCAGGGCGTCGAGGACCCCGACGAGCACGAGGAGTACGAGGAGAACGGCTTCGTCCGTCTCGTGCGCCGGTTCGTGCCCGTCACGCCGGGCTTCGTGGGCGGCAAGCTGATCCACCGCCACCACGGCAGGACGATGATCACGCCGATGCTGCTCGCCATCCTGGCGATCGGCAGCGCCGACCTGCTCTTCGCGGTCGACTCCATCCCGGCCATCTTCGGCCTCACGCAGGAGCCGTACCTCGTCTTCGCGGCGAACGCGTTCTCGCTCCTCGGTCTGCGCCAGCTGTACTTCCTCATCGACGGCCTGCTCGACAAGCTCGTCTACCTGCACTACGGGCTCGCCGCCATCCTGGGCTTCATCGGGCTCAAGCTGGTGGTGCACGCCTTCCACAAGAACGAGCTGTCGTTCATCAACGGCGGGGAGCACTGGACCGCCATCCCCGAGCCGTCCATCCTCGCGTCGCTCGCCTGGATCGTCGGCGTCCTCGTCATCACCGTCGTCGCCAGCCTGCGCAAGAACAAGCGCGACGCCCGCATCGCCGCCGCGGAGGAGTCCATCCGCCGCCGGGGCGAGTCCGAGGAGGACCGGCGGCCGCACATCCCGCCGGTCGAGCCCGTCGAGCGCGCCTCGGAGGACTGACGTCCGGGCCGTCCCGACACGACCAGGCACCGCCCGGCTCTCGCAGGAGGGCCGGGCGGTTCCGTGCCCGGCACGGATCCTCACAAGTCCCGCAGGGCCGTCCTCACGAGTCCCGGAGGGCCCCTACGAATCCCGGAGCGCCAGGTGCCGGGCGAGCACCGCGCAGACGACGAGCTGCAGCTGGTGGAAGACGATGATCGGGACCGCCACGACGGCGGCGGTCGCGACGGGGAAGAGCACCGCCGCCATCGGCAGGCCCGTGGCGAGCGACTTCTTCGAGCCGCACATCAGCAGGGCGATGCGGTCGGGCAGGTCCAGCCCGAGGGCACGGCCGCCCCACCACGTGGCGCCGAGCATCGCGGCGAGCAGCACGGCGCAGATCACCAGCAGGGCGAGGATCATCGCCCAGGACACCGACTCCCAGACGCCCGCCGCGGTGGCGGCCGTCACGGCACCGAGGACGACGACGAGGATCGTCCCGCGGTCCACGCTCACCGTCAGCCACCGGCGGGCCCGGATCCAGCCACCCACCAGCGGCTGGAGGAGCTGCCCGACGACGAAGGGGAGGAGCAGCTGGAGCAGCACGTCCCGCAGGCCGCCCAGACCCACCGCGCCCGACCGGTCCATCAGCACGAGCACGAGGACCGGCGTGAGGACCATGCCGACGACGTTCGAGACCGTGGCGGCACAGATCGCCCCCGCCACGTTGCCCCGGGCGATGGACGTGAAGGACACGGACGACTGCACGGTGGAGGGCAGCAGCGTCACGTAGAGCAGCCCCGTCGCCAGCGCCGGGCCGACGAAGGATCCGGTGACCGCGTGCAGGGCGAGGCCGAGCAGCGGGAAGAGGACGTACGTGGAGAGCAGGATCGTGCCCTGCAGACGGACGTTCCGCAGCCCGGCCAGCACCTCCCGGGTCGACAGGCGCATCCCGTAGACGAGGAACAGCACGGTGACCGCGACGTCACCGGCCACCGCGATGCCGTCGCGCACGGGTGCGGGCACCGGGACCACCAGGCCGACCACCATCGTGACCAGCAGGGTGAGGACGAAGGGGTCCGCGAAGGATCGGAGTGCCCGACCCATCACCCGAGGGTGCCGACGACCGGGCTCCAGGCTCGCGCGGTCCGGCGCACGATGAGGTGTGCGCGGTGGAACGGGTCGGAGTCGAGGAGGTGGATCGCGGCGTCGTGGTTCTCGGCGCGGACCAGCAGCAGGGCGCCCGGCGCCGCCGCGTCCAGCCACGGCCCGGAGGCCACGAGCGACCCCGCCTCGTGCAGCCCGCCGAGGAACGTGCGGTGCTGAGGACGCAGGGCGTCGAGATCGCGCGTGCGGTTCTGGTCGTAGACGTACTCGACGGCGAAGAGGGTCATGGTGGTCAGGGTAGCGACCTCCTCCGGCCGCCACAGACGATGACCCTCACCAGCCGCGGGCGCGCCACTGGGCCAGAAGAGGACGTTCCCGGCCGAGCGTCGTGTCGTCCCCGTGCCCGGGGTAGACGCGGGTGTCGTCGCCGAACCGGGCGAAGACCCGGCTTTCGACGTCGTCCATCAGCGAGGTGAAGTCCTCGGGCGCCCACGTCCGGCCCACGCCTCCCGGGAAGAGGGAGTCGCCGGTGAAGAGGTGGACCCGGCCCGGGCGGGGCCCGTCGTCACCCTCCCGCAGCGCCAGCGCCACGGAACCGGGCGTGTGGCCGCGCAGGGCGACGACCTCCAGCTCGACGTCCCCGACCGTCACGACGTCCCCGTGGGCCAGGGTGCGGGTGGCCGCGACGGGCAGCTCGGCGGCGTCGTCCGCCCCGGCCAGCACGGCCGCGCCCGTGGCCTCGACGACGGCGGGCAGGGCCCGGTGATGGTCCCAGTGGCGGTGCGTGGTGACGACCGTGTCCAGCCGCCCGGAGCCCTCCGCCACGAGGGCGAGCAGGCGGCCGGCGTCGTCGGCGGCGTCGACGAGCAGCTGGGAGCCGTCGCCGGCCGTGACCAGGTAGGCGTTGTTGTCCTGCTCGGAGACGGAGGCCTTGCGCACCGTCACGGACCCGAGACGGTGGACGACGGCGGGGCCGCCGGGCTCGACGTGGGCGTCGGTCAGGTCGTCGGTCATGCCCCGCATCATGCCTGGCCGGCGCCGCCGGGGCGACGTCCGGGCACCGAGAGCGGCGCGTGCGCGCCGACCGGTGTCGGGCTGGCGCAGGCCGCGCTGAGCGCGTGCGCCGCCCGCACGAGCGTGAGGTGGGAGAAGGCCTGCGGGTAGTTGCCGGTGTAGCGGCGGTTCACCGGGTCGTACTCCTCGGCGAGGAGACCGAGGTCGTTGACCGCGCCGACGAGCTCGTCCATGTGCCGGGTGGCGGTGTCGACGTCGCCGATGCGGGCGAGCGCGTCGACCAGCCAGAAGCAGCAGGCGAGGAAGGGATGCTCCCCGCCCCCCAGGCCGTCCACCCCGGTCTCCGTGCGGTACCGGCGGACCCACGGCCCGTCGGCGAGCTCCTCCCGGACACGGGCGACGGTCCCGACGATCCTGGGGTCGTCCGGAGGCAGGAACCCGACCTGCACGAGCTGCAGCAGCGAGGCGTCCGTGGTGCGGGCCCCGTAGTACTGGACGAACGAGTTGAGCTCGGGGTCGTACCCGTGCCGGAGAACGTCGGAGCGGATCTCCTCGCGCACCCTGCGCCAGGTCTCCAGCGGCCCGTCGCAGCCGAAGTCCTCGACCGCCCGCACGGCGCAGTCCACGGCCGCCCAGCACATCACCTTCGAGTGGGTGAAGTGCCGGAGCGGCCCGCGGATCTCCCAGATGCCGTGGTCGGGGGTGCGCCAGCGCGCGGTCATGTGGTTCACCAGCACGCGCTGGAGCGCCCAGGCGTCGTCGTCGGCCGGCAGGTCGCAGCGGCGGGCGAGGTCCAGGGCCAGCATGACCTCGCCGAGGACGTCGTTCTGGTGCTGGTCGACGGCGCCGTTGCCGATGCGCACGGGTCGCGACCCGGCGTAGCCGGTGAGGTGGTCGAGGGTCCGCTCGGGCAGGTCCCGTGCGCCGTCCAGGCGGTACATGATCTGCAGGTTCTCTGGGTCGCCGGCGGCCGCGCGGAGCAGCCACTGCCGCCACTCGTCGGCCTCGTCCCGGTACCCGACGTCCACCAGCGCCTCGAGCGTGAGCGCGGCGTCGCGCAGCCACGAGAACCGGTAGTCCCAGTTGCGCTCGCCGCCGATCTCCTCGGGAAGCGACGTCGTCGCGGCGGCCGCGATCCCGCCGGTCGGCTCCTGGGTGAGCAGCCGGAGCGTGAGCAGCGACCGCACCACGGTCTCCCGGTACGGGCCCTCGTACGACGTCGCCCGGGCCCAGTCCGACCACAGGTGCTCGGTCTGCCGGAGCTCCAGGTCGACGTCCGGGCGGCAGGGCACCGGTTCCCAGGACTTGGTCCACGTCAGCACGTGGTCGACCACCTCGCCCGCCGTCACCTCGAACCTGCCCTCGTGCCGGCCCTCCCGTCCCCGGGGCAGGCGGTCACCGGCCAGCGTGAGCGAGTCCGGGCCCGCGACGGCGCGGATCACCGTGGTGCCGTCGGTCGCGTGGTCGCGGTGGACCCAGGGCTTCGTCCTGCCGTAGCCGAAGCGGACGACCCACTCCTCCTCGAACGTCACGGTGCCGGTCAGGCCCTCGACCCTCCGGATGAGGTCGGACCGGTCGTTCGCGAGGGGCATCGCGTCGATCACCCGGGCGGTGCCCGTCGGTGTCGTCCAGGTCGTCTCGAGCACGAAGCTGTCGCCGCGGTACCGGCGGCTGGCCGTCACCCGGGCGTCGGGCCCGCCCCGCCCCTCCCCGCCCCGGCGGCCGTCGGCGCGAGGGCCACGCTCGCCGTCGTCGTCGGCGTCGTCCCGACCCGCGACGGCGGCCAGCCGCCAGCGCCCGTTCTCCGGGTTGCCGAGCAGGGCCGCGAAGAAGGCGGGCGAGTCCAGCCACGGGAGGCACAGCCAGTCGACGGAACCGGCACGGGAGACGAGCGCGATCGAGTGGGCGTCGCCCACCGCCGCGTAGTCCTCGATGGGGGTGGGGCCGGGACGTTCGGGCGTCACCCGCGGCGAGGTGCCGGTCATCGTCTCGATGGTCTCAGACGGCCGCCGGCGAGGCCACGGGAGGCGCGCGCCACGAGTGAGGTCGAACACACGTGCGGCGCGGATGTCGCACCTGGCGCCTATGATTCTGCGGGTGAGTGATCAGCTACTCGTGCGCGGCGCGCGCGAGCACAACCTCCGCAACGTCAGTCTCGAGCTTCCCCGCGACAGGCTCATCGTCTTCACCGGGCTCTCCGGCTCGGGCAAGTCGTCGCTGGCGTTCGACACGATCTTCGCGGAGGGGCAGCGCCGCTACGTGGAGTCGCTGAGCTCCTACGCGCGGCAGTTCCTCGGTCAGATGGACAAGCCGGACGTCGACTTCATCGAGGGCCTGTCGCCGGCCGTCTCGATCGACCAGAAGTCCACGAACCGCAACCCGCGCTCGACGGTCGGCACCATCACCGAGGTCCACGACTACCTGCGCCTGCTCTTCGCGCGCGCCGGCACGCAGTACTGCCCGGTGTGCGGCGAGAAGGTCACGGCGCAGACCCCGCAGCAGATCGTGGACCGGCTCCGCGAGATGCCCGAGGGCACCCGCTTCCAGGTGCTGGCCCCGATGATCCGTGGGCGCAAGGGGGAGTACTCCGACCTCTTCCGGAACCTGCAGGCCCAGGGTTTCGCGCGGGCCCGCGTCGACGGCGAGGTGGTCCCGCTGGCCCAGCCGCCGGTGCTGGACAAGAAGCTCAAGCACGACATCGACGTCGTGGTCGACCGCCTCGTCATCCGCGAGAACGTCCGCCAGCGGCTGACCGACTCGGTGGAGACGGCGCTCCGGCTCGCCGAGGGCCTCGTGGTCGTCGAGCTCGTCGACCTCGACGCGGACGACCCCGGCCGCGAGCACCGCTTCTCGGAGAAGCGTGCGTGCCCGAACGACCACCCGCTCACGCTCGAGGAGATCGAGCCGCGGACGTTCTCCTTCAACGCCCCATACGGCGCGTGCCCCGAGTGCACGGGGATCGGGTCGCGCCTGGAGATCGACCCCGAGCTCGTGGTGCCCGACGAGGAGCTGAGCCTCGCCGAGGGTGCCGTGGCGCCCTGGGCGTCACAGGGCGAGTACTTCCTGCGCCAGCTGCGGGCCCTGGCCGAGCAGCTCGAGTTCTCCGTCGACGTGCCCTGGCGTGCGCTGCCCAAGCGGGCCAAGCAGGCCGTGCTGCACGGCAAGGACTACGAGGTCAAGGTCCGCTACCGCAACCGGTGGGGCCGGGAACGCTCCTACACCACGGGCTTCGAGGGCGCCGTCGACTTCATCAAGCGCAAGCACGACGAGACCGAGTCCGAGTGGTCGCGGGAGCGCTACGAGGGCTACATGCGCGAGGTCCCGTGCCCCGTGTGCCGCGGCGCCCGGCTCAAGCCGGAGGTGCTCGCCGTCCGGCTGGGCGACCTCAACATCGCCGAGCTGAGCGACATGTCGATCGAGTCCGCCAAGCGCTACCTCGACGGCCTGACGCTCGGCGTGCGCGAGGCGGCCATCGCGGGCCAGGTGCTGCGCGAGATCCACGTCCGCCTGCAGTTCCTCCTCGACGTCGGGCTCAGCTACCTCACCCTCTCCCGCGCCGCGTCCACCCTCTCCGGCGGAGAGGCGCAGCGCATCCGGCTCGCCACGCAGATCGGCTCCGGCCTCGTCGGAGTGCTGTACGTCCTCGACGAGCCGAGCATCGGCCTGCACCAGCGCGACAACCGTCGCCTCATCGACACCCTCACCCGCCTGCGCGACCTCGGCAACACCCTGATCGTCGTCGAGCACGACGAGGACACGATCCGCGTCGCGGACTGGATCGTGGACATCGGCCCGGGAGCCGGGGAGCACGGCGGCAAGGTGGTCCACTCGGGCGACCTCCCGGGCCTGCTCGCCGCCGAGGAGTCCGTCACCGGCGCGTACCTGTCCGGCCGCCGGTCCATCCCGACGCCGGCCAAGCGGCGCAAGGTCGACAGGAAGCGCCAGATCACCGTGGTCGGCGCACGGGAGAACAACCTCCAGAACGTCAGCGTCTCCTTCCCCATCGGCACCTTCGTGGCCGTCACGGGCGTGTCCGGCTCGGGGAAGTCGACCCTGGTGAACTCGATCCTGTACCGCGTGCTCGCGTCCGAGCTCAACCGGGCGCGCAACGTCCCCGGCCGGCACACCCGGGTGACGGGTCTGGACGAGCTCGACAAGGTCGTGCACGTCGACCAGTCGCCCATCGGCCGCACGCCCCGGTCCAACGCGGCCACCTACACCGGGGTGTGGGACAACATCCGCAAGCTCTTCGCGGAGACCACCGAGGCGAAGGTGCGCGGCTACGGCCCCGGGCGCTTCTCGTTCAACGTCAAGGGTGGGCGCTGCGAGGCCTGCAAGGGCGACGGCACCATCAAGATCGAGATGAACTTCCTCCCCGACGTCTACGTGCCCTGCGAGGTCTGCGAGGGCGCGCGCTACAACCGAGAGACGCTCGAGGTGCACTACAAGGGGAAGACCGTCGCCGAGGTGCTCGACATGCCGATCGCCGAGGCGGTCGACTTCTTCGGCGCCGTGCAGAAGATCAAGCGGTACCTGCAGACCCTGGTGGACGTCGGGCTCGGGTACGTCCGGCTCGGGCAGCCCGCCACGACGCTGTCCGGCGGTGAGGCGCAGCGCGTCAAGCTGGCCGCGGAGCTGCAGCGGCGCTCGACCGGGCGCACGGTGTACGTGCTCGACGAGCCCACGACGGGCCTGCACTTCGAGGACATCCGCAAGCTCCTGCTCGTGCTCCAGGGCCTGGTCGACAAGGGCAACACGGTGATCGTCATCGAGCACAACCTCGACGTCATCAAGAACGCCGACTGGGTGATCGACATGGGCCCGGAGGGCGGCTCCGGCGGCGGCACGGTGGTGGCCGCCGGCACGCCGGAGCAGGTGGCCGAGGTGGAGGAGTCCTTCACCGGGCAGTTCCTGCGCGAGGCGCTCGAGAGCTCGCTCGTCCACGCCGCGACCTGAGGTCTGCCCGCGCCGGGGAGGTTGTCGCTAACGTGGGTCCATGGGAGCACTCCAGACGTACAGCGTGACGGTGGACTGGACCGGGGCCGACGAGCGCGGCACCGCCAGCTACACGAGCTACTCGCGCGACCACGAGGTGCGGGTGGAGGGCAAGCCCACCCTGCTGGCGACGTCGGACCTCAAGGTCCGCACCGACGTCAGCCGCTACCGGGCGGAGGAGCTGTTCGTCGGCTCCCTCTCCCAGGCCCAGATGCTCTGGTTCCTGCGCACCGCCGCCAAGCACGACGTCGTCGTCCTCAGCTACTCGGACAAGGCCACCGGGACCCAGCGCGTCGAGGGCGCCGGCTCGGGTCCGTTCGTCGAGGTGGTGCTGCGCCCGCAGGTGACGTACGCCGAGCCGGTGAGCGAGGAACGGGCCGCGCGCCTGCACCACGAGGCCCGCGAGTACAACCACCTCGCGCGCTCGGTCGGCTTCCCAGTGCGGGTGGAGCCGGTGCAGGTGGCGGTCGCGACGGCGTGAGGCGGCGGTGTGAGGCGGCGGCCGTGCCGTCGACCGGGGGTGTCGGCCCGCTGACGTAGGCTCGGGAGCATGGCCGACCCGTCCACGTACCGCCCCCGGCCGGGCGAGGTTCCCGACCTGCCGGGCGTGTACCGCTTCCGCGACCCGCACGGTCGCGTCATCTACGTCGGCAAGGCGAAGAGCCTGCGCAACCGGCTGTCGAACTACTTCCAGGACCTCTCCGCGCTCCACCCGCGCACCCAGCAGATGGTGACCACCGCGTCGTCGGTGGAGTGGACCGTCGTCGGCACCGAGGTCGAGTCGCTCGCGCTCGAGTACGCCTGGATCAAGGAGTTCGACCCGCGGTTCAACGTCAAGTACCGCGACGACAAGTCCTACCCGTTCCTCGCCGTGACGATGGGGGAGGAGGTGCCCCGCGTGCAGGTCATGCGCGGCGCCAAGCGCCCCGGCACCCGCTACTTCGGGCCGTACACGCACGCCTGGGCCATCCGCGACACCGTCGACCAGCTCCTGCGCGTCTTCCCCGTCCGCACCTGCTCGGCCGGGGTGTACCGGCGCGCGCAGTCCTCCGGCCGGCCCTGCCTCCTCGGGTACATCGACAAGTGCTCCGCCCCGTGCGTAGGCCGCATCTCCGTCGAGGACCACCGCGAGCTCGCCGAGGAGTTCTGCCGGTTCATGGAGGGCGAGACCGGCCCGCACCTGCGCCGCCTCGAGCGCGAGATGAAGGAGGCCTCCGCGGCGCTCGACTTCGAGCGTGCCGCCCGCCTGCGGGACGACGTCGGCGCCCTGCGCCGCGTCGTCGAGAAGAACGCCGTCGTGCTGCCGGACGGGACCGACGCCGACGTCTTCGGCCTCGCCGCCGACGAGCTGGAGGCGAGCGTCCAGGTCTTCCACGTCCGGGGTGGCCGGATCCGCGGCCAGCGGGGCTGGGTCGTGGAGCGGGTCGAGGACCTCGACGACGCGGGCCTGGTCGAGCACCTGCTCCAGCAGGTCTACGGCGACGCCCAGCCGGCGGTCGCGCCGAGGGACGAGAAGTCCGTCGGCAAGGCGCGCGCCCGCCGCACCGACGGCCAGGCCACGAGCGTCGACGACGTCCGGCACACTCCCACCACCGCCGTGCCGCGGGAGATTCTCGTGCCCGTCATGCCGACCGACGCGGAGGGGATGACGGCCTGGCTGACCGGCCTGCGCGGCGCCAAGGTGCGCATCCGGGTGCCGCAGCGGGGCGACAAGAAGCACCTCGCCGAGACGGTCCGCACCAACGCCGAGCAGGCGCTGAGCCTGCACAAGAGCCGCCGGGCCGGGGACCTCACCAGCCGGTCGCGGGCGCTGTCCGAGCTGCAGGAGGCGCTCGGCCTCACCGACTCGCCGCTGCGCATCGAGTGCTACGACATCTCCCACACCCAGGGCGCGCACCAGGTCGGGTCCATGGTGGTGTTCGAGGACGGGCTCGCCAAGAAGTCCGAGTACCGCCACTTCATCGTCCGCGGCGAGGACGGCCAGGGCGCCCGGGACGACACCGCCGCGATGGACGAGGTCCTGCGCCGGCGGTTCCGCCGCTACGTGGCCGAGCGGGACGCCGAGGAGCAGGCGCGCCGCGGCCTCGCCGCGACCGACGCCGGTGCCCGGGCCGTCGGGGCGGCGCTGGCGGGGGACGACCCGGACCGCCCCGGAGCCGTCGACATCGACAACCTGGACGACGACGGGGTCCCGCTGCGCTCCGGTCCGGTCGACCCCACCACGGGGCGGGCCCGCAAGTTCGCCTACCCGCCGAACCTCGTCGTCGTCGACGGCGGGCAGCCCCAGGTGGCCGCAGCCCAGCGGGTGCTCGACGAGCTGGGCATCGACGACGTCGCACTGGTCGGCCTCGCCAAGCGGCTGGAGGAGGTCTGGCTGCCGGACGACGACTTCCCCGTGGTGCTGCCCCGGACCTCGCCCGCGCTGTACCTGCTCCAGCACCTGCGCGACGAGTCGCACCGGTTCGCGATCACGCACCACCGTTCCCGGCGCGCGAAGGCGATGACCCGGTCGGTCCTCGACGACGTCCCCGGGCTGGGGCCGACGCGTCAGCGCGCGCTGCTCAAGGCCTTCGGCTCGGTGAAGAACATCCGGGCCGCGAGCGTGGAGGAGGTGGCCGCCGTCAAGGGGATCGGCCCGCGTACGGCACAGGCGGTCCTGGAGGCGCTCGGCGCCCCCGGCGCGTCCGCCGCGTCCGGCGCGTCCGCCGCGGACTCACCGGACGCCGGAGCCACTCCCGACACCGCCACCGCCACCGCCACCACACCGGACGCCGGAGCCACCCCCGACGAGGCAGCCACCAGCCTCGACGGCTCGGTCGAGGTGCACCGCGTCCCTGCCGGCCGTGACCACCTGGCATCCTGAGGGCATGGAGAGACCGGGGAACAACGAGAGCAGGCCACCGACCGTCCCGGAGGGCATCCCCCTCCTCGACGAGGAGGCCAGGCTCCCGAAGAACGACCCGCCGGAGCTCCTCATCATCACCGGCATGTCCGGGGCGGGCCGCTCACGCACGGCAGCGGCGCTGGAGGACCTCGACTGGTACGTCGTCGACAACCTGCCGCCCCGGATGCTCGCGGCGCTCGCCCGGATGATGACCCCCGGCGAGGGTGGCGTGCACCGACTGGCGGCGGTGGTCGACGTCCGCTCGCGGGAGTTCTTTGCCGAGCTCGTCAGCGTGCTCGACCAGCTGCGCATGCAGGGCACGGGATACCGCATCGTGTTCCTCGACGCCGCGGACGAGGAGCTCGTGCGCCGCTACGAGTCCGTCCGCCGCCCCCACCCGCTGCAGGGCGACGGCCGCCTGCTCGACGGCATCCACGAGGAGCGCCAGCTGCTCGCGCACCTGCGTCGCCGGGCCGACGTGCTCATCGACACCACCGACCTGTCCGTCCACGACCTGGCGCGCAAGGTCCGCGAGGTCGTTGCCGGGGAGTCCGACCGGCCGCTGCGTCTGACGGTCCTGTCGTTCGGCTTCAAGTACGGCCTCCCGCTGGACGCCGACCACGTCGTCGACGTCCGCTTCCTCACCAACCCGTACTGGGTCTCCGAGCTGCGCCACCTCACCGGCACCGACGAGCCGGTCCGCGACTACGTGCTCGGCCAGGACGGCGCCTCGGAGTTCGCCGACCGCTACGTCGACGCGATCGCGCCCGTGCTGGACGGCTACATCGACGAGCTCAAGCCGTTCGTCACCATCGCGGTCGGCTGCACGGGCGGCAAGCACCGGTCGGTCGCCATGGCGGAGGCCATCGCCCAGCGGCTGCGGGATCGGGGGCAGTCGGTCCGTACTCTCCACCGGGACATGGGGCGCGAATGAGTCTGGTCCCCGGCGACGGCGAGCAGCGCCAGGCCGGCCTCCAGCGTGGCGCCCGAGGGCCGGCGGTCGTGGCTCTCGGTGGCGGCCACGGGCTCGCGGCGACCCTGGGCGCGCTGCGCCACCTGTCGCAGAACCTCACCGCCGTCGTCACGGTCGCCGACGACGGCGGATCCTCCGGTCGGCTCCGGCACGAGCTGGGGGTGCTCCCGCCCGGTGACCTTCGCATGGCCCTCTCGGCCCTGTGCGACGACGGCGAGTGGGGCCTGACCTGGCGTGACGTGCTCCAGCACCGGTTCGTCTCGGACGGACCGCTCAACAACCACGCGGTCGGCAACCTGCTGATCGTGGCGCTGTGGGAGCTGCTCGGCAACGAGGTCGCCGGCCTGGACCTCGTGGGCCGCCTCCTCGGTGTCCACGGCCGGGTGGTGCCGATGGCCGCCGTGCCCCTCGAGATCGAGGCCGAGGTGCACTCCGGCGAGAGCACGTGCACCGTCCGCGGCCAGTACAACGTGGCCGTGACCCCCGGGCGGGTCGAGCGGATCCGGCTCATCCCGGAGGACCCGCCCGCCTGCCCCGAGGCGGTCGAGGCCGTCCGGGCCGCCGACTGGGTCGTCCTCGGCCCGGGCTCCTGGTACACCTCGGTCATCCCGCACCTCCTCGTCCCGGAGCTCGCCGAGGCGCTGCACGCCACCCCCGCCCGTCGCGCGCTGACGGTGAACCTGTCGGCGCAGGTGGGGGAGACCGACGGGATGACGGCGGCCGACCACGTCCGCAGCCTCCACGAGCTCTCCCCGGGGCTGCGCCTGGACGTGGTGCTGGCCGACCCCTCCGCCGTCGAGGATCTCGACGACCTCACGGAGGCGGCCGCGGCGTGCGGCGCCGAGGTGCTCCTCCGCCAGATCGGTGTGGGGGATGGCACAGCCCGTCACGATCCGCTCCGCCTGGCCGCGGCGTACCGTGACGCGTTCGAAGGTGTGCTGGGGGATGTGGACCGGTCCCGGCAGGAAAGCGCGGGGGAATGAGTGCGAAGATGGCCGGCATGTCGTTGACCTCTGCCGTGAAGGACGAGCTGGCCCGGGTACGGGTGGACAAGGTGTCGGCCCGCAAGGCCGAGGTGGCCGCGACCCTCCGCTTCGCGGGCGGGCTGCACATCATCTCGGGCCGCATCGTGGTGGAGGCGGAGCTGGACGCCGGCATCGCCGCCCGTCGCCTCCGCCAGACGATGCAGGAGGTCTACGGCCACCACTCCGACATCATCGTGGTCTCCGGCGGCGGGCTGCGCCGCGGCAACCGCTACGTGGTCCGCGTGGTGCGCGACGGCGAGTCCCTCGCCCGGCAGACCGGTCTGCTGGACAACCGCGGCCGCCCCGTGCGCGGGCTGCCGCCCCAGGTCGTCTCGGCCGGCGTCGCGGAGGCCACGGCGGCGTGGCGCGGTGCGTTCCTCGCGCACGGTTCGCTCACGGAGCCGGGACGGTCGAGCTCGCTCGAGATCACGTGCCCCGGGCCGGAGGCCGCCCTGGCGCTCGTCGGTGCCGCCCGGCGCATGAACATCGCGGCGAAGGCTCGCGAGGTCCGGGGCATCGACCGTGTGGTCATCCGGGACGGCGACGCCATCTCGGCGATGCTCACCCGCATGGGGGCGCACGACGCCGTGCTGGTGTGGGAGGAGCGACGCATGCGGCGGGAGGTGCGGGGGACTGCCAACCGTCTCGCGAACTTCGACGACGCCAACCTGCGTCGGTCGGCCCGCGCCGCCGTCGCCGCCGGCGCCCGTGTGGAGCGTGCCTTCGAGATCCTCGGCGAGGACATCCCGGAGCACCTCGTGACCGCGGGGCGTCTGCGCCTCGAGCACAAGCAGGCGAGCCTCGAGGAGCTGGGTCAGCTCTCGGACCCGCCGCTGACCAAGGACGCCGTCGCAGGGCGGATCCGCCGGCTCCTCGCGATGGCCGACAAGCGTGCCCACGAGCTCGGGATCCCCGACACCGAGGCCACGCTGACCCCGGAGATGCTGGACCTCTGACCGATCGCCTTCCGTCAGCCGTTTCCCCGGAAATGGCGATGAGGCGGTCAGCCTGACGCCGCGCTGAAGCAAAAACGGTTCGCTGGTGGCAAACCCCCCGGTCCGCCGTCGTGCCGGTGACGAGCGCAGGGTGAGCGCACCGGCCCCGCAGTTCCGGCATTTCGCCGGCCTCCTGTGAGTGCCTTCACAGCTCCACCCCTGACCATGGTCCCCGGGCGTTTTGTCCCTCCGTGGGTAAACTCGGGGGTGCTGGTCGAGGTGATCGTCGCGCTCCGGTGCTGACGAGATCGCTCGCCCGGGAGCACCCAGCGAGGTGCTCACGAATTCCAGACAATGTGTGCGCCGAGCGGCGCACTCCAGGAGGACACTGTGACCATCCGCGTCGGCATCAACGGTTTCGGCCGCATCGGTCGTAACTTCACCCGCGCCGTGCTCGAGTCGGGCGCCGACGTCCAGATCGTGGGCGTCAACGACCTGACCGACAACAAGACCCTCGCGCACCTGCTGAAGTACGACTCTGTGTTCGGCGTCCTCAAGGAGGACGTGTCCTACACCGAGGACAGCATCACCGTGGGCAACCAGACCTTCAAGGCGCTGGAGGAGAAGGACCCCGCCGCTCTGCCCTGGGGCGAGCTCGGCGCCGACATCGTCATCGAGTCCACCGGTCGCTTCACCGACGCCGCCAAGGCCAAGGCGCACATCGACGCAGGCGCCAAGAAGGTCATCATCTCCGCGCCCGGCAAGAACGAGGACGCCACCTTCGTCATCGGCGTGAACCACACCGACTACGACCCCGAGAACCACCACATCATCTCCAACGCGTCCTGCACCACCAACTGCCTCGCCCCGATGGCGAAGGTGCTCGACGAGGAGTTCGGGATCGTCCGTGGTCTCATGACCACGATCCACGCGTACACCGCGGACCAGAACCTCCAGGACGGCCCGCACAAGGACCTCCGCCGCGCACGCGCCGCCGCGCTGAGCATCATCCCGACCTCCACGGGTGCGGCCAAGGCCGTCTCCCTGGTCCTCCCGCAGCTGAAGGGCAAGCTGGACGGCTACGCGCTGCGTGTGCCGACGCCCACCGGCTCGGCCACCGACCTCACCTTCACCGCCGGCCGCGAGGTCACGGTCGAGGAGGTCAACAACGCGATCAAGAAGGCCGCGGAGTCCCCCGAGCTCAAGAACGTCCTCCAGTACACCGAGGACCCGATCGTCTCCAGCGACATCGTCGGCAACCCGCACACCAGCATCTTCGACGCGGGCCTGACCAAGGTGATCGGCGACCAGGTCAAGGTCGTCTCCTGGTACGACAACGAGTACGGCTACGCGAACTCCCTCGTGACGCTGGCCCAGTACGTGGGCGAGCGTCTCTGAGCCTCGCAGCTCGGCAGCAGTGACGGACGTCCGCGTGCGCAGCATCTCGCTCGCGCACGCGGACGTCCGCGCGTCAGGGCCCGCGCGGGTCCCACGCGCCGACGGCCCAGCAGAGGCCGTGCCCGTGAAGAAGAACCAGAAGACGTCGAGACCTAAGGAACGATCTTCGTGAAGACCATCGAGGACCTCGGAGAGCTGCGCGGCAAGCGCGTGCTCGTCCGCTCCGACTTCAACGTCCCGCTCGACGGGACGACCATCACCGACGACGGCCGCATCCGTGCCGCGCTCCCCACGCTCCAGCAGCTGCTGGCCGAGGGCGCGAGGGTCGTCGTCACCGCCCACCTGGGGCGCCCCAAGGGCAGCCCCGACCCCAAGTACTCCCTCGCGC
Organism: Georgenia soli; assembly: GCF_002563695.1. Classification (NCBI taxonomy): domain Bacteria; kingdom Bacillati; phylum Actinomycetota; class Actinomycetes; order Allobogoriellales; family Allobogoriellaceae; genus Georgenia; species Georgenia soli. The sequence goes on along the minus strand of NZ_PDJI01000004.1, from coordinate 348,458 downwards.
CCGTCGCCGACCGCCTCGGTGAGCTCCTCGGCGCCAAGGTGACCCTCGCAAAGGACACCGTCGGCGAGGACGCGAGGTCCGTCGTCGACGGCCTGGCCGACGGCGAGGTCGCGCTGGTCGAGAACGTGCGCTTCGACGCCCGCGAGACCTCCAAGGACGACGCCGAGCGCGGCGCCTTCGCGGACGAGCTCGCCGCCCTGGCCGACGCCTACGTCTCCGACGGCTTCGGTGTCGTCCACCGCAAGCAGGCGTCCGTCTACGACGTGGCGCAGCGGCTCCCGCACGCCGCCGGCAAGCTGGTCTTCAAGGAGATCGACTCGCTGAGCCGCGCGACGGAGAACCCGGAGCGGCCGTACGTGGTCATCCTGGGCGGGTCGAAGGTCTCCGACAAGCTCGGCGTCATCGCCAACCTGCTCGGCAAGGCCGATAGGCTGCTGATCGGCGGCGGCATGGTCTTCACGTTCCTGGCGGCCAAGGGCTACGGCGTCGGCAAGTCCCTCCTCGAGGAGGACCAGATCGAGACGGTGAAGGGCTACCTCGCCGAGGCGGAGGAGAAGGGCGTCGAGATCGTCCTGCCCACCGACATCGTCGTGGCCCCCGAGTTCAAGGCGGACTCCCCGGCGACCACCGTTGCTGCCGACGCGATCCCCGACGACCAGATGGGTCTCGACATCGGCCCCGAGTCGCAGCAGGCGTTCGCCGCCAAGATCGCCGACGCGAGGACGATCGTCTGGAACGGCCCGATGGGCGTCTTCGAGTTCGAGGCGTTCTCGGCCGGCACCAAGGCCGTCGCCCAGGCGATGTCCGACGCCGACGGCTTCACCATCGTCGGCGGCGGCGACTCCGCCGCGGCCGTGCGCACGCTCGGCTTCGACGAGTCGACCTTCTCCCACATCTCCACGGGCGGCGGCGCGTCCCTGGAGTTCCTCGAGGGCAAGACCCTCCCCGGCATCGCCGTCCTGGAGGACTGAATGGCAACCGCACGCACCCCGCTCATGGCGGGCAACTGGAAGATGAACCTCGACCACCACGAGGCCATCGCGCTCGTCCAGAAGCTTGCCTGGACGCTGAAGGACGCGAAGCACGACTACGGGTCCGTCGAGGTCGTCGTCGTCCCGCCGTTCACGGACATCCGTTCCGTGCAGACGCTGGTCGACGGCGACAAGCTCGACATCCGCTACGGCGCCCAGGACGTCTCGGCGCACGAGTCCGGCGCGTACACCGGTGAGATCTCCGCCGCGATGCTCGCGAAGCTCGGTGTGAGCTACGCCGTCGTCGGGCACTCCGAGCGACGGCAGTACCACGCGGAGGACGACGCGCTGGTCGGCGCGAAGTCGAAGGCTGCCCTCGCCGCCTCGATCACGCCGATCATCTGCGTGGGCGAGGGGCTCGACGTCCGCAAGGCCGGCGAGCACGTCGCGTACACGCTGGCCCAGGTCGACGGCGCGTACGACGGCCTCTCGGCCGAGCAGGCCGCGAAGACCGTCATCGCGTACGAGCCCGTGTGGGCGATCGGCACCGGTGAGGTGGCGACGCCGGAGGACGCCCAGGAGGTGTGCGGAGCCATCCGCGGCCGTCTGGCCGAGCTGTACGACGACTCCGTGGCGCAGGCCGTGCGGGTGCTCTACGGCGGGTCCGTGAAGTCCTCGAACGTCGCCTCCATCATGGAGAAGGAGGACGTCGACGGTGCCCTCGTGGGCGGCGCCAGCCTGAAGGCCGAGGAGTTCGCCGCCATCGTGCGCTACCAGGACCACCAGGTCGGCGCGTAGTCGCAGGACCGTCAACCGCGACGGCCGCACGACGGCCGCACAACGGCTGCCCGAGAGGGCGCCGCTGTGCGGCCGACGTCGTCGTAGGGTTCCACCAGCTACCTGGCGGCCGGAGAAACTCGGCCCGCACGCGCGGGGACGGTCCCTCGGACGTTCTCGATCGCTTATCCTTGGTGACGGCGCCTCGGCGCCCACCGCTCGACACGACGAAACGGACTCACCTTGGACGTACTGCGGATCGCTCTTGAGGTGGCGCTGGTGCTCACCAGCATCTTCCTGATCCTCACCATCCTCATGCACAAGGGAAAGGGTGGCGGCCTCTCGGACATGTTCGGCGGCGGCCTCTCCAGCTCCGTCGGTTCCTCGGGGGTTGCCGAGCGCAACCTCAACCGGATCACTGTCGGCGTCGCGGTGGTCTGGGGGATCACGATCATGTTGATCGGACTGATCCAGAAGTTCGAGATCTGAGGAGATCGTCGTGGCTGGTGGAAGTGCGATCCGTGGGTCTCGCGTGGGCGCGGGGCCGATGGGGGAGACCGAGCGAGGCGAAGCGGCCCCGCGTGTCTGGGTGAGCTACTGGTGCTCCAACGGGCATGAGGTCCGGCCGAGCTTCGCCAAGGAGCCTGACATCGTCATTCCCGAGCAGTGGGACTGTCCGCGCTGCGGGCTGCCGGCGGGGCAGGACAAGGAGAATCCTCCGCTGCCTCCCAAGAACGAGCCGTACAAGACGCACCTGGCCTACGTGAAGGAGCGGCGGTCCGACGAGGACGGCGCCGCCCTGCTGGAAGAGGCCCTCGCGTCGCTGCGCGAGCGTCGCGGCGGCTGAGTCACATCTCGACGCTCCCCGCGCACCTCTGACCCGTGGTCAGAGGTGCGCTGTCGTTTGCCCCTGATCAGAGGGCGCTCGTCGCGACGCTGCTCGCGCGCAGGAGAGCCGCGAACGCGGGTGTCGTGGTGAGCGGCGAGACCATCCACTGCCGGCTCGACACAGAGCGATAGCCGGGCATGCGCAGGAGCCGGCGCGCGGGTGCGCGTCGGCTCCTGGCCTCGGTGGTGGACGGCGGGCGGTGCTGCCATGGTGCGGTGCCCTGCTTCGTTGGCGTGCCGCGAGGGATCGGTGAGGCCGCTCTGGAATCGCCGAGTGCGTGAGGCACCGCGGGACTGCGGCGGTGTTAGAAGGGTGGGTCGGTGTTGGCGAAGAGGTCGGCCCAGCGGTTCGCGGCGGCCGGTGCGCCGGCTGGCGGGTCGGGGATGTGGCGGTACTGGTGGCCGGTGCGGGCGACGGTCCAGATGACGGTGCCGTCCGGCTCGCGGCGCACGTGCCAGCGTTTGGTGGTCTTGAGGTTGTGGTGGTGGCGGCACAGCGGGTGGAGGTTGCAGACGCTGGTCTGCGCCACCAGGTGCGCGATCGCGGGGTCGTAGGCGATGCGGTGGTCCAGGTCGCACACCACCGACGGTCTTGTGCAGCCGGGGAAGGTGCAGGTGATGTCGCGGGCCTTCACGGTGCGGGTCAGGTCGGCGCCGGGCCGGTAGGCCTTGGTGGAGAGGTCCTTGAAGTGGCCGTGCTCGTCGGTCAGCAGTGCCCGCCACGTCGCGTCCTGCGCGAGCTCGCGGGCGAGCTCGGCCGGGATCGGTCCGTACCCCGCCAGGTACCCGGCCTGGTGGTCCAGGCCGAGCAGGGTCCCGGCGCCGACGGTGATCTGCGCCCCGGCCCGGGCGAGGCGCCCCGAGGGCAACGGGTGCCCGGCCAGGTCGACGCCGCGGTCCAGGACCGAGGCGAAGAGGTCGACGAACGCGTCCGCCTGGACCTGGTCCCGGGACCGTGGGTCGGTGTCGTCGCCGTCCACGGCGGCATCGGCCAGCGCGCGCAGGGCGGTCTTGACGGTGTGGGCGTGGTCGGCGCGGACGTAGGCGGTGATCCAGGCCATCGCGTCCGGGGCGGGGGTGATGGTGACCTTGCGGGCGGCGTGCTCGCGCTGGCGCCGCTCCACCCCGGCGTCGGGGTTGATGGACAGGGCGGCGGCGCGGAGCCGGTTGCGCAGCTTCGGCCCGGAGAGCCGGTCGGCGTCCTTGAGCAGCCCGGTGACGACCCGGCGCTGCTGACCCGTGGTCAGGCCCGGCTCCCTCGTGGTCAGCACGGTCGCCTTGCGGGAGTCGATCCGCCCGGTGGTCAGCGCGTCGGCGACCTCGGGGAAGGAGTCCAGGGCGGCGGCGAGGTCAACCTTCATGGCGCCGACGGTGCCGGTGGAGCCGAGGCGGGCGCCGATCTCGGCGGCGGCGGTCTTGGCGGCGGTGCCGGTGGTGCCGTGCCGGTCGGTCAGCTCGCGGACCAGGACGGCCTGCTGGGCCGTGGCCCAGGAGGCCAGGCGCTCGTAGGCGGCGATGCCCTCGATCAGGGTCGCGTCGCCGACGTCGGCGGGGGAGAGGGCGGCGAGAGCGGTGGCCAGCCCGGGCCCGCCCGGCAGGGCCTCCAGGGCCGCCGCGGCGACCGCGTCCGCCCGCCGGGCCCGTGCGGCGGGGTCGTCCCCGGGGATGTCGGCCGCGGCCGGGACCGCGCCGACCGGCACCGCCGCCCACGCCGGCACCGAGGCCGACGAGGCCCCGTCCCCGTCCCCGGCGTCAGGTCCGACGTCGGGCAGACCTTCCCCGACGGAGACGGGACGGTCCGGACCCGCGGCGGGATCGTCGTCGTCTGCGGTGGGGCGGTCGGGAAGCGGGGCGGCATCCTCGTCGTCGGCTGCGGTGAGGCGGCTGGAAGCCGTGGTGGGGCGATCGCCGGTGGGGGCGTCGGCTGCGACATCGGCAGGGTCCTCGGGACCGCCGTCGTCGGAACGAGCCGGGGACGCCGGGCGGCGGCGCAGCAGTGCGAGCAGGCCGGGGTCGAGAAGGAGCACCGGCCCGTCCTCGCCGAGGTCGACCTTCGGGGTCCGTGGTGCGGAGACGAACGGGTACAACGCGGTCGTGAGTCGGCGCTCGAGCACCGACACGTCGGTGCCGCGGTCAGCGCCAGCACCGGCGAACCCGGACCCGTTCTCGAACATGAGTACACACTATGGCGACCCACCGACATCGACCCCCGACGGGAGCCGAACCTGTGGACAGGACGGCACCTGATCCGCCTGAGCGCCGATCGCACGCGCCAGCCGCGCCGCCGCGGCATCGAGCCGGCTCCTTGAAGACGCGGGCAGAGACGACTGCGAGTCGCTACGCCTGTGCGAGCTCTCGCAGACCCTTGGTCAGCACACGCCCGTAGGTGAGGTCCGGGTCGAGCCGCCGCAGCTCCTCGATGAGAGTGTTCTCCGTGTTGCGCTGCGGCAGGTTCACGTGCTGGTCGGGCCGGCCCGGTCGGCTGAGGACGGCGACGGTCGACCCCTCGGGCCGGATGATGCTGATCGGCCCGGACGCCTGCTCAAGAACAACCGACTCGATGGCGTCGTGCCCCTGGTCCACCACGGTCACCGGGCAGTCGAGCGACACCCGCAGCCACGCGGCGAGCAGGTCCACGCTGGGGTGCTCGGGCGCGCCGGCCACGCGCGCGGCGAGCACCGGCTCGGCCGGAGGCTCGTCGAGCGCCGCCGCCAGGAGCGCCCGCCACAGCGTCAGCCCGCCCCAGGCGAGGTCGGTGTCACCCGGCGCATAGCCGTCGGCCAGGGAGTGCAGCGTGCGCACGGGAGCCTCGCACCGCACCGACTCGGTGATCCGGCGCTGCGCCATCGCACCGATCGGGTCGGCCGACGGGGTCGCCGGCGGCGCGGACGGCCACCACGCGACGATGGGAGCGTCCGGCAGCAGCAGCGGCATGACGAGCGTGTCGGGGGCCGTGCCGGCGCCGCCCCGCGGACGCAGGACGACGACCTCCGAGGCGCCGGCGTGCCCACCCACGCGGATCTCGGCGTCGAGCCCCGCCGGCTTCTCCGGGTCGTCGGGGAGCACGACGATCACCCGCATGGGGTGCTCGTGGGACGCGCCGTTGGCCGTGCGGATCGCGCGTTCGGACGAGGCCTCGTCGTCGGGCAGGATCACGAGCGTGAGCACGCGCCCGAGGGCGACGGCGCCGCCCTCGTCCCGCAGGGACACCAGGCGTGAACCGACCTCGGCAGAGTTCGTGCTGCGGAGGGTGACGATCATCCGTTGCTCCTTGTCGTGGCCGACGTCGTCCTGAGCGACGTCGTCATCACCGACGCCTCTGTCATGACCGACGCCCGCGTCGTGGCTGCCGTCCTGATCATGGCTGCCGTCCTCGTCACGGCCGGCGCCAGGTGCGGCCGTCGCGCGCCAGCATGGCGTCCGCCGAGGCGGGACCCCACGAACCGGGCGCGTACTGCTCCGGCTGGCCCCGCCGTGCCCAGTGCTCGAGGATCGGGTCGAGGATCTGCCAGGACAGCTCGACCTCCTTCTGGCGCGGGAACAGCGGCGGGTCGCCGAGGAGGACGTCCAGGATGAGGCGTTCGTACGCCTCGGGGGAGTCCTGCGTGAAGGCGTGGCCGTATCCGAAGTCCATCGTGACGTCGCGAACCTCCATCGCGGTCCCCGGCACCTTGGCGCCGAAGCGGATGGTCACGCCCTCGTCCGGCTGGACCCGGATGACGAGCGCGTTCGCCCCCAGCTCCTGCGTGGACGTCAGGTCGAACGGCAGGTGCGGCGCCCGCTTGAAGACGACGGCGATCTCCGTGACCCGCCGCCCCAGGCGCTTGCCGGCACGCAGGTAGAACGGCACCCCCGCCCAGCGTCGGGTGTCGATGTCCAGGCGCACCGCGGCGTAGGACTCGGTCTCGGAGGTCGGCGGGATCCCGTCCTCCTCGAGGTAGCCGCGGACCTCCTGGCCGCCCTGCCAGCCACCGGCGTACTGCCCGCGGGCCGTGTGGGCGTCGAGGTCCTCGGGGACCTTGACGGCCGAGAGTACCTTCTCCTTCTCGGCCCGCAGAGCGTCGGCCTCGAAGGAGACCGGCTCCTCCATCGTGGTGAGGGCGAGCAGCTGCAGCAGGTGGTTCTGGATCACGTCCCGCGCCGCGCCGATGCCGTCGTAGTACCCGGCGCGCGAGCCGATGCCGATGGACTCGGCCATCGTGATCTGCACGTGGTCGACGTAGTTGGCGTTCCAGATCGGCTCGAACAGCTGGTTGGCGAAACGCAGCGCCAGGATGTTCTGGACCGTCTCCTTGCCGAGGTAGTGGTCGATGCGGAACACCGAGTCCGGCGGGAACACCTCCGAGACGACGGCGTCCAGCTCACGTGCCGAGGTCAGGTCGTGCCCGAACGGCTTCTCGATGACGACGCGCCGCCAGCTCCCCGGCTCCGACCCGGACAGCCCGGACCTGGCGAGCTGGCGCAGCACCAGCGGGAACGCGTTGGGCGGCACCGACAGGTAGAACGCGTGGTTGCCGCCGGTGCCCCGCTCGGCGTCCAGCTTGGTCACCGTCCGGGCCAGCTGGTCGAAGGCGGCGTCGTCGTCGAACTCGCCCTGGACGAACCGGAAGCCGGTCACCAGCTGGCTCCAGGTCCGCTCGTCGAAGGGCGTGCGGGCGTTGTCACGCACCGCGTCGTGCACGACCTCTGCGAAGTCCTCGTCGCTCCAGGAGCGCCGGCCGAAGCCCGTCAGCGCGAACGACGGCGGCAGCAGGCCGCGGTTGGCGAGGTCGTACACCGCGGGCATGAGCTTCTTCTTCGCCAGGTCCCCGGTCACCCCGAAGATGACCAGGCTCGACGGACCGGCGATGCGTGGGAGGCGCCGGTCGAGCGGGTCGCGGAGCGGGTTGCTCACCGTGCGGGTCCCGTGAGGACGCCGGCGAGCCACGCGAGCGCGTCCCGGTTGACCACGTGCAGGCGCAGCACCGGACGCCCGGCCTCGGCCAGCACCCGCGCGTCGCCGGCCGCCTGGGCCGAGATGAGCGTGGCGAAGTCGAAGTCACGCCCGGGGATCTGCACGGACGCGGTCGGCGTGCCCGTGATCTGCAGGAAGACGCCGTTGGCGGGACCGCCCTTGTGGTACTGGCCGGTGGAGTGGAGGAAGCGGGGCCCCCACCCGAAGGTGACCGGCCGGCCGGTCCGCCCGGCGAGCCCGTCCCGTACGTCGTCGAGGATGCCGGCGGCGCGGCCCTCCCGGTCCAGGTACGCCATGACCGCGAGGTAGCCGTCCTCGCCGACCTGGGCGAGGAGCTTCTCGACGGCCTCGTCCACGGAGGACGCGCCGTCGAGCAGGCCCGACGACGCCCGCACCTCGACACCGGAGTCCTCGAACGCGGCCGGCTGGGGCGCCGGCGTGGACTCGAGCACACCGCGGGCGGCCGCCTTGGCGGACTCGACGTTGGGCTGGTCGAACGGGTTGATGCCCAGCAGCCGGCCGGCCACCGCCACGGCGTGCTCCCACAGCAGCATGGTGCCGCCGAGGGTGCCGGAGACGGTGACCTCCGTGCGCGAGTCCTCGGCGTCCTCGTCGCGGTCCGTCTCGTCGGTGAGCGGGGTGAGCAGGACGGGCAGCACGTCGTGCGCGATGTCGGCGAGCTCGGGGGCCTTCGCCCCGACGACGACGGGCAGCAGCCCGGTGCCCTCCTTGCCCGTCGACTCCGCGACCAGCTGCTCGGCCCAGTCGCCGAAGTGGAACAGCCCCGAACCGGCGTCACGGATCACGATCTTGTCGCGCAGCGGCTCGGTGCCCGCGAGGGCGGCGCCCAGCACGAGGGCGGGGTTCGCCTCGGAGTCCTCGGCGAAGAAGTCCGCGACGGCGGCCGCCTCGTCCAGGAGCTCCTCGACGTCGACCCCGGCCAGCGCCGCCGGCACGAGACCGAAGGCGGTCAGCGCGGAGAAACGCCCGCCCACGCTGGGGTCCGCCTCGAACACGGCCCGGTAGCCGGCCTCCTCCGCCGCCTGCTGCAGCGGGGAGCCGGGGTCGGTGACGACGACGATCCGGCTGGCGGCGTCGATGCCGGCGGCCGTGAAGGCAGCCTCGAAGGTGCGGCGCTGGGAGTCGGTCTCCACCGTCGAGCCCGACTTCGAGGAGACGACGACGACAGTCGCCCTCAGGTCCCCCTCCAGCGCCCGGTGGACCTGGTCGGGGTGCGTGGAGTCGAGCACGACCAGCTGCTCGCCGGACGTGCCGGCGATGACCTCGGGGGCGAGGGAGGACCCGCCCATGCCGCACAGGACGACGCGGTCGACGCCCTCCGCGAGGAGCTCCTCGCGGAGCTTCGCCAGCGGCTCGAGCAGCGGCCGGGAGGTCTCGTGCAGCTTGGTCCAGCCCAGGCGGACGGAGGCCTCCGACTCGGCGGCCTCACCCCACAAGGTGGGGTCCTGGCCGCTGAGCCGGCTGGCGACCTTGTCCTCGACGAGCGTGGGCAGGTGGGCGGAGACGGCGCGGGCGGCGTCACCGGTCGCGCTCACCTCGATGACGGCACCCTCCTCGGGGCCGGCCCACGCGATCGTCGCTGCGGATGCGCTCACTTGGCGGCCTCCTGCGTGACGGTGCGGCCCTGGAGGGCGGCCTCGACGGTCTCGAGCAGCTCGGACCAGCTCTTCTCGAACTTCTCCACGCCCTCCTCCTCGAGCACCTGGACGACGTCGGTGTAGGAGACACCGACGCGCTCGAGCTCGTCGAGCAGCTGCCGCGACTCGGCGTAGGTGCCGTGGATCGTGTCGCCCCGGAGCTCGGAGTGGTCGGCCACCGCCTGCATCGTCTTCTCGGGCATGGTGTTGACCACGCCGTCGACCACGAGCTCGTCCACGTACATGGTGTCCGGGTACGCCGGGTCCTTGACACCGGTGGAGGCCCACAGCGGACGCTGCGGGTGGGCGCCCGCCGCGGCCAGCTCCTCCCAGCGCGGCGTGGAGAAGATCTCCTCGTACGCCTCGAAGGCGAGCCGCGCGTTCGCGATGCCTGCCTTGCCGCGCAGCGCCCTCGCCTCGTCGGTGCCGACGGCGTCGAGGCGCTTGTCGAACTCCGTGTCGACGCGGGAGACGAAGAACGACGCCACCGAGCGGATCCCGCCCAGGTCGAGACCGGCGGCGTGCGCGCGCTCGAGGCCGTCGAGGTACGCGGCGGCCACCGCGCGGTAGCGGTCGAGCGAGAAGATCAGCGTCACGTTCACGCTGATGCCCTCGCTGATCGCCTGGGTGATGGCCGGCAGACCCTCCATGGTGGCGGGGATCTTCACGAAGAGGTTCGGACGGTCCACGGTCTGCCACAGCACGCGGGCCTGCTCGATGGTCCTCTCCGTGTCCTTCGCCAGACGCGGGTCGACCTCGATGGACACCCGGCCGTCCTGGCCGCCGGTGGCGTCGTAGACGTCCTTCAGCAGGTCGCAGGCGTGGCGGACGTCGTCCGTGGTGACGGCGAGGACCGCCTCGTCCACGCTGACGCCCTGCCCGGCGAGCGTGCTCATCTGCTCGTCGTAGGAGTCCCCCTTGGACAGGGCGCCGGCGAAGATCGTCGGGTTGGTGGTCACGCCCACCACGTGCTTCTCGTCGACCAGGGCCTTCAGGCCCCCGCCGGTCAGACGCTCACGGGAGAGGTCGTCCAGCCAGACGGAGACGCCGAGCTCGCTGAGCCTGCCCAGCCGGTCGGTGCTGCTGTCACTCATTGCTGCTCCTTGTTCGCGAAAGTTGTGGTGGACGTGACCGTCGATCACTTCGGCAGGTCGCCGGTGCCCGCCTGGGTCGGGACCTGCTCGCCCTGCGGCGCGGCGTCGCCACGGGCGGCGGCGATGGACTCCTTCGCGGCGGCGGCGACGGCCTCGGCGGTGATGCCGAACTTCTCGTAGATGACCTTGTAGTCGGCCGAGGCGCCGTAGTGCTCGATCGAGACGGCACGACCGGCGTCGCCGATGAGGTGGTGCCAGCTCATCGCGATCCCGGCCTCGACGGAGACCCGGGCCCGCACCGAGGAGGGGAGCACCTGCTCACGGTAGGCCTGGTCCTGCTCGGCGAACCACTCCTGGCTGGGCACCGAGACGACGCGCGCCGCGACGCCCTCGCCGGCCAGCTGCTCGCGGGCGGCCAGCGCCAGCTGCACCTCGGACCCGGTGGCGAGGAGGATGACGTCCGGCTCGCCGCCGTCGGCCTCCGCCAGGATGTACGCGCCGCGCAGGGTGCCCTCGGCGGACGCCAGGGTCTCGCCGTCGGCCGCGCCGTCCCCGCGCTCGGGGTTCGGGACGTCCTGACGGGTCAGGACGATCCCGGCGGGGCGGTCGGTGCGCTCGAGGATGCCGCGCCAGGCGTAGGCGGTCTCCGCGGCGTCCGCGGGACGCACGACGTCCAGCCCGGGGATGGCGCGCAGCGCGCTGAGATGCTCGATCGGCTGGTGGGTCGGGCCGTCCTCGCCGAGACCGATCGAGTCGTGCGTCCAGACGAACGTCGACGGCGCACCCATGAGCGCGGCGAGGCGCACGGCCGGGCGCATGTAGTCGGAGAAGGTGAGGAACGTGCCGCCGTAGGGGCGGGTGAGCCCGTGCAGGGTGATGCCGTTGAGGATCGCGGCCATGGCGTGCTCACGGATGCCGAAGTGCAGGGTCCGGCCGTACTCGTGGCCCGGGAACATCTTCGTGGAGCGCTCCACGGGCTGGAAGGACGGCTCGCCCTTCATCGTGGTGTTGTTCGAGCCGGCGAGGTCGGCGGAGCCGCCCCACAGCTCGGGCAGGGTGCCGGCGAGCGAGGAGAGGACCTCGCCGGACGCCTTGCGGGTGGAGACCGCCTTGCCGCCCTCGAAGGCGGGCAGGGCCTCGGTCCAGCCCTCCGGGAGCTCGCGGGCACGCAGCCGGTCCAGGAGCGCCGCGCTCTCCGGGGAGGCGGTGCGCCAGGCCTCGTAGGCGCCGTCCCACTGCTCGTGCGCCGCGGCCGCGCGGGCCGCCGCGTTGCCGCGCGTGTGCTCGATGACCTCGGGGGCCACCTCGAAGTCCTGCTCCGGGTCGAACCCGAGGACGTCCTTGAGCGCCCTGACCTCGTCGGCGCCCAGGGCGGAGCCGTGGATGGCGCCGGTGTTCTGCTTGGTGGGGGAGGGCCAGCCGATGATGGTGCGCAGCGAGATGATCGACGGGCGGTTCGTCTCCGCCTTCGCCGCCTGGATCGCGGCGTGGAGCGCGTGCACGTCCTCGCGGTACTCCGTGTCGCCGTGGGTCCAGTCCACGCGCTGCGTGTGCCAGCCGTACGCCTCGTAGCGGGCGAGGACGTCCTCGGTGAAGGCGATGTTGGTGTCGTCCTCGATCGAGATGCGGTTGTCGTCGTAGATGACGACGAGGTTGCCGAGCTGCTGGGTGCCGGCGAGCGAGGAGGCCTCGGAGGTCACGCCCTCCTGGAGGTCGCCGTCGGAGGCGATGACGTAGACGAAGTGGTCGAACGGGCTCTCGCCGTGGCCGGGCTGGGGGTCGAGCAGGCCGCGCTCCTTGCGGGTCGCGTACGCCATGCCGACGGCGGAGGCCAGACCCTGGCCGAGCGGGCCGGTGGTGATCTCGACGCCCTTGGTGTGGCGGTACTCCGGGTGGCCCGGGGTCTTCGAGCCCCAGGTCCGCAGCGCCTTGAGGTCCTCGAGCTCCATGTCGACGCCGGCCAGGTACAGCTGGATGTACTGGGTGAGCGAGGAGTGGCCCGCGGAGAGCACGAAGCGGTCACGACCGAGCCACTGGTCGTCCGCCGGGTCGAACCGCATGACCTTCTGGTAGAGGAGGTACGCCGCGGGGGCGAGCGACATGGCCGTGCCGGGGTGCCCGTTGCCGACCTTCTGGACGGCGTCGGCGGCGAGCACGCGCGCGGTGTCGACCGCACGGTCGTCGAGCTCGGACCACTCGAGGGCGGGGGCGGGCGTTGTGTTCACTAATCCTCGTTTCCGTCCCGGCAGGGCCCGGGACCTCGTCGGACGGTGGCTCGCTCGTCCGCAGACGGCAGGCGTCACGATCTGTACTTCTGCGACTTTACCGTTGCACGAAGCGGTCAGCCTCGGGTGGCCATGAGTTGTCCCGGGGGCCGGGACCTGGGGTGGTGACGGCCGTCACGTGCCTGCCGCCTGCGCCGTCGACGGGTCTCCGGGAGGAGCCGCGGCCGGACCCGTCCGGCGAGGCGGACGTGACCGCTTCGACATGCCGGGATGCCCGTTTCCGGTGCCCGCCCCCGTACCATGGGCGGACGGAGGACGGGCGGGACACGCCCGCCGTCACGAGCCGGTGCGCCGAACCGGCGGAGCAGGAGCGAGAGATCCGCGTGCACAGTGCCCAGCCAGCCGCGAGCCACCCCGTGGCCGACGTCACCCCGACTGGGGCCGGGACGACGGCGGGCCCGCTGCACCCCACGGCAGCCCGCCGCCCGAGGTGGCGTGCCTACCTCGCGCTGACCAAGCCGCGCATCATCGAGCTGCTGCTCGTCACCACCGTGCCGACGATGATCCTCGCCGCCGACGGCTGGCCCGGGACCTGGCTGCTGCTCGCGACGCTCGTGGGCGGCTCGTTCGCCGCGGGCTCGGCGAACGCGTTCAACATGTACCTCGACCGGGACATCGACCGGCTGATGAACCGGACGAAGCAGCGGCCCCTGGTCACCGGCGAGCTCACCGACCGCCAGGCCCTCGTCTTCGCCACCGCCCTCGGCGTGCTCTCCATCGGCTGGTTCGCCGCGCTCGTCAACGCCGCCTCGGCGTGGCTCGCGCTGGCGGCGATCCTGCTCTACGTCGTCTTCTACACGATCCTGCTCAAGCGGCGGACGTCCCAGAACATCGTCTGGGGCGGGGTGGCCGGGTGCATGCCGGTGCTCATCGGCTGGGCCGCCGTGACGGGCACCGTGGGCTGGGCGCCGGTGGTCCTGTTCCTCGTCATCTTCTTCTGGACGCCGCCCCACTACTGGCCCCTGTCCATGAAGTTCAAGAAGGACTACGCCCGCGCCGGGGTGCCGATGCTGCCGGTGGTGGCCGACGACGTGCGCGTGGCCCGGCAGATCCTCGCCTACGCCGCCGCGATGATCGCCTGCACGCTCGCCCTCATCCCCGTGGCGGGGATGGGCCTGCTCTACACCGCGGTGGCGGTGGCCGCCGGGGCCTGGTTCCTCACGGCCTGCATCAAGCTCTACCGCCGGGCGCTGAACCCCGAGCGCGGCAAGCTCGCCGCGATGAAGGTGTTCCACGGCTCCATCACCTACCTGTCCGTGGTGTTCCTCGCCGTGGCGGTCGACCCCTTCCTGCCGCTCTGACGCGTCGGCGATGACGTCGGGGCTCGATCACGCGCGGGCGGAGTACCTCGCCCACCTCGCGGTCGAGCGCGGCGTCAGCGACCACACCCTCGCCGCCTACACCCGCGATCTCGAGCGCTACTGCGCCTTTCTCGCCGACCGCGGACACAGCGGTCTGGGCGAGGTCAGCGAGGGTGACGTCGTCGCCTACGTCGAGGCCATCCGGACGGGGGACGACGGCGGGTCCGCCCTGGCGCCGTCGTCCGCGGCACGTGCCGTCACGGCGGTGCGCGGCTGGCACCGCTTCGCGCACGCCGAGGGGACGACGGCGCAGGACCCCAGCGCGGCCGTGCGGCCGCCGTCGACCTCGCGTCGCCTGCCCAAGGCGATCCCGGTGGACCGGGTCGAGGCGCTGCTGGAGGCGGCGTCGCTGGGGGAGGGGCCCGTCCCGCTTCGTGACCGGGCGCTGCTGGAGGTCCTCTACGGGACCGGCGCGCGCATCAGCGAGGCCGTCGGCCTGGCCGTGGACGACCTGGACCTCGACGGCGACGTCGCGGCGCTGCGCCTGTTCGGCAAGGGCCGCAAGGAGCGCGTGGTGCCGGTGGGCAGCTACGCCGTCGAGGCCCTCGAGGCCTACCTGGTCCGCGGGCGGCCGGAGCTGGCCCGCGCGGGCCGCGGCAACGCCGCGCTGTTCCTCAACACCCGCGGCAACCCGCTGAGCCGGCAGAGCGCGTGGGCGGTGCTGCAGACGGCGGCCGGCCGCGCCGGGCTGACCGAGCACATCTCCCCGCACACGTTGCGGCACTCCTTCGCCACGCACCTGCTCGCCGGCGGGGCGGACGTGCGGGTGGTGCAGGAGCTGCTCGGCCACGCCTCCGTGACCACGACCCAGATCTACACGCAGGTGACCGTGCAGACCCTGCGCGAGGTCTACGCCGCCGCGCACCCCCGCGCCCTCGGCTGACCTCCCCGCCCTCCCTCCCTCGCCAGCTCTCCCTGCGGTGAGATGTCATCTCCTCCCCAGCCCTCCCTGCGGTGAGATGTCATCTCCTCCCCAGCCCTCCCTGCGGTGAGATGTCATCTCCTCCGCGAGAGGTCATTTCCTCCGCCAGGAATGTCCCACCGGCGGCGGGACGGCACCACGCTCAGGCCCAGCGCCTCGCTGACGGTCGACTCCAGGACCGGTTGCCGCCCCAGGACGTGGCCGGCGTGGAAGGCGTACGTGGCCCACCCCCACCGTGCCTCGATGTCGGCACGCCGCAGGTCGTCATGCCGGCCCTGCTGCGTCGTCGTGCGGTGGCGCTGCTCGCCGTCGAACTCGAGCGCCACCATGACGTCGTAGTACCCCATGTCCAGGCGGTAGGCCTCTCGCCCCGACTCGTCCCGCAGCCGGATCTGGAGGTCGGGGAGCGGGAGGCCGGCCTCGTGGATGCGCAGGCGCATCCAGGACTCTCCCGGCAGCTCGGTGCGAGGGTCCGCGAGTGCGAGCACCGACCGTGCGCGCGCGATCCAGCGGTGGCCCTTGAGAGCGCGGACGCGTTCTGTGATCTCGTCCAGGCTGACGAGGCCCCGATGGCTGAACATGTCGAGCGCCGCGAGGCCCATGTAGCGCTCGGTGTAGCGGGCCAGGTCGAGGGCCGTGCGCGCCGGAGAGGTCACCGGCACCCCGTGCACCGTGACGATGTCCTCGGCCGGCAGGTGGGCAAGATGGCCCTCCAGCTCCGGACGACGCACCGCATTGAGCAGGAGCCGGGAGTCGCTGACGCACTCCAGCAGCGGCGCCTGCCGGTACCGCTCTGGGGGACGGACGTCAACGCCGTGCAACCACGCCGCCGACTCCTTCGCCAGCGCCGCGCCGTCGGGAAGCAGCAGCCCGACCGCGCGAGCACGCGCCTCCGGATCGGCGGCGACGGCGGCCGGCAGGTAGACCCCACGGAAGGGGCGCGCGAGGACGCCACTTCCGACCAGGTCGGTCAGGTCGTTGGGGCGTACACCGAGGGCCTGGGCGGCGGCCGTCGTCACGGGCTGGTCGGGTGGGAGGTCCTCCATCGGGACAAGGTGCAGCGTGGCCGCGGCGGCCGGCAGGCGCAACCGCGGGACCTGTGCACACGCCGGCGCCTGTGGATGGGTGAATCGTGGTGCTCCGAGCGACGGAGAACGTGACGTCTCGCGGAGGACTTGACCAGTCAGGGAGAAGTCGACCACTCAGCGAGAAGTTGACGACTCGCGGAGAAAGTGACGTGTCGCGCGTGGGGCGTGCCGTGTTGGGAGGCCGCCCCGCGTCGGCTAGCGTGACGTGGGTGAGAAGCGAGCAACCAGGCCTGATCCCGGAAGGCGCCGTGGGCACCATGCCCGACGCCGACGCCGACTTCCCGGTCCCCGCCCCGCTCGACGGTCACGGGCCCGCCCGCATCATCGCGATGTGCAACCAGAAGGGTGGCGTGGGCAAGACGACCACGACCATCAACCTGGGTGCCGCGCTGGCCGAGTACGGCCGCCGCGTCCTGATCGTGGACTTCGACCCGCAGGGTGCCGCCTCCGCCGGGCTGGGCATCAACGCCCACGAGCTCGACCGCACCATCTACAACCTCATGATGGAGCCGCGCGCCGACGTGCGGGAGATCATCGAGCACACCGACGTCGAGGGGCTCGACGTCGTGCCCGCCAACATCGACCTCTCCGCCGCCGAGGTTCAGCTGGTCTCCGAGGTCGCCCGCGAGCAGGCGCTGGCGCGGGTCCTGCGCCCGGTCCTCGACGACTACGACGTCATCCTCATCGACTGCCAGCCCTCGCTCGGGCTGCTGACCGTCAACGCCCTGACCGCGGCGCACGGCGTGCTCATCCCGCTCGAGGCGGAGTTCTTCGCCCTGCGCGGCGTCGCGCTGCTGGTCGAGAGCATCGAGCGCGTGCAGGACCGCATCAACCCGCGCCTGCGGATCGACGGCATCCTCGCGACCATGGTCGACCTCCGCACGCTGCACTCGCGTGAGGTCATCGAGCGCGTCCGCGAGGCGTTCGGGGACAAGGTGTACACCACGATGATCTCCCGCACCGTGAAGTTCCCCGACGCCTCCGTCGCGACCGAGCCCATCACGACCTACGCCCCGAACCACCCCGGTGCGGAGGCCTACCGGCGCCTGGCCCGCGAGCTCGTCGCGCGCGGCGACTCGGCCTGACGCCGGCCGTGCCGCCCGCGGACCCGCCGGCGACCGCCGACCCCGCGACGACGGCGGACACGCCGCGCCCCGGCGTGGGCTCCTTCGCGGTCACCCTGCACAACTTCGAGGGTCCGTTCGACCTGCTGCTCTCGCTCATCGCGAAGCACAGGCTGGACATCACCGAGGTCGCCCTGGCCGAGGTCACCGACGACTTCATCGCGTACATCTCCGCCCAGAGCGACTGGGACCTGGGGCAGGCCAGCGAGTTCCTCGTCATCGCGGCGACCCTCCTGGACCTCAAGGCGGCGCGGCTCCTGCCGCGCGGGTCCGTGGAGGACGACGACGACCTCGAGCTGCTCGAGGCCCGGGACCTGCTCTTCGCGCGCCTCCTGCAGTACCGCGCGTTCAAGGAGGTGGCGGCCTACCTGGCCGAGCGCTGGCGCGTGAACGCCCGGTCGTACCCGCGCAGCGTGCCGCTGGAGCCCCAGTTCGCGGCCCTGCTGCCGGAGCTCGTCATGCAGGTCGGGCCGGACGAGCTCGTCCGGCTCGCCGCCGGCGCCCTCGCCCCGCGGCCCGGGCCGCCCACCGTCGAGCTCTCCCACCTGCACAACCCGGTGGTGCCGGTGCGCGAGCAGGCCGCGATCGTCGTCGACCGGCTGCGCCGGCTGCGCAGCGCCACCTTCCGGGCGCTGACCGAGGACGCGGAGAGCACCGCCGTCGTCGTCTCGCGGTTCCTGGCGCTGCTCGAGCTCTTCCGGGAGGGCGCGGTCGCGTTCGAGCAGGCCGAGGCGCTCGGCGAGCTCACGGTCCGGTGGTCGGGCTCCGAGGAGGGCGACATCACCGTCGGCGACGACTTCGACGACCCGGGTGACGACGCGTCTGGCAACCGACCCGACGACGCGCCCGAGGACCGACCCGACGACGCCGCCCAGGCGCCCGCGGCGCCCGAGGACCAGGCCGGGCAGCCCGGCGAGGAGGAGCGATGAGCGAGCAGGACGGCACCGCGGCAGGGGCACCGTCGTACGAGGCGGTGCCCGACGACGTCCTGCCCGAGGAGCACCTCACCGCGCTGGAGGCGGTGCTCATGGTGATCGACGAGCCCGTCCCGGCCGCCGACCTCGCCAGCGTGCTGGGCCTCCCCACCGGCCAGGTCACGGAGCTCCTCACCGAGCTCGCGGCCGAGTACCGCGGCGAGCGCGGGGGACGCGCCCGCGGCTTCGAGCTGCGCGAGGTGGGCGGCGGGTGGCGCATCTTCTCCGCCCCCTCCCACGCCGACGTCGTCGGCCGCTTCGTGCTGGACGGCCAGACGGCGAAGCTCACCCAGGCCTCCCTGGAGACGCTGGCCGTCATCGCCTACCGCCAGCCGGTGACCCGCGGCCGCATCTCCGCCATCCGTGGCGTGAACGTGGACGGCGTGGTGCGTACCCTGCTGGCGAGGGGTCTGGTCGAGGAGGCCGGGCCCGACGAGGAGGGCGGTGCCATGCGGTACCGCACCTCCGCCTACTTCCTCGAGCGGATGGGCCTGACCTCCCTGGAGGACCTGCCCCCGCTCGCCCCCTACCTGCCCGACATGGGCAGTCTCGACGACATCGACGGAGAGTTCAGATGACCGACCAGCACGTGCCCGAGGGCGTCCGCCTCCAGAAGGTCCTGGCGGGTGCCGGCCTGGGGTCGCGGCGCGCCTGCGAGGACATCATCGCCGCCGGCCGGGTGACCGTGAACGGGCAGAAGGTGCGCGAGCTCGGCACCCGCGTGGACCCGCGCACGGCCGTCATCCACGTCGACGGGCTGCGTGTCCAGCTCGACGACTCCGTCGTGACCCTCGCGCTCAACAAGCCCGAGGGCGTGGTCTCCACCATGGACGACGAGCTCGGCCGCCCGTCGCTCGCGCAGTACGTCGAGGACCGGCCCGAGCGGCTGTTCCACGTCGGCCGCCTGGACGCCGAGACCTCCGGCCTGCTCCTGCTGACCAACGACGGCGAGCTCGCGCACCGCCTCACGCACCCGTCCTACGAGGTGCTGAAGACCTACCTCGCCACCGTCGAGGGCCGCGTGCCGCGGGGGCTCGGCAAGCGCCTGCAGGAGGGTGTCGAGCTCGAGGACGGACCGGTGCAGGTGGACTCCTTCACCGTCAAGGAGGTGCTGCCCGACCAGTCGCTGGTCGAGGTGGTGCTGCACGAGGGCCGCAACCACATCGTCCGCCGCCTGATGGAAGAGGTCGGGCACCCGGTCGTGAAGCTGGTCCGCACCCGGATCGGGCCGATCGCCCTGGGCAACCTGCGTCCGGGTCGCACCCGCGTGATCGCGGGCACGGAGCTGGGCACCCTCATGAAGGCCGTCGACCTGTAGGCGGTACCCTCCTCTGGTGCCCGAGAACGTCCCTGCTGCCCACCCCGTCGCCACGACGGGACCGGTGAAGGTGGTCGGCACCGGACTCCTCGGCGCGAGCCTCGGCCTGGCGCTCCGCGCCGCCGGCGTCCCCGTCCAGCTCGCCGACGCCTCGCCCACCGCGCTCGCCCTGGCCCGGGACGTCGGGGCCGGCACCCCGGCGGCCGACGGCGACCCCCAGCCGGCGATGGTCGTCGTCGCCACCCCGCCCGACGTCGCGGCTGAGACCGTGCTCGCGGAGCTCGCCCGGCACCCCGTCGCCGTGGTCACCGACGTGGCCAGCGTCAAGGCGGTCATCGCCGAGGAGGTCGCCCGGCACGCCGGTGCGCACGCGGCCCGGTACGTCGGTTCCCACCCCATGGCCGGGCGCGAGCGCTCCGGCGCCGCCGCCGCGGACGCCGACCTGTTCGTCGGTCGCCCGTGGGTCGTGGTGCCCGGGCCGGAGAGCCTGCCCGAGGCCGTGCTGGCCGTGCGCTCCCTGGCGGCCGACGTCGGGGCGACCGCGGTCACCCTCGGCGCGCAGGACCACGACGACGCCGTCGCCCTGGTCTCGCACCTGCCGCAGCTGGCGGCGTCGTTCGTGGCGGCCCGCCTCCGGGAGGCGCCCGAGCCGGCCCTCGGGCTGGCGGGGCAGGGTCTGCGCGACGTCACCCGCATCGCCGCCTCCGACCCGCAGCTGTGGGCCACGATCCTGGTCGGCAACGCGGCCCCCGTGGCCCGTGCGCTGCGCGAGGTCCGCGACGACCTCGACGCCGTCGTCGCCGCCCTCGACCGTGCCGCGCAGGACGGTCCCCTCGCGCCCGGCTCCACCGGGCCCCTGGCGCGGGTCGTGGCGGCCGGGAACGTCGGCGTCGGGCGCATCCCCGGCAAGCACGGCGGCGCGCCCCGCCGCTACGGCGAGGTCACCGTGCTCGTCCCCGACGAGCCCGGAGAGCTCGGCAGACTCTTCAGCGAGGTCGGCGAGGCCGGGGTCAACATCGAGGACCTCCAGCTCGAGCACTCCGCGGGGCAGCCCGTCGGCCTGGCGGTGCTCTCCGTGCTGCCGTCCGCGGTCGAGCCGCTGGAGGAGGAGCTCGACCGGCGCGGGTGGCGCGTGGTCGCGCGGTGAGCGCGGCGCCGCAGCGGCGGCACGGAACGACGACGGACGGCGCCCCGGCGCACGGACGACCAGCAACGAACCAGAGCGCCTCGGCGCGGCAGGAGGACAGCGTGGAGCAGGGCAGGCAGGACCGCGGGATCGTGGTGGCGATCGACGGACCCTCGGGATCGGGGAAGTCCACGGTGTCCCGCCGCCTCGCGCGCGAGCTGGGCCTGGCCTACCTCGACACCGGCGCGATGTACCGGGCGGCCACGTGGTGGAGCGGCCGGTCCGGCGTCGACCTCGACGACGTCGAAGCGGTCGCCGAGGCCGTCCGGGCCATGCCGCTGACCATGGTGACCGACCCCGACGAGCCGCGCGTCGTGTGCGACGGCGTCGACATCACCGACGCGATCCGCGAGGCGGAGCTGACCGCCGTCGTCTCGAAGGTCGCCACGAACCTCGAGGTCCGGGCGGAGCTGAAGCGCCTCCAGCGCGAGATCATCGAGCACTCCGCCGGAAGGGCTCCGGGCACCGCCCGCGAGCCGGGCGAGCTGCGCGGCATCGTGGCCGAGGGGCGCGACATCACCACCGTCGTGGCGCCCGACGCCGACGTGCGGATCCTCCTCGTCGCCGACGAGCGCGAGCGTCTGGCACGCCGGGCGAAGGAGCGCCACGGCACCGCCGACGCCGACACGATCGAGGCCACCCGCGACGAGGTCGTGCGCCGCGACGCCGACGACTCCACCGTGTCCACCTTCCTCACGGCCGCGGACGGGGTCGTCACCGTGGACTCCTCCTCCTTCGGGGTGGAGGAGACCTTCGCGGCCGTCCTCGCCGTCGTCACCGAGGCCCAGGAGGCACGCCGGTGAGCCGCGCGACCGGCACGGGGCAGACCCGCGGGCAGCGTGTGCGCCCCGAGGACGTCTACCGGTGGGGCCCGGTCTGGGCGCGCCAGGTGGGCCGCTTCCTCGACCACGTCTGGTGGAGCACCACCGTCCACGGCGCGGAGAAGGTGCCCGCCGAGGGGCCGGTCATCATCGCCTCCAACCACGTCGGGATCGTCGACGGCCCGGTCGTCTTCGGCGCCGTGCCGCGCGGCTCGCACTTCCTCGTCAAGCAGGAGTTCTTCGACTCCAGGATCGGGTTCCTCATGACCTGGGCGGGGCAGATCCCCGTCGACCGGTCCTCCGGACGCGCCGCCCTCGCCACCGGCAAGGCGTTCCTCGAGGAGGGACGCGTCGTCGGCATCTTCCCCGAGGGCACCCGCGGCGCGGGCGACGCCAGCTCCGTGCGGGCCGGTGTGGCGTGGCTCGCCGTGAACACCGGCGCGCCCATCGTCCCCGCCGCCTGCCTGGGCACCCGGCTGCCCGGCGACCGCCGCAGCCACGTCCCCGGACCCCGCTCGAAGCTCCACGTCGTCTTCGGCGACCCCATCCGCCTCGACAGCCCCGACGGCGTCAGCCGGCGCGAGCAGATGGCCCGGGCGATGGAGGTCATCGGGACCGGGCTCGCCGCCCACGTCCGCGGCGCCGTCGAGCTCACCGGGGTCCCGCTGCCCGCCTCCGAGAGGCCTGGTCGTGGCGACGACGGCGGCAGGGGAGAATGAGCGTATGAGCACCGACCCCGCGCGCCAGTCAGCCGCCCGCCCGGACACGAGCGCCGAGGACCTGCCCACCAACGACCGCACCCACGACCTGGACGAGAGCACCGACGGGAGCGCCGAGCGCACCCACGAGCTTCCTGCCGTGCAGGCGCCCCAGGGCGCGACCGACGCCGGCGCGACGCCCGGTGCGGGCCCGGCGACCGAGGCGGACGCGGCCGACGAGGAGCGCCGCGCGGAGGCGCTGCGTGCCGGGCTCGCCGACTACGTCCTGGAGGACGAGGACCTCGCCGTGCTGGCTGCCGGGGAGGTGGCCGCCGAGCAGGCCGCGCCCGCCGGACTGCCGGTGCTCGCCGTCGTCGGACGGCCGAACGTCGGGAAGTCGACCCTGGTGAACCGCATCCTCGGCCGTCGCGAGGCGGTCGTGCAGGACACCCCCGGCGTGACCCGCGACCGTGTGAGCTACCCCGCGGAGTGGGCGGGGCGGAACTTCACCCTCGTCGACACCGGCGGCTGGGAGGTCGACGTCGCCGGGATCGACGCCTCCGTCGCCCAGCAGGCCGAGGTCGCGATCGCCATGGCCGACGCGGTGATGTTCGTCGTCGACGCCACCGTCGGCCCGACCGACACCGACGAGCAGGTCGTGCGCCTGCTCCGCCGCTCTGGCAAGCCCGTGGTCCTCGTGGCCAACAAGGTGGACTCGCCGGTGCAGGAGGCTGACGCGGCCATGCTCTGGTCGCTCGGGCTGGGGGAGCCGTACCCCGTCTCCGCCCTCCACGGCCGCGGCTCCGGCGACGTCCTCGACGCC
Source organism: Georgenia soli (assembly GCF_002563695.1). Classification (NCBI taxonomy): domain Bacteria; kingdom Bacillati; phylum Actinomycetota; class Actinomycetes; order Allobogoriellales; family Allobogoriellaceae; genus Georgenia; species Georgenia soli. The sequence continues at coordinate 325,516 of NZ_PDJI01000004.1, read as the reverse complement.
GCCATGAAGGTGCTGCCCGAGGTCTCCGCCGTCGCCGGGAGGCTCCCCGCCGGCGGGCCGCGACGCGTGGCCCTCGTCGGACGCCCCAACGTCGGGAAGTCCTCCCTGCTGAACTCCCTCGCCGGCTCCGAGCGGGTCGTGGTCCACGAGACGGCGGGCACCACCCGCGACCCGGTGGACGAGCTCGTCGAGCTCGACGGGAGGCCGTGGTGGTTCGTCGACACCGCCGGGATCCGGCGCCGCGTCCACCAGACCTCCGGCGCCGACTTCTACGCCTCCCTGCGCACCCAGGCGGCGCTGGAGAAGGCGGAGGTGGCCGTCGTCCTCATCGACGCCTCCGTGCCGCTGACCGAGCAGGACACCCGCGTCATCCAGCAGGTCATCGACGCCGGGCGGGCGCTGGTCATCGCCTACAACAAGTGGGACCTCATGGACGAGGACCGCCGCCCGTACCTGGAGCGGGAGATCGAGCTGGACCTCGTCCAGGTGCAGTGGGCGCCGCGCATCAACCTCTCGGCGAAGACCGGCTGGCACACGAACCGCCTGGCACGGGCGCTGGAGACGGCGCTGGAGTCGTGGGACACCCGGATCCCCACCGGACGCCTCAACGCGTTCCTCGGCGAGCTCACCGCCGCCCACCCGCACCCCGTGCGCGGGGGCAAGCAGCCGCGCATCCTGTTCGCCACGCAGGCGTCGAACCGGCCGCCCCGGTTCGTCATCTTCGCCACCGGGTTCATCGAGGCCGGCTACCGCCGCTTCATCGAGAACCGGCTGCGGGAGCACTTCGGCTTCACCGGCAGCCCGATCGAGATCAGCGTCCGGGTGCGGGAGAAGCGGCGGCGCTGATGGGTGCGCGGAGCGGGGCCGGCCCGGCGCCCGAGCGGCCCCACCGGCTGCTGCGCTGGGGGCTGCCCCGCGACCCGCGCGCCTCCGAGCACCTGCTCGGGTTCGTCGTCGTCACCGTCCTGACCATCGCGGTGACGCGCGGGTTCCTCCAGCTGACCGGCTTCCCGCAGATCGGCGGCGAGGGCCTGCACGTGGCGCACGTGCTGTGGGGCGGGCTGCTCATGGCGGTCGCGGTGGTCCTGGCCGTGTCCTTCGCCGGGCCGGTGGTCCGGCCGCTCGTCGCCTTCTTCGGCGGCATCGGCTTCGGGCTGTTCATCGACGAGGTGGGCAAGTTCCTCACCCAGGACAACGACTACTTCTTCAGTCCCGCCCCGATGATCATGTACGTCACCCTCGTGCTGGTGATGCTCGCGGCCGACGCGCTGCACGGGCGCCGCGCCCACCACCCCACCGAGTACCTCGCCGCCGCGGCCGACCACGCCGTCGCGGGGCTGGCCGGCGGGCTGAGCCAGGAGCGACGCGCCGTCGCCGAGGAGCTGCTCGGGAAGGGGCGCGAGGCGCGCGGGGCGGCCGAGACCGCGGCGCTGCTGCGCCAGATCCCCGCCGACGACGCGGAGGCGCCGGACCCGATCGACGCCGTCTCGCGCCGGTTCCGCTCCCTGTTCCGTGCCGTGGTGACCCGGCGCTGGGCCACCCGGACGACGACGGCGCTGCTCGCCGTCGTCGCCGCCGGCACCCTCGTGACCGTGGTGGCCTCCTGGGGCGAGAGTCCCGGCTGGGGAGAGGTCGGTGCGCTGGCCTCCGTGGTCCTCTCGCTGGCCGCCGGCGTGCGTGGCTGGACGCTGCTGGCGGCCGACCGGTACCGCGCGTTCCAGTGGCTGCGCAGGGCGGTGCTCGTGAACCTGCTGCTGACCCAGGTGGCGCTGTTCCGGATCGAGCCGTGGCCGGCGACGCTCGGGCTGTTCCTGGCGCTGGCGACCCTCGGGGTGATCGGTGCGGAGAAGTACCGGCTCGAGCGGCTGCGTCAGGTCGAGGTCTGAGAACTCGAGGCGTTCAGGCGGCGGGGTCGCCCGGCTGCCGGAGCGGGGGCGCCAGCGGCTCGCCGGTCTCCGCGAGCCGTTGCAGCTTCTCCGCCTGCGCGCGGGTCGGGGTGCGCCGCAGCCCGCAGAACGTGCAGTCGATCACGTACTTCCTCGACACGGGGAAGAGCGGGACGAAGAAGAGCGTGAACCTGTTGACCGTCCGCAGCAGACGGTGCGCCGCGGGGTTGTGGCACTGCGGGCACACGAGGGTCATCGTCGCGAGCAGGCTGGTGGAGCCCCGCAGACCGAGAATGATCACCCGGCCAGCGTAGAGGGGTGGCACTGACAGGCAGATGGATGGTCACGCCGGACGGGTGGCCGGCATGGAGGTGTGGGCGGCTGCCGTCAGCCGTTCCGTCAGTGCTCTTGCGCAGATGCAGTGAGCCTGGGCGGACTTCACCTGCGCAATCCCGCTTACCCGTGGATCGGGTGGTCGGCCCGGGGTTGACGACCGCGGCGCGACGCGTGGGACCGGCCGGGCGCAGTGTCGCGAGTCACAGCGGCGCGGGCGCCGGCGGATTCGGATCACCGGTCGCGGCTGGGGTAGCATCTTCGAGTCCCGACCGGCCGGTTGCTGGTGGGAGACGGGCTGTGGCGCAGCTTGGTAGCGCACTTGACTGGGGGTCAAGGGGTCGTGGGTTCAAATCCCGCCAGCCCGACGTAATGTCGCAGGTGAGAGGCCGTGCCGGAACGCGGAAGCGCTCGGCATGGCCTTTCTTGTTCCCTGACAACAACGCTGGGGGCACCGGTCGGACGCGACACCTGCTCGCGCGCGACAGGCCGGGTTCGGGTCGCATCGGCAGCGGGAAGGACGAGTCATGGAGACGTGGGCCACCCAGGACGAGCTCGGCAAGCAGCTCGGTATCGACGCCCAGGCCGTGGGCCAGCTGCTCGTCGTGGCGGGCCTGAAGGCGGGGCGTGAGGCGACGGACGACGCGCTGGACCGGGGGCTGGCGGAACCGGACATGACCCCGCTCGGGCGGCCGTTCGTACGGTGGCGCTCCGAGGAGGTCCTGCCGCTGCTCATGCCGCTGGCGGAGCAGATGAAGGCTGCGGCGGCCACCGAGTCGAAGGCGGGAGCGCGGCGGAAGCCTGCCGGCAAGCAGCCGGCCACCGGACAGCCCGCGTCCAGGAAGTCCGTGCGCGGGGTCGCCGGCACGACGTTCGACGTCGTCGTCGCGCTGCACGCCTTCGCCGAGCCGAACCCCGGCCCCACCGGGTGGGCGTACGTCAACCAGGAGACCTGGGAGACGACCACGGGCGGTCTGCCGAACGGCACCGACCGCGAGGGTGAGCTGGTCGGCGCGCTCGAGCTGCTGGACCACGTCGCTCCTGAGGCGCACCTGCTGGTGCGGTCCTCGTCCGAGAACCTCGTCAGGACCGCGACGATGTGGGCGCCCAGCTGGCGGCGCAGCGGGTGGAAGATGCGCGACGGGCAGCCCCCGCAGCACCTCGACCTGCTCAAAGCGCTCATGGCCAAGATCGACGGCCGGAAGGGACGCACCCGGTTCGGCCTCGGCGCGCCCGACGACGAGCTGATCATGGCCGCGGCCCAGGCTGCCGTCGTGGCGGCGCGCGGCCAGACCGCGTAGCCGGCGGCTGGCCTCAGAGGGCCGGACCGAGGGCTCAGTCGTTGATCGCCTCGACACCGAGGCGCCGGAGCTCCTCGACCCTTGCCCGCATCTCCGCGAGCACCTCCGGGGGGTGCGGGTCCCAGTCGTGCACCTCGCCGACCACCCGCAGCGGCTCACGGGTGCGGTACGACCGCGTCGGGTTGCCCGGGAACTTCTTGTCCGTCAGGTTCGGGTCGTCCTCGATGGCACCCGTGGGTTCCACGACGTAGATCCGGCCGGGCCCGTCGCCGTCGGCCAGCTCCGCCCCCCAGGTGGCGGCGTCCAACGTGGCGGTCAGGTAGACGAAGTTCGCCCTCCTCCGCTCGCCGAAGTTGGACCGGTAGCCGGGATCCAGCAGGTCTCCTGGCCGCCGGTCGACCTTCGTGCCGTGGTAGAACGGGCCCCGGTCCTCGGGCGCGGACGGTTTCTGGTCGTCGCTCACGGCCTCCTCCTTCGCGGTCGGTCCGCAACTGTAACGGCCGCCGGGGCGCCCGAGCGGTGAGACTGGGTCCGAAGTCCCCACGCCGCCGGCCGGGGCAGGGTGATGATGTGGTGTTCCCCTCGTCGTCCCCGTCCTCCGAGCCAGGCCCATGAAGAACGTCGACAACCCCCCGCCGGCCCTCATCACCGACCGCCGGCACGTCCCCGCCGTCGGGGGCGCCACCCTCACCGCGGTCCTCGCCGTCAGCGCCCTGGCGCTGATGGTCGAGGGACTCAACCCCTTGTTCAAGGTCGCCGGCGCGGCCGCCATCGTCACCCAGCAGGTCTACGACTACTGGGACGCCGGCCGGCAGGTCCGCGCCCGGCGCCCGGGGGCCGACCCCGCTGCCGCGGCACGCCTCCAGCGGTACGGCACCGGTGACTTCCAGGGCGTCACGACCGCCGCGGTCCTCGCGGTGGTGGCCGTCGTCGGCGTCGCCACCAAGCTCGCCGCCGACGGCCGCCTGGTCGTCGACCTCATGTCGTGGGGCGTGCCGGGCGCGGTGCTCGTCGGGCTCGCCGCCGTCGACGTCGGCGTGGCCCTCGTGCGGGACTCCGTCAACAGCGCCCGCGCGGCGCTCCGGCAGGAGCCCGTGCCGGCGGACCGGACCGGCCCGTCGCGAACCCCCGCCGCACCGCCGCCCGCGTCCGCGAGGATGGTGAAGGCGCCGCGGTACGGACTGATCCTCGAGCCGGGAGAGCAGAGCCGCCGGAGCGAGCACCTCCAGGACGACCAGGCCGGCCGGAGGGGCTGACCGGGCACCCACGCGAAGAGGGAACCCGCCCGTCACGGTCGCGTCACGGGTGTCGGGGCAGACTCGTCCTGGCGGCCGGAGCGTGCGCTGTCCCAGCGGCTGTCCCGGCCGTGTCTGTTGCGCGTCGTCCGGTCCGGGCACGCGGTGCACGCGACGGTGCGTGCGCCGCGGCGCCGCGACCTTCCTCCCTCCGCTCCTCACCGGGAGCGGAGGGTCCACCGCAGTACGGGGGCCAGTCACCAACGGAGGAAGACCCGATGAGAAGGACCGTACGCGAGGGACTCGTGCTCACGAGCGCGACCCTCTGTCTCGGGCTCGTGCTCACGGCCTGCAGCTCCACCGGCACGACGTCGTCGTCGACGACGCAGTCCACGTCGACCAGCTCGGTGCCCCAGATCGCCGCGACCGACTTCACGGCCGACTTCGCGGCCATGAAGCAGCTGACGGACCTCGCGGCGCAGGGCAAGGGCATGATCGGCGTCCTCCTGCCCGACACGACGACGTCCACCCGCTACGTGCAGTACGACGCGCCCTACCTCACGAAGGCGTTCGAGGCCGCGGGCCTGACGTCGGGCGACTTCAAGATCGACAACGCCAACGGCAGCGCCGCGACGATGCAGACTCAGGCCGAGGCGGACATCAACGCGGGGGCGTCCGTGCTGCTCGTCGACCCGCTCGACCCCGGCAGCGGCGCCGCGATCGAGTCCAAGGCCGAGGCCGCGGGCGTGAAGGTGATCGACTACGACCGGCTGGTCACGGGCGGCCCCGCGGACCGGTACTACGTCAGCTTCGACAACGTCGAGGTCGGCAAGCTCATCGGGCAGGGCGCGGTGGACTGCATCTCGGCCTGGAAGGTCTCGAACCCGAACGTCCTCGTCATGGACGGCGACCCGTCGGACAACAACGCGAAGCTCTTCGCCGAGGGGTACAACGGCGTCCTCGACCCCAAGTTCAAGGACGGCACCTTCACCAAGGTGGGCGAGCCGGCCGGCACCTGGACGCCGTCGGTCGCCGCCACGACGTTCGAGCAGCAGCTCACCGCCAACCCGGCCATGAACGCGGTCGTGACCCCGAACGACGACAACGCCAACGCCGTCATCGCGGTGCTGAAGAAGAACGGCACCCCGGCGAAGAAGTTCCCGACCACGGGGCAGGACGCGTCGCTCCCGGGCCTGCAGAACATCCTCACCGGGTACCAGTGCGGCACGGTCTACAAGCCCATCTACCTCGAGGCCCAGGCCGCTGCCGCCCTGGCCATCTACCTCCGGGCGGGGCAGGAGCCACCGGCGTCGCTGGTCGCCGACACCACCAAGGACACCGTGCTGAACAAGGACATCAAGTCGGTCTACACCAAGCCGATCTGGGTGACTCCCGAGAACATGGCGGACACGGTGGTCAAGGACGGGGCGGTGAAGGTCGCCGGCCTGTGCACCGGTGCGGTCGCGGCCGCGTGCACGCAAGCCGGCATCAAGTAGGTCAGGCTGAGGGACGTGGTGGGCCTCGCCCGCCACGTCCGCCTCATCCGTGAGGAGGACACCACGGACGCGACGACAACCCAGCCCGCCGGCTCGGCCCCGGTGCCGGGTGGCGACGACGAGACGCCGCTGCTGCGCCTGCGCGGCGTCAGCAAGCACTTCGGCCCCGTCCGGGCACTGACCGACGTGGACCTGGACATCCCCGCCGGCCAGGTGACGGCGCTGGCGGGCGACAACGGGGCCGGGAAGTCGGTCCTCATCAAGTGCATCTCGGGCATCCACCCGCCGGACGCGGGACGGATGTGGTGGAACGGCGAGCAGGTCCACGTGCGCACGCCCGGCGAGGCGGCCGCCCGGGGGATCGAGACCGTCTACCAGGACCTCGCGCTGTGCGACAACCTCGACGTCGTCCAGAACATGTTCCTGGGCCGCGAGCGGGTGCGGTTCGGCCAGCTCGACCAGGAGTCGATGGAGCACGCGGCCCGGGAGACGCTCTCGAGCCTCGCCGTGACGACCGTCCGGTCGGTCCGCCAGGTCGTCGCCTCCCTCTCCGGCGGTCAGCGCCAGTCCGTCGCGATCGCCAAGGCCGTGCTCTGGAACTCCCGGCTCGTCATCATGGACGAGCCCACCGCGGCGCTCGGCGTCGCACAGACGGCGATGGTGCTCGACCTGGTGCGCCGGCTCGCCGACCGGGGCCACGCCGTGCTCCTCGTCTCTCACAACCTCAACGACGTGTTCGCCGTGGCCGACCGGATCGCCGTGCTGCACCTCGGCCGGATGGTCGCCGCACGCCCCACCGCAGATCTCGACCGCCAGATCGTGGTGGACCTCATGACGACAGGTGCCTCCACGCGCACCGTGCAGGCACCCGGGACAGCGGGGTAGAAGCCATGTCGAAGCTCCAGGACGCCGAGAGGCCGGAGGCCCGGCGGCCCCCGGGCGGGGGTGCCGCCGTGGCAGGTGCGGCCGCGCAGCCGTCGGTCGGGGACTACCTGCGGCTCTCCCTCGAGCGCATCAGGGGCGGGGAGACGGGCGTCCTGCCGGTGGTGGGGGGCCTCCTGCTCGTCGCGATCCTGTTCCAGTCGCTCAACAGCCACTTCCTCACCGCCGGCAACCTCGTCAACCTCCTCGTGCAGGCGGCCGTGTTCAGCCTCCTGGCGATGGGGGAGGTGTTCGCCCTCCTGCTGGGCGAGATCGATCTGTCCATCGGCTTCGTGGCGGGCATGGGCGCCGTCGTCATGTGCGAGCTGGTCCTGCCGAGCACGGGCTGGCCGTGGTGGGCGGCGGTGGCCGCGGCGCTGGTGGTGGCCGCGCTCATCGGTCTCCTGCAGGGCACTCTCATCACCCGGATCGGGCTGCCCTCGTTCGTTGTGACGCTCGCCGGTCTGCTGTTCTGGCAGGGCGTCATGCTGTGGATCCTCGGCAGCGGCGGGTCGATCCTCATCCAGGACGACGTCATCAACGCCATCGGCGGCGGCACCCTCACCCGGGCGGCGGGCTGGGTGGTGATGCTCGTGATCGTCGGCGTCTTCGCGCGCCAGACCTGGCGCCACGACCGACGACGGCGGGAGTCAGGCCTCGTGGCACCGCCGCCCCAGCTGACGGTCGCGAAGATCCTCGCCGCCCTCGCCGGAGGCGTGGCGCTGGTGCTGCTGTGCAACGCCGACCGCGGCGTGCTGGCCCCCGTCTACGGGATGCCCTGGGTCGTGGTGCTCGTCTTCGCGGTCCTGGCCGCGTGGACGTACCTGCTGGGCCGGACGCGCTTCGGCCTGTACGTCTACGCCATCGGCGGCAACGCCGAGGCCGCCCGCCGCGCCGGGATCCGGCTCCCGCGCACCCGGACGCTGGCCTTCATGCTGTGCTCGTTCACGGCCGGCATCGGCGGCATCGTCTACGCCTCGCGTCTGCGGTCCATCTCCACCGCGCTCGACGGCGGCACGCTCGTCCTCTACGCCGTCGCCGCCGCCGTCATCGGCGGGACGAGCCTGTTCGGCGGCCGCGGCAAGGCACTGCACGGGGTGCTCGGCGGCGTCGTCATCGCGGCCATCGACAACGGGATGGGGCTCCTGGGGTTCAGCGCCGCGGCGAAGTACGTCGTCACGGCGATCGTCCTCGTCGTCGCCGTCACGATCGACGCCGTCGCCCGCCGCAACCGTCCGGACGGCAGGTGAGGTCCGATGAGGAGTGAGCGAGAGGGTGCGCCGGCCACCGCGCCGACGCCCGGTGCGACGCTGAGCAGGCGGACGGTCCTGCGCGCGGGCGGCGCCGGCATGGGCCTGTTCCTGCTGGGCGCCGTGGGCGGCCGGGCCGTGGCCGTGGAGGTGCCGGCGGCCGCGCTGCCCGGCGGCACCCTCGACCCGGCCAGGATCCCGAAGTACGTCACCCCGCTGGCCGTCCCGCCGGTGATGCCGCGGAGCGGCAGGGGCACCGACCGGGCGGGGGAGAAGGTCGACCACTACGTCATCGCGGTCCGCCAGGTCCGGCAGCAGATCCTGCCGGCCGGACTGCCGGCGACGACCGTCTGGGCCTACGGCCCGGTGGATCCGGGGAACGCGCCGGACGTCCACCACACCCCGAGCCCGACGATCGAGGCCCGTCACGGCAGGCGGGTCCGGGTCACCTGGGTCAACGACCTGGTCGACGACGCCGGCGGTCACCTGCCGCACCTGCTCCCGGTCGACCCCACCCTGCACTGGGCCAACCCGCCGGGCGGCACGGCGGGGCGCGACAGCCCGCCCGTCCTCACCGCCACGCCACCCGCCTACGACGGGCCCGTCCCGATGGTCACCCACGTCCACGGTGCGGTCGGCGTGGGCGACGAGTCCGACGGGTACGCCGAGGCCTGGTACCTGCCCGACGCGGACGACATCGACCCCGCCTACGCGCGCGAGGGCACCTGGTACGCCTTCTTCGCCGAGAAGGCCCAGGCGCTCCAGGGCTCCGGCTGGTCCCCGGGCACCGCGACGTTCGAGTACCCCAACACGCAGCGCGCCTCGACGCTCTGGTACCACGACCACACGCTGGGGATGGCCCGGGTCAACGTCTACGCCGGACCCGCCGGCTTCTACCTCGTCCGCGGCGGTCCGGACGGCGACCGGGCGGTCCGCGACAGCCGGACCGGGAGGCGCGCGGTGCTGCCCGGCCCCGCCCCCGGACGCGGCGACCGGCGCTCCGCCACGGGGCCGTACCGCGAGATCCCGCTGGTGGTCCAGGACCGCTCCTTCAACACGGACGGGTCGCTCTTCTACCCGGACACCCGGCGGTTCTTCGACCAGGTGCCGGGGCCGTACGTCCCGCACAGCGACGTGCCGCCGATCTGGAACCCCGAGTTCTTCGGCAGCACGCTCGTGGTCAACGGCCGGACCTGGCCCTATCTCGACGTCGAGCAGCGCCGGTACCGGTTCCGCCTCCTCAACGGCTGCAACTCGCGGTTCCTCATCCTCGACTTCTCGGCCGTCCCCGGCGCGAGCGTGTGGCAGATCGGCTCGGAGGCCGGGTTCCTTCCCCGGCCGGTGGAGATCACCGGCGCACGGAACCGCTCACGCCTCCTCCTCGGCCCGGCGGAGCGGGCCGACGTCATCCTGGACCTCACCGGCGTCCCGGTCGGGCACCACGTGCTGCGCAACGTCGGCCCCGACGCGCCGTTCGGCGGCGGCGAGCCGGTCCCGGAGCCGCCGGACGAGGACGACGACGCCCGGTTCCTCGCCGCCGACCCGGGCACCACGGGGCAGGTCCTCCAGCTCCGCGTCACGCCCGCCCGTGGCCCGGACCGCACGACCCCGCCACAGTTCCTCGCCCTGCCGCCGATCGCGCCCCTGACCGGAGGGGCCGTCCGCCGGCTCGCGCTGGTCGAGAGGATGTCGGGGCGGTTCGAGGACGCGCCGTCCGCCGCCCTCCTCGGCCGGGTCGAGGAGGACGGGCACTGGGTCGCTCACGACGTGACGGACCCCGTCACCGAGAACCCCGGCGTCGGCTCGACGGAGACGTGGGAGCTGTACAACACGACCGGGGACGCCCACCCGATCCACGTCCACGCCGTCGCCTTCCAGGTGCTCGGGCGTCAGCCCGTCGTCGTGGACGAGGGCAGACGCACCGTCGTCGTGGCGAGCGGCTCGCAGGTCCGGCCTCCCGAGCCGGGGGAGGAGGGGTGGAAGGAGACGGTGATCGCCTACCCCGGGGAGGTCACGCGGCTGCGGATGCGGTTCACCGTGCCCGGGCAGTTCGTCTGGCACTGCCCCATCCTCGAGCACGAGGACAACCAGATGATGCGGCCCTACCGGGTCGGCCCGCCGCAGGAGGGGCAGCCGGGCCACGGAGGAGGTCACCCCGGGCACTGAGCGGACACCCGGCCGTCACCGCACCGCGGACCGGGCCTTCTTCAGCGTCTTCCTGCCCTTCCGCCGGAGCTGCCTCGTGCCGCCCCTGACGGACCGGCGGGCGTCCCTGCCCTGGCGCCGGGCTGCCCTGCCCGCCTCCTGCGCAGGGTGTCGCGCCGCCCTGGGAAGCATCAGCCGGGCAGACACCGAGACGAGCCGCCGGGCCAGCATGAGGACCCCGAGCCCGAGAGGCAGCAGGACGATCGTGACGCACAGCAGCGCACCCACCAGACCGAGCAGTGCGGCCACGGTCCACACCAGACCACCTGCCAGCCAGCGAAGCGGCTTCATCGCCATCCCCTCCTCCGCGCACCGTACGCCGTGCGGTGCGCCTGCGCCCGCCGGCCCTCGGCCCGTGCGCGGGGCGGCGGTCGCCGCTCCCGTCCAGCACGCGACGGTGGGACCGGCGGGACGCAGGTCCCTGGACGCCCACCGTCTCTGCCGGTTGGGTGGAGGTGGCTGCTCGGACGACGGCGCCAGAGAGGATCTCAGAGATGGCCCGACCGTTCGTGGTCGTCCACGTCGCCGTCGCTCTCGACGGGGCGACGACCGGGTTCCCGGTCGACGTCGAACGGTTCTACGCCCTCGCGGCGACCTGGCACGAGGACGTCACCCTCACAGGAGCCGACACCATCCTCGCCCAGGAGGCGGTGCTGCGGGCGTCGCCAGGGCCCGGTCCGGCTGCCGGAGGCCCGTTGCTCGCCGTCGTCGACGGCCGCGCCCGCGTGAGCGCGTGGCGGGAGCTCCGCGACGCAGGCTACTGGTCCGCCGTCCTCGCGCTCCGGTGCCGGGCCACACCGCCGCGGGAGGACGGCGGGTGGCGGCCGGAGGAGCTTGTCGTCGGGGAGGACCGGGTCGACCTGCGTGCGGCGCTCGAGGCGCTCGGCCGCCGGGCCGGGACGAAGGTCGTGAGGGTGGACAGCGGCGGCGGGCTCACGGGCGCGCTGCTCGCGGAGGGACTCGTGGACGAGGTCAGTCTCCTGGTGCACCCGGCCTGGTCGGGAGCGTCCGGTCGGGCCTGGCACGGGCAGGCCGTGGCGCCCGCCGCCGAGCTCCGGCTCGCGGCAGCCGAACGACTGGGCGATCTCGTCTGGCTGCGGTACCGGTTCGGCGGAGCGGCGTCACGCGACGGCGCCACGGGCGAGCGGTGACGGGCGGGGGCCCCGCAGGTCACGGGCCTGCGGGCCCCCGGCCGACTCGAGCGGCGTGACCGCGCGGCTCAGTAGCTCTCGCGGGCGCCGTCGTCGGAGGTGGTGACGAACGCCGCGGCGAGCGCCTCCGAGCCGCGGGCGAGGAGCGCCACGTCCGCGCCCACGAGCACGAAGGAGGCTCCGGCGTCGATGTACGAGCGGGCCACGGCGTGGTCGAAGGCGTTGACCCCGACCGGCTTGCCTGCCGCCCGGACCGCCTCGAACGCGCGGTGCACCGCGGCGACGACGTCGGGATGGCTCTGCCGGCCGATCAGTCCCATGGACGCCGCCAGGTCGGACGGCCCGACGAAGACCCCGTCGACGCCGTCGACGGCCGCGATGTCCGCGGCCGCCTCGACGCCCTCGGCGGTCTCGATCTGGACGAACAGCGAGACGTGCTCGTCGGCGTCCGCGAGGTACCCCTCGACCCGGTTCCACCGCGCGGACCGCGCCAGCGCCGAGCCGACGCCGCGGCGCCCCCGCGGGGGGTAGCGGACCGCCTCGACGACGGCGCGGGCCTCCGCGCCGGAGGAGACCATGGGCACGAGCAGGTTCTGCGCGCCGAGGTCGAGGACCTGCTTGATCGTCACCACGTCCCCGATCGGCACCCGCACGAGCGGGGTGACGGGGTAGGCGGCGACGGCCTGCAGCTGGGCGAGCACCGACTCCAGGCCGTTGGGGGAGTGCTCCATGTCGATCAGCACCCAGTCGATCCCCGAGCCGGCGACGATCTCGGCCACCAGCGGGCTGCCGCTGCAGACCCAGATCCCCGCCAGCGGCCGGGCCGCGTGGCCCTTCGCCTGCTGGCCCGTCAGGGCGTGGCGGAAGGTGGGCGTCAGACGAAGCGGCACGAGATCGTCCCCAGCTCTCGGAAGTCGGCGAGCACGGTGTCGCCCGGGTGCACCCACATGGGGCGGGTGAACGAGCCGGCGAGGACGAGCTCACCGGCCTCGAGGCGGTCGCCGTGCTGGGCGAGCTTGTTCGCCAGCCACGCCACCCCCATGGCGGGGTGGTTGAGCACGGCGCCCGCGACGCCCGACTCCTCGATGGTCTCGTTGCGGTACAGCAGGGCCGAGACCCACCGCAGGTCCACCTCGCCCGGCCGGACCGGGTTGCCGCCGTAGACCATCGCGCCCATCGCGGCGTTGTCGCTGATGGTGTCGACGATCGTGCGGCCCTCGAGCTCGATGCGCGAGGACAGGATCTCCAGCGCCGGCACCACGTACTCGGTCGCCCGGAGCACGTCGAACACGGTGGCGTCCGGGCCGTCGACCGGCTCGGCCAGCTTGAAGGCCAGCTCGACCTCGATGCGCACGTTCGAGAACCGGTCGTGCTCGATGACGGAGCCGTTGTCGAAGACCATGTCCGCGAAGATGGCGCCGTAGTCGGGCTCGTCGATGCCGGTCGCCGCCTGCATGACCTTCGACGTCAGACCGATCTTGCGGCCCACCGGCCGCCGGCCGGCGTCGATGGCCCGGCGCCGCCACTCGTTCTGCACGGCGTACGAGTCCTCGACCGTCATGCCGTCGTACCGCTTCGTCAGCAGCGGCACCATCGTGCGGTCCCGCTCGGCGGCGGCGAGCTCGTCCGCGATCCCCGCGATGGTCTCAGCCGGCAGCATCCGTTCCTCCTAGTCCTGGGTGCGTCCCGCCGTCGGGACGGCGCGAGCGGGTGGTCACAGCTGGTGGCCGAGCTTGTACTCGCCCTGCTTCCAGCTCGGCATCGACTCCTCGCCCTCCTCGCGGCGGGTGTACGAGAAGCCGTCGGCCCCGATGGTCACGGCCATCTCGCTGGTGTCGGTCCGCTCGCGAACCGGCTGGGGGTTGCCGTCCAGGTCGAGCACGAGGGACGCCTCGGTGTACCAGGACGGGACGACCGGCGTGCCCCACCAGTCACGCCGCTGGTTGTCGTGGACGTCCCAGGTGACGACCGGGTTGTCCGGGTCGCCCGTGTAGTAGTCCTGCGTGTAGATCTCCACGCGGTGACCGTCCGGGTCGCGCAGGTAGAGGTAGAAGGCGTTGGACACCCCGTGCCGGCCGGGGCCGCGCTCGATGCGGTCCGACATGCGCAGCGCGCCCAGCTTGTCGCAGATCGCGAGGATGTTGTGCTTCTCGTGCGTGGCGAACGCGACGTGGTGCATCCGCGGACCGTCCCCGCCGGTCATCGCGGTGTCGTGGACGGTCGGCTTGCGGCGCATCCACGCCGCGTAGACCGTGCCCTCCTCGTCCTGGATGTCCTCGGTGACGCGGAAGCCGAGGTCCTGCATGAACTTCGTCGCGCGCGGCACGTCCGGGGTGACCTGGTTGAAGTGGTCGAGGCGCACGAGCGCCCCCGGGGTGTAGAGGTCGTAGCGCCACGCGAGACGCTCGACGTGCTCGACGTCGTGGAAGAACTCGTACGGGAAGCCGAGCGGGTCCTCCACGCGGACCGAGTCCCCGATGCCCTTGGTGAAGCCCTCCGCACGGCGCTCCACGCGGCAGCCGAGCTCGGTGTAGAAGGCGACGGCCTTGTCCAGGTCCTCCGGGCTGCGCACCCGGTAGGAGAACGCCGCCACGGCGGCGACCGGTCCCTTGCGCAGCACGAGGTTGTGGTGGATGAACTCCTCGATGCTCCGCAGGTAGACGGTCTCCTCGTCCTCCTCCGTCACCGTGAGGCCGAGCACGTCGACGTAGAAGTTCCGGGAGGCCGTCAGGTCGGTGACCACGAGCTCCATGTAGGCGCAGCGCAGGATGTCCGGCGCCGGCACGCTCGGGGTGGGGACGGGGTTGTCGGTGTGGATGGGTGCCTCCTGCGACACGAAGAAGCCGGAGGTGGTGGGGGTCATCTGGTCACGCTTGGTCACGTCAGCGTCCTTGCCTTCCGTACGGGTGGGGGTGCTCAGCGGGGGTCCGGGTCGTCCAGGTCCGTGGGCTCGTGGGTCTCGACCTTGCCGAAGGTGGGGTTGTGCACCTTCCCGAGGGTGATGTGCACGGCCTGCTGGTCGGTGTAGAAGTCGATCGAGCGGTAGCCGCCCTCGTGCCCCAGGCCCGAGGCCTTGACGCCGCCGAACGGCGTGCGCAGGTCACGGACGTTGTTGCTGTTGAGCCAGACCATCCCCGCCTCGACGGCCTGGGAGAAGTTGTGCGCCCGCTTGAGGTCGTTGGTCCAGATGTACGCGGCGAGGCCGTACTTCACGCCGTTCGCGAGGCGCAGGGCCTCCTCGTCTGTGTCGAACGGGGTGATCGCGACGACCGGCCCGAAGATCTCCTCCTGGAAGATGCGGGCGTCGGGGGCGACGTCGGCGAAGACGGTGGGGGCGACGTAGTTGCCCGTGGGGAAGCCCTCCGGCCGACCGCCGCCGGCGACGAGGCGCCCCTCGGTCTTGCCGATCTCGATGTAGCTCATGACCTTGTCGTAGTGCTCGGGGTGCACGAGCGCGCCGACCTCGGTCCTCGGGTCGTGCGGGGGGCCGACGACGACGCGCTTGGCCTGGGCGGCGTAGCGCTCGACGAACTCGTCGTAGATCTCGCGCTGGACGAGGATGCGGCTGCCCGCCGTGCAACGCTCGCCGTTGAGGGAGAACACCCCGAAGATCGTCGCGTCGACGGCGGCCTCGAGGTCGGCGTCGGCGAAGACGACGGCGGGGGACTTGCCGCCGAGCTCCATGGACAGGCCCTTGAGGTACGGGGCGGCGTTGCCGAAGATGATCTGCCCGGTCCGGCTCTCGCCCGTGAAGGAGATGAGCGGCACGTCGGGGTGCTTGACGAGCGCGTCGCCGGCGTCCTCGCCGAACCCGTTGACGAGGTTGAACACGCCCTTCGGCAGTCCGGCCTCCTCGAAGATGCCGGCCCACAGCGACGCCGAGAGCGGCGTGAACTCGGCGGGCTTGAGCACCACGGTGTTGCCGGTGGCCAGCGCCGGGCCGAGCTTCCACGACTCGAGCATGAACGGCGTGTTCCAGGGCGTGATGAGCCCGGCGACGCCGATGGGCTTGCGGTTGACGTAGTTGATCTGGCGGCCGGGCACCTTGTAGGTGTCGTCGGCCTGGGCGACGATCAGGTCGGCGAAGAACCGGAAGTTCTCGGCGGCGCGGCGCGCCTGGCCGAGCGCCTGGGTGATCGGCAGGCCGGAGTCGAAGCTCTCCAGCTCGGCGAGCCGGGCGTCGCGGGACTCGACGATGTCGGCGATGCGGTGCAGGACGCGGGAGCGCTCGCGCGGCAGCATCTTCGGCCACGGGCCCTCCTCGAACGCGCGCCTCGCCGCGGCGACGGCGCGGTCGATGTCGGCCTTCTTGCCCGCCGCGGCGTGCAGGTAGGTCTCGTTCGAGACCGGGTCGAGGACCTCGAAGGTCGCGCCGTCCGCCGAGTCGACGAACTCGCCGTCGATGTAGTGCTGGATCCGCTCGGGCAGGTCGGCAGGGACGTGACGGGGAACCGTCGTGGTCGCCGGGTCGGTGCTGATGTCACTCACTGGGTGCCTCCGGTCGGGTGGGGGTCGTGTGCGGGCCCGCCCAGGGACTGCTCCGGGCGCTCGCGGGTCATGTAGGCGTCGAGGGTGGCGAAGCGGTGCTCCCGGGCCGCCCTCTCGATCTCGGCGAGGGCGGCCCCGGCCTCGATCAGGCGGACGATGTTCTCGTGCTCACGCACGGACTCCTGCGCGCGTCCCGGCACGAAGCTGAAGGTCGAGGCGCGCAGGTGGCCCAGGCGCGCCCACTCCGCGTCGACGAGCTCGAGCATCCGCGGGTTGTCGCAGTGCTGGTACAGGATCGAGTGGAACTGCTGGTTCAGGCGTGTGAACGCCGGCGGGTCGAACTGGTCCAGCGCGTCGATCATCCGGGCGTTGACCTCCCGGGCGCTGCGCACGTCGGCCGCGCTGAGGCGCCGGGCGGAGAGCGCGGTCGCCGCGCCCTCCAGGATCGCCAGCGTCTGCATGCTGTGCCGGTACTGGGAGTCGTCCACCATCGACACGTGGGCGCCGACGTTGCGCTTGAACGTGACCAGGCCCTCCGCCTCGAGCTGGCGGATCGCCTCCCGCACGGGCACGACGCTCATGCCGAGGTCGTCGGCGAGCGCGGACAGGACGAGCCGGTAGCCCGGGGTGAACTCCTGGCTCGTGATGCGTTCCTTGATCCAGGCGTAGGCCCGCTGCGACTTGCTCAGGGCGCCGGCGGTCCCGGGCGCCACGACCTCCGTCAGCGGCTGGCGCGCCATGCCTCGTACCTCGCTCGCCACTCGGCGTTCATCGGGAAGAGCCCGTCGACGGGGTGGCCCGCCGTGACCTGCTCCGCGATCCAGGCGTCCTCGTCCTCCTGGGCGAGCGTCGCGTCGACGACCTCCTCGACGAGGGCCGGCGGGATGACGACGACGCCGTCCCTGTCCCCGACGAGGACGTCGCCGGGCTGCACGGTCGCCCCGCCGCAGGCGACGGCGACGTCGGTGTCCCACGGGACGTGCCGGCGGCCGAGGACGGCGGGGTGGGCCCCGTTGGAGTACACGGGGATGCCGACGGCGGCGACGGCGTCGTGATCCCGCACGCCGCCGTCGGTGACGATGCCGGCCGCGCCGCGCGCGTGGGCGCGCAGGGCGAGGATGTCGCCGAGCGTGCCGGACCCGGTCTCGCCGCGGGCCTCGATGACGATGACCTCGCCCTCCCCGACGGCGTCGAACGCACGCTTCTGCGCGTTGTAGCCGCCGCCGTGGCTCTTGAACAGGTCCTCGCGGTTCGGCACGAACCGCAGCGTGCGGGCGGTGCCGACGACCTTGGCGCCGGGGTGCATGGGCCGGACGCCGTCGATGCTGACGTTGTCGAGGCCCCGCTTGCGGAGCTGGGCGCTCAGCCCGGCCACGGGGGCGCGGCCGAGCTTCTCGCGGAGCTCCGCGCTGAGGCGGAAGGGCTCCGGCTCGGGCTCGAGGCCCGCGGCCGCCCGCGAGCCCCAGGCCTCGGCCCGCTGGTGGTCGTCGACCGCCGGGAGCGAGCCGACCGCGTCGTCGAAGCCGTGCTCGCCCTGCGTGACAGTGGTGAGGAGACGGCCGGAGGTGGGGGCGCCCGGTGCGTCGGGGGCGTCCACCTCCACCTCGACGACGTCGCCCGGGACGACGACGGACGAGCCGGCGGGCGTCCCGGTCAGGATGACGTCGCCCGGCTCGAGGGTGAAGTGCTGGGAGAGGTCGGCCACGAACTGGGCGAGCGGGAAGATCAGGCCGGCGCTGGTGTCGTCCTGCCGGAGCTCGCCGTTCACCCAGGTGCGCAGGCGTAGCGCCGCCGGGTCGACGGTGCGGGCGTCGACGAGCTCGGGCCCGACGGGGGTGAAGCCGTCGCCGCCCTTGGAGCGCACGTTGGAGCCCTTGTCGTTGGCGCGCAGGTCGTAGAGACCGAAGTCGTTCGCCGCCGTGACCCACGCGACGTGGTCCCAGGCGTCCGCGAGCGGGACGCGCCGGGCGGCGGTGCCGATGACGAGGGCGATCTCGCCCTCGAAGGCGAGCAGCTCCGTGCCGCCCGGCCGCTCGATCGTGCCCCCCGAGGCGGCGACGGAGCTCGACGGCTTGAAGAAGTACGACGGCGCGGCCGGACGACGCCCGCGCTGGTCGGCACGGGAGGCGTAGCTGAGGTGGACGGCGACGATCTTTCCCGGGCGGCCGGGAAGGCCGGAGAACCTCGGGTCGACGCCGGTGGTGATGATGTCTGCGGTCATGAGCTCCCTCGCCCCTTGCGTAGTAACTGAAATCGTATATCATCGGTCGCGACACGGCAAGCCGGCCAGCCGGCGGACGTGACGACCAGACGCCCGCCGCCAGCGCGGCTCTGGCGCGGACAACGATGTCGCTTCGACACAGGAGTCAAGAACATGAGCACCAACACCGCCCCCAACGGCACCACGCCGGGGCCAGTCGCCACCACCGCCGAGCGCCGCCGCGTCGTCTTCGCGACCGTCATCGGGACGACCGTGGAGTGGTACGACTTCTTCATCTACGCCTTCGCCGCCGGGCTCGTCTTCGCGCAGGCCTTCTTCGCCCCGCTCGGCTCCAACAGCATCCTGCTGTCCTTCGCCACCGTGGGCGTGAGCTTCCTCTTCCGCCCGTTCGGCGCGTTCATCGCCGGTCACCTCGGTGACAAGTACGGCCGCAAGCTCGTCCTGATGGTCACGCTCGTCATGATGGGCCTCGCCACCTCGCTGATCGGCATCCTGCCGACGTACGAGACCATCGGGGTCGCGGCCCCGATCATCCTCGTCCTCCTGCGCATCGTCCAGGGCATCTCCGCCGGCGGCGAGTGGGGCGGCGCGGTCCTCATGGCCGTCGAGCACGCGCCGAGCAACAAGCGCGGCCTCTTCGGTGCGGGACCCCAGACCGGTGTGCCGCTGGGTCTGCTCCTCGCGTCGGGCGTCATGGCCGTCATGGCGATGATCGCCCCCGGTGACGCGTTCCTCGCCTGGGGCTGGCGCGTCCCGTTCCTGCTGAGCGTCGTCCTCATCGTCGTCGGCCACTACGTGCGTCGGAAGGTGGAGGAGAGCCCGGTCTTCGCCGAGCTGTCCGAGCGGCGCGAGGAGGCCCAGATGCCGATCCTGCGGCTCTTCCGCAAGCACACGGTCCTCGTGGTCGTCGCCGCCCTCGTCTTCGCCGGCAACAACGCGGTGGGGTACATGACGACCGGCGGCTACATCCAGAACTACTCGACCAACCCTGACGGCCCGCTCGCCCTCGACCGCGGCCCGGTGCTCTGGGCGGTCACCGGCTCGGCCGTCACGTGGCTGCTCTCGACGATCGTCGCGGGCTGGGTCTCCGACCGCATCGGGCGGCGCACGACCTACCTCCTCGGCTGGGTCCTCCAGCTCGCCGGTGTCTTCGCCCTGTTCCCGCTCGTGAACACCGGCAACATCGGCCTGCTGTTCTCCGCGCTGGCGCTGCTCACGGTGGGGCTCGGCTTCACGTACGGCCCCCAGGCGGCGTTCTACGCGGAGCTGTTCCCGGCCTCGAT